>JBNRML010000001.1:0-16020 GCA_050309585.1 Lachnospiraceae bacterium
ATTGGATATATTGTATATATCATATTAGTTGTAGCATTTGCTTACTTCTATACATCAATTACATTTAATCCAGTTGAAGTGGCTGAGAATATGAAGAAACAGGGTGGATTTATTCCAGGTATCAGACCAGGAAAACCTACTCAGGAATACTTAACTAATATATTAAACTATATAGTATTTATTGGTGCGATCGGCTTACTCATTGTTGCAACAATTCCTATTGCTGCTGCTGGTTTAGCTGGAGCCAATGTTTCATTCGGTGGAACTTCATTAATCATCATTGTAGGTGTAGTTCTTGAGACCATTAAGAACGTCGAGTCTAAGATGGTGGTTCGCAGCTATAAAGGATTTTTATTGGATTAAAAATATATAAAATGGGACGCAACAAATGTTGCGTTCCATTGTTAGATTAAAGATATTGTTATTTCATATTGAGAAGATAATCGTAGAAAGGATAAAAGAATATGAAAATTATAATGTTAGGCGCACCTGGTGCAGGAAAAGGCACACAGGCTAAAATGATTGCAGACAAATATTCAATTCCACATATCTCAACGGGAGATATTTTCAGAGCAAACATCAAAAATGGTACAGAGCTCGGAATGAAAGCTAAGACATATATGGATCAGGGACTCCTTGTTCCAGATGAATTAGTAGTTGATCTCGTAGTTGACAGAGTTGCTCAGGATGACTGTAAGAACGGATATGTTCTTGATGGTTTCCCAAGAACAATTCCACAGGCTGAAAGTCTTGATGCTGCATTAGAGAAAATGGGTTCATCAATTGACTTTGCAATTAACGTTGAAGTTCCAGATGAAAACATTGTTAAGAGAATGTCAGGAAGAAGAGCATGTGTTGAATGCGGAGCTACTTATCATATCGTTCACATTCCAACAAAGGTTGAAGGAATTTGTGACAAATGTGGAAAAGAGCTTATTTTAAGAGATGATGATAAGCCGGAAACAGTATTAAAGAGACTTAATGTTTATCATGAGCAGACACAGCCATTAATTGATTACTATAATGGTAAAAAAGTATTAGTTGAAGTTGATGGCACAAAAGATATGGGCGAAGTATTTGCTGATATCATTAAGATTTTAGGAGCTTAATCCAATGTCTGTTACGATAAAATCTCAAAGAGAGATAGAATTAATGAGAGAATCATGCAGACTGCTTGAACAGGTTCACAATAAAATGGGTGAAGCTGTCAGACCTGGAATTTCTACTTATGAAATAAACAGAATTGCGGAGGATATGATAAAGAAACTTGGATGTGTTCCAAATTTTAAGAATTATCAGGGATTTCCCGCTGCAGTTTGTATTTCTGTTAATAATGAAGTTGTGCATGGTATTCCTAGTAAGAAGAGAAAGCTTAAGGAAGGTGATATTGTAAGTCTTGACGCAGGGCTGATATATAAAGGATATCACTCGGATGCAGCCAGAACCTATGGGGTTGGACAGATTAGTCCGGAGGCACAGAAGCTCATTGATGTTACAAAACAATGCTTTTTTGAAGGAATAAAATATGCAAAGGCCGGGTGTCATTTGCACGAGATATCGGCAGCTATATCTGATTATGCTGAGAGCTTCGGATATGGAGTGGTAAGAGATTTAGTAGGCCATGGAATTGGAACAAGCTTGCATGAGGATCCCTCAATACCGAATTTTAAACAAAAAAACAGAGGACTAAGGCTTCAGGCCGGAATGACACTGGCAATTGAGCCAATGATAAATGCAGGTAACTACGCAGTGAAATGGACAGATGACGGCTGGACAGTAGTCACGAAGGATGGTTCGCTATCTGCACATTATGAGAATACCGTTCTGATAACAGACGGTGAACCTGAAATTCTTACCTTGCAGAATAATTAATCATATACTTATAATATTTAACATAGAAAGGCTGGTAATTTGATGGCATCATTTAGGATAGGAGAATTTGCAAAATCAAAGGCAGGCCATGATAAGGGAGAAATATTCATTATCGTAGGTGCAGAAGGAGAATATGTATTTCTGGCAGATGGAAAAGCCAGAACGGTTGAAAAACCTAAGAAAAAGAAAATTAAGCATATTCAGACAATTAATTGTACAGATGACGAGATTTTGAAAAAAATAGATTCAAATATTAAAATTATTAATGAAGATGTAAAAAGAGCTATCAAATGTTATAAGCAGGAAACAGGAGGTTGTTAGTATGTCAAAATCGGATGTAATTGAAGTCGAAGGAACAGTTTTAGAGAAATTACCAAATGCCATGTTTCAGGTTGAACTTGAAAATGGACACAAGGTATTAGCACATATCAGTGGAAAATTAAGAATGAACTTTATTCGTATTCTTCCGGGAGATAAGGTTACTATTGAATTATCACCATATGATTTGTCAAAGGGCAGAATCGTCTGGAGAGATAAATAAACATAAATAAAAATATATTGTACTTTTTCAGAAAATATACTTGTCAGATTAATTTTATTATGTTATAGTAATACTCGGACTTTTTTGTGAAAGGAGGATTTACTGTGAAAGTAAGATCATCAGTTAAACCAATTTGCGAAAAATGCAAAGTAATTAAAAGAAAAGGAAGCATCAGAATTATCTGTGAAAATCCTAAGCACAAACAGAGACAGGGCTAATTTTTAGCTTGTTTGTGGTGCATATCGAAAGATATGTCATTTTGTTATGCGGCTGCAGTAATGAAACACTAGGATTAGTTGTTCGTTACTATAAAATATAACTATACATTATGGAAATATGAATGTGTCTGCGTACAACATTTCAGACGTCAGCGATGACGGGCTACGTATGGTGCAGGATTATTAAAAAAGAATTTATTGATGGAGGTGTAATACACACATGGCTCGTATTTCAGGTGTTGATTTACCAAGAGAAAAACGTGTAGAAATCGGATTAACTTATATCTATGGTATCGGTAGAGTAAGTTCAAATCGTATTCTTGCAGAGGCTAATGTTGATCCTGACACTCGTGTTAGAGATTTAACAGACGATGAAGTTAAGAGAATTAGTGAAGTTATAGACGCAAGTCAGACTGTTGAAGGTGATTTAAGAAGAGAAATCGCTATGAACATCAAGAGATTACAGGAAATCGGATGTTATAGAGGAAAACGTCACAGACAGGGACTTCCGGTTCGTGGACAGAAGACAAAAACAAATGCAAGAACACGTAAAGGTCCAAAGCGTACTGTTGCTAATAAGAAGAAATAATTAGACAGTATTTACATTTATTTTTAGAATTTATCAACTGGGAATTGTATTGATTCCGACAAATATTATAGAAAGAACCCATAAGGGAGGTTAGTTTAAAATGGCTAAAGTTACAAAAAAAGTGACAAAAAAGCGTGTCAAGAAAAACGTTGAACGCGGACAGGCACACATTCAATCATCTTTTAATAATACAATCGTAACATTAACAGATACTGAAGGTAATGCTCTTTCTTGGGCAAGTGCAGGTGGTCTGGGATTTAGAGGTTCAAAGAAATCTACTCCTTATGCAGCTCAGATGGCAGCGGAAACTGCTACTAAAGCAGCTTTGGTACATGGCTTAAAATCAGTAGATGTTATGGTTAAGGGCCCAGGCTCAGGACGTGAAGCAGCAATTCGTGCACTTCAGGCATGTGGTCTTGAAGTAACAAGCATAAAGGACGTTACTCCAGTTCCTCACAATGGATGCCGTCCACCAAAACGTAGAAGAGTCTAATAGGAGGTGCAGATAGATGGCAGTAAATAGAGTTCCTGTTCTTAAAAGATGTAGATCACTTGGTTTGGATCCAGTGTATTTAGGAATAGATAAAAAATCAACAAGACAGTTAAATAGAGCAAATAAAAAGATGAGTGAGTATGGTCTTCAGTTAAGAGAAAAACAGAAGGCAAAATTCATCTATGGTGTATTAGAGAAGCCTTTCAGAAATTATTTCGCAAAAGCACAGAAAATGAACGGTATGACAGGTGAAAATCTTATGATTTTACTTGAGTTAAGACTTGACAACGTGTTATTCCGTTTAGGATATGCTAGAACAAGAAAAGAAGCTAGACAGATCGTTGACCACAAGCATGTATTGGTTAATGGTAAGCAGGTTAATATACCTTCATACTTAGTAAAAGCTGGCGATACAATTGAAATCAAAGAAAAACACAAGTCTTCAGACAGATATAAACAGATTTTAGAGGTAACAGACGGAAGATTAGTACCAGAATGGTTAGAGGCTGACCATGAAAATCTTAGTGGTGTTGTTAAAGAAATCCCAACAAGAGAGATTATAGATGTACCTGTTGACGAGATGCTTATCGTCGAATTGTATTCGAAGTAAGCTTAGGCAATTCCTAAAACAGAAAAAGGAGGGGCTTTTTAGTGTTCGATTTTCAAGTACCAAATGTTGAGATTGTGGAAATCTCTGATGATAATAAATATGGTAAATTTGTTGTAGAACCTCTTGAAAGAGGTTATGGTACAACTCTTGGTAATTCATTGAGAAGAATTATGCTTTCTTCATTGCCAGGAGCGGCTGTAAGTCAGGTTAAATTCGATGGAGTTTTGCATGAATTCAGCTCAATCGCCGGAGTAAAAGAAGATGTTACTGAAATCATTATGAACATCAAATGCTTAGCTATTAAAAACAATAGTGAAAGCGATGTTCCTGTGATTGGATATATCGATAAAGTCGGTGATGGTGTGGTAACTGCAGGTGATATTCAGGTTGATTCTGATATCGAAATCCTTAATAAGGATTTGGTTATTGCCACATTAAACGGTGGAAGTGATAGTAAGTTCTATGCTGAGCTTACAATTACTAAAGGTAGAGGATACGTAAGTTCTGACAAGAACAAAAACGAAGATTTACCTATTGGCGTTATTGCAATCGATTCTATCTACACACCAGTAGAGAGAGTTAATATGCAAATTCAGAACACTCGTGTAGGTCAGGTAACAGATTTTGATAAACTTACATTAGATGTATATACAAACGGAACACTTGCTCCAGATGAAGCAGTTAGTTTGGCAGCAAAAGTTTTAAGTGAGCACTTGAACTTCTTTATTAACCTTTCAGAGAAGGCTGTGAACGTTGATGTTATGGCTGCACCAGAGGTTAACGAAAAAGTTAAAGTGTTAGAGATGAACATTGATGAATTAGAGTTATCAGTTCGTTCTTTCAACTGTTTGAAGAGAGCTGGTATCAACACAGTTCAGGAATTAACAAACAAGACTTCGGATGATATGATGAAGGTTAGAAATCTTGGACGTAAGTCATTGGAAGAAGTGTATGCTAAACTTAAAGAGTTAGGTTTGCATTTGAAAGATGATGTATAATTAATGTTCCTAAGTAAAGGAGGTAAGATTAGAAATGGCAGGATATAGAAAACTTGGTAGAACTTCTGCACAGAGAAAAGCTATGCTTAGAAGTCTTGCAACAGCTTTAATCGAAAATGGAAAGATTGAAACAACTGAAACAAGAGCTAAAGAAGTTCGCAAGATAGTTGAAAGCCTTATTGCTATGGCAGTTAAAGAAAAGGATAACTTCGAAGAGGTTACAGTTAAAGCTAAAGTTTATGTAAAAGATAAAGACGGCAAGAGAGTTAAAGAAGTAGTTGATGGAAAGAAAGTTGACAAGGTTGAATTTGTTGACAAGACTATCAAAAAGGATAGCCCTTCAAGACTTCATGCTAGAAGACAGATGAAGAAAGTTCTTTACACAGTTAAAGAAGTTCCAGCTGAAGGAGCAGGAAGAAAGAAGAATACAAAGACTGTTGATTTGACACAGAAGTTATTCGATGAAATCGCACCAAAGTATGCTGATAGAAAAGGTGGATACACAAGAATCGTTAAGATTGGTCAGCGTAAAGGTGATGCAGCAATGCAGGTTATTATTGAATTAGTGTAATATAATGATATTGTATTAGGAAGGAAAATTTATTTTCCTTCCTATTTTTCTAGGATTAAGAATATATGAAGAAAATAATCGAAGGTAAAGAATTAAAATACAAAATTAAGGTTAGAAATGAAAATAATGAAGTTATTCGGAAAAAAACGATTCTTGATGACATTAATATAGAGATAGAGAAAGGGGAATTTATTGCTCTATTGGGACCTAACGGTTCAGGAAAATCCACGCTGGCAAGGCACATGAATGGTCTCTTGATTCCTGATGAGGGAACAATGTACATTGATGGAAAATCTACTGCTGACGTTGATAAATTATGGGAAATACGAAGAAACTGTGGAATGGTATTTCAAAATCCTGACAATCAGATTGTTGGTGTCACAGTGGAAGAAGATGTGGGGTTTGGTCCGGAGAATTTGGGGATAGAAACTAAAAAAATATGGAGTATTGTGGATGAAGCACTAAAAAAGGTGGACATGAGACCTTTTAATAAAAAATCTCCAAATCATTTGTCGGGAGGACAGAAGCAGAGGGTGGCAATTGCTTCTTCGCTGGCAATGAAACCTGAGTGTATGGTTTTTGATGAGCCTACTGCAATGTTGGACCCTGAGGGCAGAAGGGATATTATGGAATTGATATCCTATTTGAATAAAAGGGAGTCAATGACAGTTGTATTGATAACCCATCATATGGATGAGGCTATAATGGCTGACAGAATATATTTGATGAATGAGGGGAAAATTGTGGATTCAGGCACACGTGATGTGGTGTTTGGAAATAACAGACTATTGTCCGAGTTTAATTTGGAAATGCCTAAAATATCAGAGTTTGCCATAAGGCTTGGTGAAATGGAAATATATGATGTTAATAAGGGAATACCTTTTACCATGGATGAATTTCTAAGGGAATTTGTTAAAAAAAATGGAAAAGATGATATCAGTTTTATATTGGAAAATAATTCATACAGAATAAAAAATTGTGAAAACAATTTGGAAATAACAAAGGATATCAATGAACAAAATACTGAAAGAATAATCAGACTGGAAAACGTGAGTCTTATATATGAAAAGGATACTGAAATGGAGTCAAGGGCATTGGATTCCATTGATATGGATGTGCATGCAGGTGAGATTATTGGAATTGTGGGACACACCGGCTCAGGAAAATCTAGTCTGGTTCAGGTTATGACAGGTCTTATAAAGCCAGTTGAAGGAAATGTTTTATACAGAAATGAAAATATTTTTGAAAAGAAATATAACAGGCAGAAAATGCATTGCAATGTGGGAATTGTGTTCCAGTATCCTGAAAGTCAGCTTTTTGAGGAAACGGTGCTTAAGGATGTGATGTTTGGACCTTTAAATAAGGGACTTGAAAAGGAAATTGCTGAAAAGAAGGCCAGGGAAGCACTAGATAGAATGAATATTTCACGGGAAATGTTGGGAAAATCTCCTTTTGAGTTGTCTGGCGGAGAAAAGAGAAGAGTGGCCATTGCCGGGATTTTAGCCATGGAGCCGGAGATTCTGGTACTTGATGAGCCCACCGCGGGATTGGATTCAAAATCAAGAAAAGAATTATTCAATTTACTTTTGGAAATTAATGCTGAAAATAACACAACGATTATTGTTGTTTCACACAGTATGGAAGATATGGCTGATTACGTAAAACGACTAGTCGTAATGTCAGAAGGAAGAGTACTAATTGATGACGACAAAAGAAGTGTATTTGACAAAAAGGATTTATTGGAAGGCATTGGACTTGATGTGCCGATTATCAAAAAAGTGATGATTAAGTTAAAGGAATACGGATATGAAGTGGATACTTCAATACTTAACATTGGGGAAGCTTTAGGAGGAGTCAGAGTAAATGCTTAAAGATATTACATTGGGTCAATATTACCAGAGCGATTCACAAATTCACAGACTTGACCCAAGGACAAAACTATTTTGCTTTTTTATGTATGTTTGTATGCTTTTCATGAGCGATAATTTTGTGTCCTACATTTTGTCGGGGATGGTATTGCTTATGTTGATTAAATTTGCAAAAATACCATATAGATTTATATTTCGTGGCTTGAGGGCTGTAATAACAATTGTGTTGATTGGCGCATTTTTCAACCTGTTTTTTACTCCGGGAGATGTTGTATTTAAATGGAAATTTATTGTTATCACATATGAGGGTATTGTGAAAACAGCGTTAATAACCGTAAGATTTGTATTGATAATTTTGGCATCATCACTTCTTACACTGACTACAACACCAAACAGCATTACTGATGGTATTGAGAGAGGATTGGGATTTCTGACTATTATTAAGGTTCCAATTCACGAGATTGCAATGATGATGTCAATCGCATTGCGTTTTATTCCAATTCTTGCAGAGGAAACTGACAAAATAAGAAAAGCACAAATTGCCAGGGGAGCGGATTTTGAAAATGGTGGAATTTCTAAGAAGATTAAAAGCCTTTCATCAATTTTGGTGCCACTTTTTGTTTCTGCTTTCAGGAGGGCTAATGATTTAGCAACCGCAATGGATGCAAGATGCTACAGAGGTGGTAAGGGACGTACAAAAATGCACCCATTAGTGTATGAAAGCAGAGATATTGCCGCTTATGTATTAGTTGTTTTGTTTATTTTATTGCTAATAGCAGTTAGATTATATTTTAATCAGATTGTTAGGATTGATTTCTTATTGAAATGGAGGTTATGATGGCTTCGGATTGTAATACATGTACATTTTATGCTTATGATGAGGAATATGAGGATTATTTGTGCCAGGTTAACATGGATGAGGATGACGTTGTAAGATTGATGACGGACTCAAATTATGACTGTCCATATTATCAACTGGATGATGAGTATAGAATTGTCAGAAAACAGATGTGAAAATGTGGTTGAAAAAGGTTTATATATTGAGAAAAAGTTTACATAAATGAAAGGAAGTGAGTGTAAAAGTGGATGAAACAGGTTTGGAAAATAATGAGAATAAACAGGCAGATTTATTGGAAAATAATGAGAATAAACAGGTTGGTTTACTGGAAAATAATGAGAATAAACAGGTTGGCTTACTGGAAAAAAAGCGTCGCGTTAAACTAATTATCGGTTATGACGGCACGAATTATTGTGGCTGGCAAGTACAAATTAATGGTATAACGGTGGAGGAAATAATTAATCGTGAGCTTAGCAGAATGTTAAATGAGGATATTACTGTAATTGGGGCCAGCAGAACAGATTCGGGAGTTCACGCCCTGGGAAATGTGGCGGTGTTTGACACAATATCAAAGATTCCACCTGAGAAAATTTGTTTTGCGTTAAATCAAAGACTGCCAGAGGATATCAGGATTATTGATTCCTGTGAGGTGCCGATTGATTTTCATCCGAGATTCTGTAAGAGCAAAAAGACTTATGAATATAAAATTCTTAATCGAAGATTTGATGACCCTACAAGACGTTTGTACACGAATTTTGTCTATATGAATCTGGATGTTGATAAGATGAAGAAAGCATCGGAATATATTGTGGGTGAACACGATTTTAAAAGCTTCTGCTCATCAAGAACACAGGTTACGGATACGATAAGGACAATTTATGAATTGTCAGTGGAAAAAGAAGAGGATATAATCAGAATTCGAGTATCAGGAAATGGTTTCCTATACAATATGGTAAGAATAATTGTAGGCACGCTGATTAAGGTTGGGCTTAAGGTGTATCCACCTGAGCATGTAAAGGATATTTTAGAGGCAAGGGATAGAAACATGGCTGGCCCAAAGGCACCGGCAAAGGGATTAACCCTTATTGGAATTGAGTATGAGGATTCCTGACAAAATAATAAATTCGCTTAAGTAAATGACATTGGCTGTAAATAGTAACAAAAAGTCCGGTTATGGTCAAAAAAGGGTTGACACAAAAAATACACTGTAATATAATATTTTACTGTGGCGACGCAGTATTCTTAAAGTCTGCCCATATATCAGGATGTAAATGCTTAAGCCAAAGCCCCGGTAAAAGTATTTATAACATATATTAAACAATTATTTATTATATCATAGGAGGTAAACCAATGAAGAGTTTCATGGCAAGTCCAGCAACAATTGAGAGAAAATGGTATGTAGTTGATGCTACAGGATATACATTAGGACGTTTATCATCAGAAATCGCAAAAGTTTTAAGAGGAAAAAATAAACCAACATATACACCACACATTGATACAGGTGACTATGTTATAGTTGTAAATGCAGATAAGATCAAAGTTACAGGAAAGAAACTTGATCAGAAAATATATTACAGCCATTCAGATTATGTAGGTGGTATGAAAGAAGCTACATTAAGAGAAATGATGGCTAAGAAACCTGAAAAGGTTATCGAGTTGGCAGTTAAGGGAATGCTTCCAAAGGGACCTTTAGGAAGAGAAATGATTACAAAGCTTCACGTTTACGCAGGTCCTGACCATGAGCAGGCAGCACAGAAACCAGAAGTATTAACATTTTAGTGGGAACCTGAAAGGAGGAAATTACAGTGGCTAAAACAGAAAAATTATACGGAACAGGTAGAAGAAAAAAGAGTATCGCTAGAGTATATTTGGTACCAGGTAAAGGTGATATCACAATAAATAAAAGATCATTAGATGAGTACTTTGGTCTTGAAACATTAAAGGTTATCGTTAAACAGCCTTTAGTAGCTACAAACACAGCTGACAAATATGACGTTATCGTTAATGTTCATGGTGGTGGATACACAGGACAGGCTGGAGCTATCAGACATGGTATTTCAAGAGCTTTATTACATGTTGACTCAGAATTCCGTCCAACATTGAAGAAAGCAGGATTCTTAACAAGAGATCCAAGAATGAAAGAAAGAAAGAAATATGGTCTCAAAGCAGCAAGAAGAGCACCACAGTTCTCAAAGAGATAATATGTGCTACTTTTGGAAGTTCGGGAAATGGCTTATTTGCTGGATTTCAAGAGTTGTGGATGTTACTGAAAAGTGCTTGATTTGGGTAGATAAGTAACAAACAAGTAACTTAAAAGTAACATATAATAGACATTTATATGTAAATTATTAGGGATGTTTTCCATCAGATATTTCTGGTTGGGAGGCATCCCTTTTTGTTGGGTTTAATCATTTTGATAACATCCTTTCTAAGGTGGCAAGTAACCGGCAAGTATCTGTATCGCCTAAATTTGGTTAATTGCTTTTACTAATTCTCCAATATCCATATGAGTATAAACCTTTTCGGTAAGAGTCATAGCTCCTGAATGCCCTACTATCTTTTTAATTGTCGTCTGGTCTACATGTGCATCTGCCAGCATTGATATGCATGTGTGTCGTAAGCAGTGTGGAGTTTTCTCTATGCTTAGGTTTTTCATAAGTGGTTTGAAGTAGCTATCGTAATAGTTACTATATAGAAAATGTTTTCCGTCTTCTGTGTGAAGCAGGTATTCTGATTCGATATTGTCGTTATACCAGTTTTTGTAGAAATCTAAGACCTTATCAGCAATGGGAACCTTTCTGATACCATTTTCTGTTTTACTGTCAATCACATCAAAATATTGTTTATCAAGATGTACATTTTCTTTTTTTAAATCCAGTAGTTCAGAAATTCTGACACCATTATATATAAGCATCAATACAATCTGATAATACTTATCGTCTTTCATAGTCCATATTTTATCAATTTCTTCAGAAGTTAATCTGTTTCTGTCAGCTTTATTTGGATTACGATCCTTATACTTTAATATATCTACAAATTCAGAGTAATCCTTTGTGGTGAGCTCATGCTTTAATGCGTATTCATAAATCTGGTGGAAGAGAACTAAGAGTTTCCTGAGTGTTGGATAGTTCTTTCCACATGTGTCAACAACACGCTGTAAATCATCCAGCTTAATGTCTTTGAATGGTTTGTTAGCAATACCACTACATAGTGCAAATGAAGCTTTATAACCATTTACATTTGATGGAGAAATAGTTGGATATTTTTCCTCTGCCCATCTGTTATAGATGTCTTCAAAGGTTAGTTTCATAGCTGATAAGTCAATTGGATTATCATTATACTTGGCAAGAATTTGTAAGGCGCCTGCCTTTGTTTCAGAATAGCCAAGTATTTGATATTGTTGAACAGCTTTACCTGTTCTTTCGTTTAGTTTCCATCCGGCAGTAACTCGTGCCGCATATGGTTTTCTTCTTTTTCCAGAGAGCTTTACGACACCTCCGTAGCCATTAGGTAATCTCACATAACATCATCCTTTCTTTTTATTTGTTCTTTTGTTTTTACCAGGGCTTTTACAATCCCTAGCATATATGCATCTTCAATGTCAGGAATGCTTAAATATGATTTCCCAACATAGATACCTGGTTGAGGAAGAACACTGTCTTGTTCAATTAGCAGTTCTTCTTTATCATCGATATACAGATAATCGACGATTCTGTCTACAATGAATTCTTCAGAAATTATTGTGCTTAATGTATCTAAAAAGCGTTTAGCATTGTCGTTGCTGTCATATTCTTTTGCGTAATCCTGTAAATATTCGATTGCATTATCCTGTAATCTTGTTAACTCTTTAACCTCGTGCAATTCAGGGTTGGGAGTTTTGCTTTTTCCAAGAAGATAATCGTATGAACAATCAAGTGCATTTGCAAAGAGCTCAAGCGTATCTATCGAATAAAATACTTTTCCATTCATGTATTTCTTCAAACTAGATAATCCGATTCCTACTAATTCACAAAATTCTTCTTGGGTATATCCTTTTTCTTTGATTCTATCCTTTAAAATAGTTCCAATAATAACCATATTCATAATAAATACCTCCAAATAGATAAATAATAGGTCTTAAAAGAAACCTATTGTAAACATATAATAACTCTAGAAGCAATCCAAGTCAATACATAACTTCAGTCAAAACAAAATAGGATGCACGTAGTGATTGAAGGGAAAGGAGGTTGTATGGAAAGGGATAAGTTTTTTGTGGAAACACCAGCATTTACAGGGCGCAATGTTCCTATTGCTGAAATTGCAAGAGCGATAGGAAAGGATGCACAGTATATCAGACTTGGATTGCAGAATGGTATTCTGAAATTCGGATATGCGATGAAGATGGAAAGTTCTTCGGAATATAGCTACTACTGTCCGGATAAAAAAGTCTGGGAAGAGACAGGTTATTTTAGAGCTGAAAAAGAAATATCGTAAGTAGTTAAATTAGAAGGAAAGCATGCATCCGCTAAAGGAAGGAGGAAATGGATATGGGTAAGAGAAGAACTACAGAAGAACAGTTGGAAACTCTTAATAAGAAGCAGGAGCAGATGAAGGCTCAGGAGAGAGCGTTAAAGAAAAGATTATCTGAGGAAAATCGTAAAGCGAGAACACGCAGGCTTATTAAGATAGGCGCTGAGGTTGAAAGTGTATATGGAAAAGCAATCGACGAAGATATGCTTCCAAGACTTAGAAAGTTTCTTCAGGATCAGGAATACAGAGGAAGTTTTTTATCAAAAGCACTTAATAAAGCGAATGAAGATGACTTTGCATTTATAAGAGCAGAAGAGGAAGCTTAGCTGCACCCCTGCGTATGCTAAGGGCGCACTTATATGTGGGCGGAGCCCACATAATTAAGTTTCTCCCTGGCGGTCGAACCGGTCAGCCTTCTATCGAAGTCTGCCGGGCGCGTTCCGTCGGCGGGGCTTAAGCAGACAGCACTCTTACGCAGGGAGCGGTCTTGCAGACGGCATATGTAGAATGAATATATGACGAGGAGGTAACGAAAATGTCCATATATCATTTATCCATAAAGATAATCAGTAGATCTGGAGGAAGGTCAGCAGTAGCATCTGCTGCATATCGTTCCGGGGAACGATTGTATAATGACGAAACAGGAATTGTGCACGATTTTACTAGAAAAATAGGTGTTGTTCATACTGAGATTATGCTACCTGAAAATGCACCCAATAAATATCTTGATAGAGAAATTTTGTGGAATGAGGTTCAGAAAATTGAAAGACGGGCAGATGCGCAGTTTGCACGTGAAATAGAGGTGGCATTCCCAATAGAAATGACGAGAGAAGAACAGCTTGAATGTGTAAGGAATTATATAAAGAAAAACTTTGTGAGTGAGGGTATGATAGCAGATTTTGCAATTCATGATACCGGCAAAGGAAATCCACATGCACATATTATGCTGACTGTCAGAGGATTAGATGAAAATACTGAATGGATGAAAAAGGAAAAGTCTGTATTTGCAAATGCCAGAGATGATAATGGAAGGCCTGTATATAATCCTGATTTACCGTCCTATGACTCTAAAAATAGAGAAGTCACTTCGAAGTATAGAATACCATTACTTGATGAAAATGGAAAACAAAAAACGAGAATTCGAAAAGGAAAGGGAACAGAATATTTATGGGAGAAAATCAATATTCCTTTGAATGATTGGAATGATCATAGTAAAGCTGAACTGTGGCGAGCATCATGGGCAGAGGAGTGTAACAAATATCTTTCGGCAGATAAACATATTGACCACAGATCTTATAAGAGACAGGGAATTGATATGGAGCCCACAATTCAAGAAGGTATTATTGCAAGAAAGATAGAAGCTGGTGGAAAGATTGCTGACCGGTGCGAAATGAATCGGGAGGTACGGGAGAGAAATTCTATCAGATTTCAGATAAGGCAATTGGCTAAAGAAATTACAGAAATAGTATTACAGAAAGCGAGGAATTTAATTGAACGAATTAGGCGATTTACAAGAGGTATTAAATATACTGGAGTTGCAGGAACAATTGGTGACAGTTCTGGAAAATCAAGAGGAGGAGCTGGAGACGTTGAGGATAGAAAATCAGCGATATCAGGAAATGCAAGAAGAACTAGAGAGTATCAACAATTCATTGATGATACAAATAAAAAAATATCAGACATCAGTAGAGAGATTGCAACAACAGATATCAGAATTAGAGAGATTAAAGCAGTAATAAAGAAGAAGGAGGATGAGCAAAATGAACGTATCAGAAAGCTTATGGAACGTAGACGAGCTTCTAGATACTCTGGAACAACAAGAGAATCAATTAGACGAGTATCGAGTGAGGATTATCGAGTATCAGAAGATGCAGCAGGAATTGACGGAGGGATATCAACAGAAGATATCAGATCAGAACTTACTTATACAACAGATGAAGTCAGAAACCTCATTGATGATCTCGGAATTAAAGAAAGAATTGCAGAAGAAAAGCGAGAAGATAGTACAGCTGAACGAGAAAATAGAGATGCTGAACAAAAGCGACAAAGAAATTCAAGAAGCGAGAAAGCTTCATCAAGAAGCTGAGGTACTGATGAAGACGGCGGAAGTAAATCTTGCTATCAAGATGCAAGCAACAGAAAACGCTAAAAAAGAATATGAAAATAAGACAAAAGAAGCTGTTAATATAAGAAAAGCTTATGAGGCAAAGCATGAGGAATTAAAAGCAGAAAGGGCAAAGCTTGATGAAGTAATAAAACAGGAAGCTGAGCGAATGATACGATTTGCAAGAGGAGGCTTGATTATTAAGTATAAGGCTAAATATGCTGCTCATGAAGGATTTTATATAGCTGTATTGTTGTATGGGATACTAATCACGTTGTTAAAGGGAATTGATTCTGAATTAATAAGAAGAGACGTTGTAACAGCTGGTGCTTGGATACGGAAGCTGATTGGAAGGTTGTGGCAGACTACAGTTGATTTTGCGGATACAGTATCTGCCTTATCAATAAATGTACCATATGACAGGTTAGCTAGCGTGACGCATGGAATAATATATGTTCTGGTGGTAGTAATTATGATAGCAGTACCGATTGGTATTGTAGGATATGGAACCTATAGATTGGGTAAATTCTATTATTACGAGTTGTGGGACAGAGTGAGTCTTGCAGTGGCGATGGTAAGTATAGTGGTTATTGTTAATTTTGCTGAAAACATACAGGGTTTCTTATCTGTGAACGTGTTACTTATGGTAGTTGGTATGCAGGTTGTGTATGTTTCATTGAGGAAAGCAATTTGGTAAATAGTCAAGAAGTATTTTGAAATGATTTTCAGAAAAAAGGGTAACTTTAATAGACCTACGGCTTATTTCTCAAAAAAGACGTAAGTTAAGAATTCGATATGGATTACCTACT
>JBNRML010000002.1:0-19180 GCA_050309585.1 Lachnospiraceae bacterium
GATAAATTTTCAGACTGCAAGACGGAGGAAGAAGGCGTAGCGGTGGCTACGTCGACTGACGACAACGCCGCAGATGGAAATTTAGACAAGTGAAACATGCTGTTAATTAAGGTGAGTTATACTAGTATTTGTCAATTTAAATGAGCCATTTCCACTCGTTGTTCCTTTGTGTTTTGGGACATGTTTATATCTTGTTGAACTATCAACCTCAGTAATAACAGCTGTTGTCTTCTTTGCCCTTTTATAAAAATCGTTTTTCTGCTTGTGTACAAACCCTCCTATTAAACACAAAATCACTCCTATAATTATCATTACTACTGGAACTTTAAATCCTTTTTTTCATAAGTCCTCCTTTTTCTATTTTTTTCTTGTCAGCTATTTTACCATATAGTAATACCGTCATCAATCTCGTATTTCATACAATAAAAACCTTATTGTATGAAAAAAGGCACCGGCAATACCGATACCTTTTGACTTTTTTCTTTTATCCCTTCCACTCCTCTATGACACAGGTGTGGTGTTTTCTAATATCATATTTCAAGACCTTGACGCAATCACACCAGATTTGTATCAATATATTCGAAATAAGGCTTCTTATTTACACCTCAAAATCCATACACATTCTGACTTCCATAAATAGTCTCACATTTTCATCAGCCACCTTTACGTGTGCTGGGTGAACAGCATAGTTTTTCAATGCCTCTTCACTTTCAAATTCAGAATCCAGCATTATATCAGCATTTGATGAGGAAAGTCCCTCGGTCACAACGGAAATACTCTGAAGTCCGGGAACAACACCCCTCAATCCCTCAAGTCCGCTCTTTACGCCTATTTTTATCTGTTTCTTTTCTTCTTCTGACTTATCTTCCTTGATTTTCCACAAAATAATATGCTTTATCATAACAACTTTCCTTTCCTGAACTTTTGAACATTCACATAAATCTATCTGTTATTCTAGCACATTATCATAAATAATAAAATAAAATATTTATCGGATTTTTGAAAATAATCACTCAAATACTATTGTATATTTTTCTCCCGGCTCCAAGTCATAAAGATACTGTTTTTCCGTTCTAAACTTGTCTCCCACTTCCATCTTATCCAACATAATCATTCCATTTTTCACTATGTACCCTTCAGAGTCATATACTTTGTATTCTATCTTATCACCAAGATTAAACTCTGAATTATTCGAAGATTTTTTAACTCCTGACACGCAAAATATTTCTCCCAGATTATCTTTCTCATATTCCATTTTTTCAATTATATACACAGATTCCCCTGCATAATAATCGTTAATTACAATTTCTTTAGGAAGACCTTCGCACTGAATCTCACAATCTAATAGCGGCAGACAATAAAACACATCACAATTAACCTCATCAAACAATAGTTCATTATCCTTAAATATTTTAATGTAAATCTTTCCATTCGCTGACTTTCCGGATTTGATCTCTGACTTTGGAATTCTTATTTCCGCAAGGTAATTTTCTCCACTTATCTTGCTTGTGTAATTTCCAAAATCCCTCTCTGTCACTGTTCTCTTACCAAAATAGACTTTTTCACCCAATTCATTCTCTATGCGTATTTCCGCCTCCACATCTATCGCCATTGCATCTCCATCCTCATCAACAAATCCAAAAAACACACTGTAGTCATCTGACCCCGCATTTTCCTGAAAAGACCAATTAACCATCTTATCAACACGCATCTTTTTACTCTCTTCAAGAATTTTTTTCGGTGACACACATCCACTTAACATAACGCATAATCCAAGCACCATGACTAAAATAGATATTCTTTTCTCTTTCTTCATAGGCATCCCCCTTATATACTGCAATTATCACCCAGTGAAAAAACTTTATCATAATATCCATTGATTTCATCAATTATTTTGCTGTATTTCTTTTCTGCCGGAACAGCATCCACATTGACAAAATTAGTTGTGATTTCTTTTTGCATACCCAATACAATATAGTTTACCAGGCCATCTTCCTTTCTCTGATTGAAACTATAACATAAAAATGAACGATTAAATGCCAATCTCCTACATTCTTCCTTATCCACATAAATGCTCTCATATTCTTTCAAAAGCTCTGAAAATGTATTCTCAGCAATGGCCTTGATTTCCAGATATTTCTCCTTATTATGCCTTAACACTTTATTTAATACCTTACCAAGACATGCGTGATTATTTTCTATCATTAATTTGATAATATCTGATATATGTCTAAACATATACATGTTTTCATTCATTTCAAACTCATCCGTAAAATAATCAATGACCTTTTCAGATGCATTTACTATCTGGTCAACAAATTTTTTATCATATTTATTTTCATAATAACATACACTTGTCCCCCAATAACTTATACCCGGATACTCTCTTGCCCTGCATTTTTCCAAAAGTTCCACATCCTCTTTTTCTATGGCTAATGAAATAATCTTTCCCTTCAGATTTTTCGTGAATTCTTTTTCCAAGGTGCTATAATATTCTTTCCATTTTCCATTTTCAGGATAATACACAAATGGAATTTCCAGGTATTTTGCATAACCGGAAGGAGATACTTCACTAAATATAATATACTCTTTATCAATCATATATTTAATCAATTTTATATTCTTTGCTTCCAACGCATAATCAATCACATTCTTCCCGTACTCATCGAATCTGAAAAAAGTCTTATCCTCACCATTTAAATACCTATCCCATTGACTTTCGTCACGCATATATCCCAACTTATAATTTGTCATATGATTTTCGGTAGGCATCTTATATTCACCTGCTGATAATATTTCCTCACAGGATATTCCCAATAATTTTGAATATATAGGTAAATCATATGTCTGTATTTCCTTTGTTCCATTTAAAATTCCAGAAACTCTCTGTGCCTCTGGTATCAATCTATCGTCTAAATCCTGACCGGCCTCCATAATATAAGCTGTTGCAAACGCCTTCTGTGACGTATATTTTTCACCTATTTTTTCTCTTAGGTATTTTCCTATTTTTTCTTTTTCTTCCACAGTAAACATATAAAATCCTCCTCTTATTTTTTTACCTGTGATTATTATAATATTTTTGGCCACCTATAAACAGTCCAAAATTTGTATATTTTTTTGTGTTATATGCGTAAATTATAAAAAAATAATATACTCTGAGTAGATAATACTGAGTGAAATAGGGTAAAGAAGAATGAAAACAAGAAATTAATAGATATAATGGAATAAACAAAAAAACCTTCCCCTGAACAATGTAAATCCATATGACAACACTGGATTTATGCCCTGTCCAAAAGAAGGTTTTAATTCAAAGTATGTAGTTGTAATGTGATTTACCTAACTTAAAGCTCCATTACCTGTTCCTGATTAAGTGTTTCAAATCCTTTTTCGTTAAGTATTTTCTCTGCAGCACTTACATCATTTACACGGAAAACAACATAAGCATCAAGGTCTACATGTGCTGTAAACGCATATGTGTACTCAACATTTATCTGTCCGTCTTCAAGAACCTTAAGTATTTTATAAAGTGCCCCCTGCTTATCGTCCATTTTAACTGCAATTACATCAGTAATATTTACGATGGTATCTTCACTGAGTAATGCCTTTGCCTTGTCACAATCTGAAACGATAAGTCTTAAAATACCAAAATCCTTGGTATCACCGATGCTCATTGCACGAATGTTGATATCTGCATCAGCAATAACCTTAACTGCGTCTGACAGCTTTCCCTGTTTGTTTTCAATAAAAACCGATAACTGTTTAATAGCCATAAAATACCTCCCTGTTTAAAAATTAATCATGTAATTTACGGTTGTCAATTACTCTGACTGCCTTACCTTCGCTTCTGACAATTGACTTAGGTGGAACAAGATGCACCTTAGGTCCGATTCCAAGCATTGTTCTCATTGCACCCTCAAGCTTCTTCTCCTTAGCCTGTACATCTGAAACCTTATCTGAGAACTGTTCCGGAAGTAATTCAACATTTACATCCAATGTGTCTGTATTATTTTCACGTCCAACCAAAATCTGATAATTTGGTGCATAACCCTCATTGAGGAGAACTGTCTCAATCTGGCTTGGGAATACGTTTACACCTCTGATAATAAGCATATCATCACTTCTGCCCATTGGTTTTGTCATCTTGACATGAGTTCTTCCACATGAACATTTCTTCCTTGATAATACACAAATATCTCTTGTTCTATATCTGAGAAGAGGGAAAGCCTCCTTGTCAAGGGATGTAAAAACAAGTTCTCCCTTTGAACCTTCCGGAAGGACTTCTCCTGTGTCAGGGTCAATGATTTCAGCATAGAAATGGTCCTCATTAATATGCATACCTGTCTGCTCCTCACATTCAAAGGCCACACCCGGACCGCTTGTCTCAGTAAGTCCATAAATATCATATGCCTTAATTCCAAGACTTTCCTCAATATTATGTCTCATTTCCTCTGTCCATGGCTCTGCGCCAAAAATACCTGCCTTGAGATTATTATCCTCTGGTTTATATCCTCTTTCAGCAAGAGATTCACCAATAAATGCTGCATATGAAGGAGTACAACAAAGAATTGTTGATTTTAAATCCATCATAAACTGAATCTGTCTCTCAGTATTTCCTGATGACATTGGGAGTGTAAGACACCCTACCTTATGAGAACCACCGTTAAGTCCCGGGCCACCGGTGAAAAGTCCGTATCCATAGCATACCTGACAAACATCCTCATTTGTTCCGCCAACAGCAACAATTGCTCTTGCACAGCATTCCTCCCATAAATCAACGTCATGCTGTGTGTAGAATGCCACAACCCTCTTTCCTGTTGTTCCTGATGTGGACTGTATTCTCACACAATCCTTAAGGTCAGTTCCCAAAAGTCCATATGGATAAGCATCCCTTAAGTCTGCTTTTGAAAGGAAAGGAAGCTTTTTGATATCGTCAATTCCCTTAATATCCTCTGGTTTAACGCCTTTCTCATCCATAAGTTTTCTGTAGTACTCTACATTTTCGTAAACATGCTTAACCTGTTTTACGATCTTTTCATTTTGAATCTCAACAATCTTTTCTCTGGAAGCTGTCTCGATTTCAGGCTGAAAATAATTTGCCATTTTTTTTACCTCCGCTGTTCATTGTTTTTGCATTAATTGTATATTTACGCAACTAATCAAAGTAGCGTTTCTATCACCTAACAGTTATATCCAAGTTCAAATGCCTTAATATTGATATCAACAAACTGTGGTTTTACACTGTTTTTGATTGCCTCTATCCACTTGTCATAATCAATATCAAGATACTTAGCCAGTCTTCCCATCAGCACAATGTTAACTGATTTTACATTTCCAGCCTTCTCCGCCAGCTCAAGTGCGTCTATATCATCCACAAACACACCCTTTGCCTTCAATTCATCAAGCACTCCGTCAGGATACTCTGCTGCTCCAATTATTACAGGCATTGGGTCAATAGACTGGGTATTAACAATAATCTTTCCGTCTGTCTTAAGACATTTTGCGTATCTTGCAGCCTCTATTTTTTCAAAAGAAATAATGTAATCCGCCTCACCCTCTGCGATTATTGGTGAATACACTTTATCACCGTAACGCACATATGTAACCACCGAACCGCCTCTCTGGCTCATTCCGTGTACTTCACTTACTTTTACATCAAAGCCTTCTGCCGTGAGAAGAACACCAAGAAGTTTACTCGCAAGGAGACTTCCCTGTCCACCAACACCAACTATCATTACGTTTTTAGTTTCCATCTGCTCCTGCCTCCTTCTGTGTCATTGCTCCAACCTTACAAAGCTGTGTACATACGTTACAGCCCACACACTGGGTATAGTCAACAACTGCTTTTTTATCCTTAAAGCTTATTGCAGGACATCCTAATTTAAGACACATACGGCATCCCACACATTTTTCTTTATTAACCTCAACCGGTGGTTTGGCCTTTACATATTTAAGAAGCATACAAGGTCTTCTTGAAATGATAACTGATGGCTCATCTACTGCAAGCTCTTCTAATACGGCGTCTTCACATTCCTTAAGGTTATATGGGTCAACAACTCTTACTCTCTTGATACCAATGGCATGACAAAGCTCTTCAAGATTAACTGCTGCCGCAGGGTCACCTTTAATATTATATCCTGTTGTAGGATTCTGCTGATGTCCTGTCATACCCGTAATTGAATTGTCAACAATAATTACTGTTGAATTTGAACCATTGTACGCAATGTTTACAAGACCTGTCATTCCTGAATGCATAAATGTTGAATCACCGATTACGCAAACGGTCCTTCCCTCTGTTTCCTTTCCGCCGGCTTTGTTAAATCCGTGGATACCTGAAACTGAAGCACCCATACAAAGTGTCGAGTCAAGAGCAAATAACGGTGCTGCGCTTCCAAGTGTGTAGCATCCAATATCACCAAGTACAGTAATCTTGTTTTTTGATAATGTATAGAACATTCCTCTATGCGGGCATCCTGCACACATTACAGGAGGTCTCACAGGAATCTCTGAATCTGCCGCTACTGATTTTGGAACCTCCATTCCAAATGCCTTACGAATTGTGTTCTGGTTGAACTCTCCAATAGGAGGGAACATTTCTTTTCCAATACAGTCAACACCAATGTTCTTAAGATGTGACTCAATAATTCCATCTAATTCTTCAATAACATAAAGCTTAGCTACATTTGCTGCAAAATCCTTAATAATCTGTACCGGAAGTGGATTTACAAGACCGAGCTTAAGAACTGAAACGCTGTCTCCAAACACTTCTTTTACATATTGATAACATGTTCCTGAACAGATGATACCAATCTCTGTTCCACCCATCTCTACTCTGTTGAGGAAAGAAGTCTCTCCGAATTCTTGAAGTTTCTTTGTTCTCTCTTCGACAAAAGGATGTCTCTTTATGGCATTTGCCGGAGCCATAATATATTTCTGAGGATTCTTTTCATATTCCGGAATATCCCTCTCGATTCTGTCGCAAAGCTCAACTGCATTCTGTGAGTGTGCAATTCTTGTACACATTCTGAATAAAACAGGGGTATCATACTCCTCCGAGATTCTAAATGCTTCTTTAACATATTCTTTAGCTTCCGCAGAATCAGCAGGCTCAATCATTGGAACCTTTGCTGCAATGGCATAGTGTCTTGAATCCTGTTCGTTCTGTGAAGAATGCATTGCAGGATCATCTGCTACAAACATTACAAGTCCACCATTAACTCCTGTATATGAAAGAGTAAATAATGGGTCAGCTGCAACATTTAAACCAACATGCTTCATTGCACAGGCACTTCTTGCACCTCTAAGTGATGCCCCAAATGCAACCTCTGTGGCAACCTTTTCATTTGGTGCCCATTCACAATAAATTTCATCATATTTTGCGGCGTATTCTGTGATTTCTGTAGAAGGTGTTCCAGGATAGCTGGATACCACGTCAACGTGTGCTTCATACAAACCACGGGCAATCGCCTCATTTCCAAGCATTAATTTCTTCAATTTACTTTTCTCCTATATATATCTTTTTTTGGTATAACATTTTTACCAAACACAACATATCCATTTTACCAAACTTTGTTAAAAATGTAAATTTTTTTATGCATATTTTCTGGTTTTGGGACTTTTCTGGATTTTGATTTTTCTGGATTTTGATTTTTCTGGATTTTGATTTTTTCACTTTTGGTAATTATCTTGCTTTTAGACTATACTTTTATGTGTAATCTCTGCCCCTTCCGAAATTATTTATCATTTAGGTAGAGATTTCTCACCATTTTCCCTAGCTTGTTCCCTTAAAATACTTTTTTTCTCTTCCCTTTATTCATAATTTTATTGATTGGTAAGATACAATGATGCTATTCTAAATTTATCACTCTTACTCATAACAAGTATAAGTCCAATTTATTTTAGATAAATAAAAATGTTTGGGAACAGCGTAAGTTATTAGAATTCGGTCAGGCTACGGGTGGTACATCTATAGAATCCGAGTTTTCAGAAGATGGAATATATAAAGTAATAAGCATAGGGAGTTATTCAGAAGATAGCGTATATAGAGACCAAGGGATACGTGTTGTAAGGTCAGACAAGACTGCAAATAGGGTATTAAACAAAGGTGATATAACAATGATTTTGAATGATAAAACAGCATCAGGGAATATCATCGGACGTGTGCTTTTAATTGAAGAATCGGGGGTTTATGTATATAATCAGCGAACTGAAAGAATTGAAGTGGATAGTTCAAATTATGATTCGCAGTTTATTTATACAATGTTAAATGCTCCGGAGATTAGAGATAAAATTATTAAGCAAAGTCAAGGTAATACACAGATATACGTTAATTGGACAAACGTATCACAGACGGATTATTTGGTGCCGCAACTTAGTGAGCAAAGAAAAATTGGAGAGTATTTTGAGAACCTTGACCACCTTATCACCCTTCATCGGCGTGCATCAAAATACATATTTAGGAGGGCTTACAAATTAGTACAGTGACAGAAAACAACAAAAATGCTTTATTCTGCGACTACTACAAACAGTGGATTTCAGTATATAAAGAAGGTGCAATAAGACCAGTAACCATGAAAAAATATCTAATGGCACACCAGTGGCTTGAAAAACTTGTTCCTACTCTAAAAATCAAAGAAATAAACCGAATAACTTACCAGCAATTATTAAACAACTATGCTGAAACACATGAGAGGCAAACCACTATGGATTTTCACCATCATTTAAAATGCGCCATTTTAGATGCAGTTGATGAGGGATTGATTTCAAAGGATCCTACAAGAAAGGCTATAATAAAAGGGAAACCACCTCGAACCAAGAAACCAAAATATCTTAACCAATTTGAATTACACAAACTTATTGAAGATTTAAATTTATCAAATGATGTTAATTGGGATTGGTTCTTACTGATTATTGCTAAAACAGGTATGAGATTTTCTGAGGCCCTGGCACTCACACCAAAAGATTTTGATTTAACCCGTCAAACTCTTTCTGTTTCTAAAACCTGGGATTATAAAGGCAAAGGTGGTTTTTTACCTACTAAAAACCAGTCTTCTGTTAGAAAAATACAATTAGATTGGCAAACTGTTATGCAATTTGCAGGATTAATAAAAAACTTACCAGAAAATGAGCCAATATTCGTCCATGATAAAGTTTTTAATTCAACACTAAATGATACTTTAGCGAGACATTGTAAAAATGCGGGCATACCAGTCATCTCCGTTCACGGATTAAGACATACGCATGCTTCACTACTTCTATTTGCTGGAGTTTCTATAGCAAGTGTTGCAAGACGTCTTGGTCATGCAAGTATGACAACAACACAAAAGACGTACTTACATATTATTCAAGAGTTAGAAAGTAAAGACATTGATATAATCATGCGCTCTTTATCAAATCTAAGTTAAATAATATGTTAAAAAATATTCAAGATAATAAATAAACTACACGCTAAACACAAACAAAATACAAACTACATAATTGATGCACGCCATTAAGAAACCTTGAACTTCTCAAATGAGTCCAAGGTTTTACTAATACATTTTATATTTCTATTATTTCAAAAGTATTTTATTTTTATTCCAATGAAAATCCACCTTCTAAGATAAATTTTCTAAGCAATTCATCCACATATGCAAACACTCTGTGCTTTGGAATGGTTGTTCCCTCTTTTTGTTCAAAATATTGTTTTGCCACTTCTATATCGACTGTATTTATCAAATCTTCATACTGTCCAAATTCGTTGATATTGTCTTCTGTAACGTGTTTTTCCATAATATTTCTAAGCTTTTGTTCATACAGACCAATTCGCTTTGCAAACTGACTTATTTGGTCATTCTTTGCCCTTGTCATATACTCAACAATATAGTCCATTACTGTTTTATCGTCTGAAATTATCAATTCATGATTCTGAATATCTCTTAGAAGTATGTTCGCAAACTTCTGTTCTTCCTGTGAAAGGCTGGCGAAGGATTTATGAAGTTCATTAAGTGCATCTTCAATTTTTTCTTTATCTGCATTCTCTTCCATCAATTCTTTAACTATCATAAATTTGCGTTGCATATATTCATAATCAATTCTGTCCACTGAAAGCGACATAAGATATGCGTCAATATCATAAGGAACCTCTCCATCTCCTTCTATTCTTTGTTTTGACAATTCCTGGTATCTCTTCAATAGAATATCATATGTTTCCTTATCAAAAGCTAGTGTACAGCAATCATTTGCACCATCTTTATTTTCAAATTCGTAAGTTAATTTATCCCACACAAATCCCTGTAATTTTGCTGGTTCTAAATGTTTATTTAACTTGCTAAATAATTTCCCAAACTTCTGATTTTCTGCGACATCCCCAGGTAATTTTGAAAAATCAAATATGCCTGCTGATTCAAACAACTGCTTTATCTCATCAAAACACTGGTTCATAATTTCCAGATTTCCTTTTAATTTCAATACAAATATTCCGTATGGCTTGTTGCCAGAATACTGTCCAAAAGCATATTCGATAATATTTCTCATTGTATACGGTCTTCTGTAATACCTAATAATTCCGTGAGGTTTGTCCCCGTCAAAAACCCTGTTTGTTCTTGAAAAAGCCTGAATAATCATTTCAATATTGGACCATTTATAAAATTTATCCATATAAAGTGTGTTAAGCCATTTTGAATCATAGCCAGTTAGCATCTGATCCACGACAATCAACATATCAATACATTCTTCCGGTTCATTTTCAATTCCTACATACGCATCTTTATGTGCCAATCTTGAACACACATCCTTTTTAAATAAATTGTATGTAGGTATCGTGTATTGGACTCCAAATTCTTCGTAATAATCTGTGAGAATTTCTGCAATTCCGTCAATCTTTGATATTGAACCTTCATTATTTCCTTCATTTGGATCAAATACTGCCGTGACCTTTAGTCTTGATTTTCTCAGTAATTTATAATAATTAATTGCTTCCGGAATACTACTTGTTGCAAGTATGGCATGATATTTACCGTTATGACTTTGATTTCTCCAATTTTCAAGAATATCCTCTACAACCGCTTTCCTGTGTTCTGGTCTGTTATATTGCGCATCTGGTATCTCACCTTCAACGCTCTCGAGAATATTTCCGTTATCATCCATTTTTTCTCCCATAGGAACGTCATTCATCCAATGATAATAAACCTTTTCTTTTTTTTCATCTCCGAAAACTTCATCTATAGTATTAACCTTTGCTTTACTCAAAATAACTGCTTCTCTTAAGTCTTTATCTTTATAAGTCGGCTGCGGAATAGTGTCAAATCCCAAAACATTACCATCACGCATGCCATCTGCCACTGTATATCTCGTACCTTCTAATTCATCACCAAAAACATCTGCAGTTGTGGTGTCTTTCTTTTTATTAACTTCTAAAATCGGAGTGCCCGAAAAACCAATAAAAATCGCCCTTGGAAATGTATTTTTTATAGTAGAAAGCATTTCGCCAAACACACTTCTATGGCACTCATCCACAATAAAAACAATCCTCTTTTTATTTATTTTTTCAATATCTGATATATTGACTCCTTCATCAACCTTAATTCTGCTCATTTTTTGAATTGAAGTCACAATAAGAGTATCCTTCGCCGCATTACTTTTTAATTTTGACACCAGAACACTTGTGTTTTCAGTAGACTGCACATCATCTGTTACCTCTGAAAAACTCTGATACTCTCGCAATGATTGCACTCCAAGTTCTATTCTGTCCATCAAAAATACTACCTTTTCAGCATCCTTCGAATTTGCAATCATCTGAGCAGACTTAAATGATGTCATCGTCTTTCCTGAACCTGTAGTGTGCCAAACATATCCACCATAAATGTTCTTATCATCCCATTTCATTTCACTTACTCTTCGTGATATTTTGCTTGCTGCATAATATTGGTAAC
This sequence comes from Lachnospiraceae bacterium, assembly GCA_050309585.1. GTDB lineage: Bacteria > Bacillota > Clostridia > Lachnospirales > Lachnospiraceae > Bovifimicola. Next base: position 11,910 of record JBNRML010000002.1, read on the forward strand.
TACGCATTACTTTTAACGTGTTTTCATTTTGGTCAGCTACTGTATAAAATCCAATCATCTCATGAGCCATCGGAATTGACAACAACCTCTCTGCAATCATATTCCAATCATTTATCGGATTATTATATTGGTCAGCCCAATGGAAACAGAATTTTTGATTAAATTTATCTGCATTTCCCGGATTTGCAATATATGTACATTCCTCTGGATTCATTGCAACAAATATCTGAACTAATGAGAATAATCCCGTAAAAACTCCCTCATACAAGTATTTTCTGATTTGTTCCTGAGCTTGTGATACAGAAACTCCTGATTTTTTTAATTCAACATGAATTAATGGCATACCATTTATTAAAAGACAAAAATCTCCTCTTCTATTTGGATAAATGTCATTTTGTGCATTAAATTTTGGTTGTCTGGCAATTTGATATATTGTTCTTCCCGCTGCAATTTCATTTCTATCAAATATTTTAAGAGATATCATCTTTCCAAAATTATGAGTATCCAGTTCATTATCTCTGATAATCTGAACGGTTCCTCCATTAATAAATCCGTTTAACTTTAATGGTCTTTTTAGTGTGTTTATCTGTTCTAATATCTGTCCCATCTCTCCATTAGTCATCGGGCAATCACCTAATCTGTCTATGGAACGATTATTTTCGTAAATAATATTAGCCCAATTCTGAATAAGTTCTTTCTCATTTTTATAAGAGAGAACGCCATCTTTCCAACCTTTTTCTTCTACAAGAGTTCTTATGAGGTCATCCTCAAATTTTGTCTCGTTATCGTAACTCATTTCATTTCCTCCTACTATTTTTACTTATATTCCGAATAATTACATTTACTCATCTGATATTCCACAATAAAATTACTTACACTGATGAAGGGTGATAAGGTGGTCGAGGTTCTTGAAATATGCTCCAATTTGTTCTTGCTCATTCTTATTTTTCGGCAAAAACACTTCAACTTTTCCAATTTCATCCTTGTTAATTTTCTGAGGTATTGCAGTGACTAAAGTTCGATTTTTTAATCCCTTTTTAAACAATGGTGATTGCATTGCATTACTCAAAAAATACGAATCTACATCTATAGGTTTTAGCAATGCCAAACTTACATAAAATGCCAGTTTTTCAGTAGTTTCAACAACGTTTGTAGTCCCTACATCTCCTATTCGTGTCATTAAAATATCTCCCTTTTCAGGATATACTTTATAATCATTTTTAAATGCATCCTCCGATATAAACTTATCAGATATAAGTGTGGCAATATTTTCCACCGACAAGAACATAATTCCGCTTGTCTGATAGTCTGGCGTTTGATGTACTCCATCATATACACCAACCACATCCCCCAACTTACGCTGTTCCCAAGTGTTAGTTGAATATTGCGTCTTATTATCCCCTAAAACCTGTATTATCACAAACAAAAAGTCACAATTTTTCACGTACCATCATCAATGTATATCCTAGCAAATTTTGACCTTTCCACATACTGATATCAAATCTTCTGGCATCATTCATGGATAATCCAATCCCCCATATACAATCTTTTACAGCACATTCTGCTAAAATAGCCTTTTCAGTTTTCTTTAATTTAATTCGTAAATCTTCATTTTGAGAAAACTTTTCCAACAATCCCTGATATACAATAATTTGTCTGACTCCACTCCATACGCACTCGTTATAGTTTGATACCAAACGCCCTAATTGCTTGATTTTAGCAACATCCTTTGTTACAAGAATTTGTGCTGCAATCGCATCATCATTAAACCAAACAGCCTTCTTGTACATCATATACTGTTCCATTGATGAAAAACTATTGTCACCAATGTAAAAATCTGAGAGAAACCAATTGCTTAAATAACCATTTTGTTCATTCGGATTATGAAAACATATAATCTCCATTATACTTTACCAACTTTCTGTACTGCTAAATCCAATTCCAAATCATGAAGTCCATAATATGCTTTTTTTAAAAAATCTAGAGGAATTGCGCGAATCACTTCTGAACTTGGAATTCCATAAAACCATTGATAATATGCATAAAACTCACCAATCCAATCTGGTAAAAATCCCTCAAGATTTTCTCCTTCTTTCAACTCATATTTTTCTGTGTGCAAGAAGTATTCCCATAATTCTTCTGCATTCATCGTATTTACATATGCCTGTGATTCATCAATACATTTCCTTGTATTGCTTGACATGTACGAATTAATAAAGTCTTCTGTATTTTTATCAGGAAATGAATTAGCTACATAATCAAATAACTTTCCCTGATTATTCACAACGTCCGCTAAATATGCCTCTGAATAAGCTCCCATTCAAAATCACCTCTCAAACAATGTACTGAAAACATTAATTACCTTATTTTCATCAGAATTAACCAAATCCCTCATTCGATTTCTAGCATTAATATCTCTCTTATTGTACATTTTGTTAAATTCGGAATAATCTACACAAATCTTATTTTCTTCTATCTCTCTCAATTTTGAATATGCCAATTCAGACTTAATGCAATACTGCATTCCCAATTCTCCCAATGAGAGTAATTCTTCGAGTATATCAATGTCTATATTATCTCTTACAAATTCCTTTGCTATATAAAAATAAGATGCATCTGCCCTCCAACCTTTAATAACATCATATTCTTCAGTATTCACACCATATTTTTCAATAAATCTTGTAGCTAACACCTTGTATCTTTTTGTATCCGCAGCATCACGATGTTTCATTAATTCAGCAAGCCACGCCAAAACATTTTTTTCTTGAAAATCTAATATTTTCAAATTGTCATAATCCAATTCGTATTGGTGTACCCAACCATTATGTTCAGTTGGTCTACATACAGCCCACTCTTTTGCAAGATTTACATCTTCTGTCAAATAAAAACCTCGTCCATAATCGTGTTTGTCTTCTCCAAGCCCAAATTTTGGAGTAACATATTCATCAGGAGTGCCGTGATATAAAATTATTTTTCCCATTTTTAATTTTCTCCTAAATTACTTCATTTTAATAAGAATTTGTATATACAATTATGTTTATTCACGCAGTTACAAACACATTGTCATATTAATCAGTATCTATGTAACACAATAATTTACCGTTTTATAACCACAAAATCTTTTGTGAAAATAACATATTTTACATTCATTTTTGTTTTATGACATTGTACCAAGCATAATACTGAACGATATTACAGTTTTTGTTATTCTATTTTAGCACTATATTACAGCTTGTACAATTTTTGATTATCTGTTCTATACAAACATCCTTTGTAACATAAATGTTTTAATTTTTTTCAGTTTCTCACACTTGCGTTGATGAAGGGTGATAAGGTTGTCGAGGTTTGCAAAAAAGTCTCCTATCTGTCTCTGTTCCGCCTCCGTTTTAGGATACATAATATCTGTATCTTGTATTGCAGATTTGGAAATAGATGAAACCTTCGTCCCTTGAATCAAAGGAAGCAATTGGTCATGGTATGAACCCGAATTCATATAATATCCAAGATAGCCCTCTGCAAAATTATCCCTTGGTCTACATGGAATAGTATGTAGTCCGGACAATACTTTTTCATCTGTCAAACCCGCTATTTCGCTACATTTTCCTACGGTCTCATCTTCCGCTGCATCCGCAATAATAATATCCCCATTTTGTAACAATGAAGTCAGATACTTAGTTGCAAGTGATGCATCCAACAGATAAGTCATTTCATCCTTTTTTACATCTAAAACCTCTCCATATTTAACCAAAACATCCCCATAATGCACATTCATAACATCTCCACCTTCGCCACTTAAGTCTGCCCTAGACAGAGCGTTATTCTGCATAAAATCAAACGTATCTCTGAACTTACGCTGTTCCCAATCGTCAGTAAATCCATGAAATCTTATTTCTGGTTTTTTCTGTCCATTTTTTGGAAACATTTTTTCAAGCATAAATTTTTTCACTGTTACCAACTTGTCATACTTTCGCTGATGAAGGGTGATAAGATTATTCAAATCAGAAATAAACTCACTTATTTTCTGCTGCTCTTCTATTGTTGGAACTGGAACTACACACTCATAATAATCACCCAAATTGTAATTTGTTCTACCATCACCCGTTGAAACACCAACCGCCCATTTTTTATGTTGGTCAGTATTTAAATATGTGCATAAGTAATCTGATGTAATAATCTTAGTATTTGGTCTTGTAACTATAGTAGCAAAACCTATTGAATTTACTTGATTTTCACGGATTACCGCCGACGTTCCTACATCTCCAGTATGTACCGTAACTACATCTCCTAACTGATGCATTCTGGACGAATTTGCTTGTGCAAATGATTTCTCCAAATAAATTGGATTATCACCAAGCTCAAAACGACCATCTTTTATGTCTGAGTTTCTTATCAGCAATGCACCTTCATCTGTATAATGTTCAGTCATTGTTGTTACCAATCCAATAAAGATTTTCCCCAACTCTGTAACCTTACGCTGTTCCCAATCATCAGTAAATCCCTTAAATCTCAATGCCGGTTTTTTATTGTTATTTCCCATTTTACTCACCCCCAAGCAACAATTTCAAACTTGCAATACCCTTCATATCGAATTCATCTCCACACAAATCATCAAGCATATTGCAAAGCGTTTTCTCAGCCTCTTTTATTTCCTCGTCAATTTCTGTAAGAGTAGTTGAATACTTGTTACTCAATGTCTGAATTTTCTTCACAAGTTCAGAAATAATCTGATCTGGCAAACTGGCAATTTCAGATACCAATGGCTTTATCCATTTTGCATATATAAGTTCATTAACTTCCTCATCTGAAAGATTCTCTATGGTATCTTTAGTTTTTATATGCAAGTCCGTTTCAAGCATTTTAACCTCTTTTTTAAGTTCCTTCTCTTCTTTTGATAAATCTGTATATTCTAAAAGAATTGCTCTTAATGACTTTTCCTCTTCACTTTCAGGTTTCTTTAACTCTTTTAATTTTGCTGCCACACCCTTTGAATTAAATGCATCCTGTGCCTCATTTAACACGTCACTCTCTTTGTCTTCCTCTGATAAATTTTCTATTAATTCATTATATTTAGAGGAAATTTCACTAAGTCTCATTTCTTTTTCCACAATGAATTCAAGCTCATCCACAAGCTTTATCTTCTGAACAAGTTCAAAAGGCAGGATTCTTCCTTTCCATCCTTCCTGAACCTCTTTATCTTTTTTAATTACCATATTCGGCTCAACAACTTTTATTGCTTCTTTACCTTCTGTACTGATAATGTCAAAATCAATTGATATTTCAGTCCAATTGTCATCTAATATTTGATATGCATTATATTTGTCTACTAACGGAATATTAATTAATCTCCTGAAAATATCATCACCTATCTGATTTTCTTCCCGCACAGCCTGCACTTCCATCATATTTTTTACCAGTCTTTCATCCAGGTACTCAGCAAAATCTGCAAATGCACTTTGATATTCACTGACAAATGACTTCACATCCTCGCTATCATTTACAATTGTTTTGATATCAGAATTTCTGAGTTCAGAATAAGGAGTCTCATTTCCTGCAAACAATTCATTCTTAAGATTAGGAAACGCCTTCCAATACTCTGACAATTCATCAATCTCTGAATTTGGTATTCCACCCATCATTGTTGCATATATATCCCAGCTCTCTGTTTTTTCTGAAGAGTCAACATACCTTGGAATATTCAAGTTGTAGTCATTATCTCTTATCTCATCTCTTCCTACTGCTCTTGAATATTTGTCAATTGTTGCTCTCGCTTCATATGCGTCAACGATCCTTTTAATATCTGACGCCTGAAGCTTATTATTTTTACCGACCTTTGTATATCCCTTTGAAGCATCAATAATCAAAATATCATTTTCGCTTCTCTTCTGTTTCAGAACCATTATAATCGTTGGAATTCCCGTTCCAAAAAAAATATTCGCCGGAAGACCAATTATGGCATCTATCTGGTTTTTCTCAATAAGATTTTTTCTAATCCTTTCTTCCTCCCCACCACGGAACAACACGCCGTGTGGCAATACTATTGTCATAATACCATCTGGTTTTATATGATACAAATCGTGCAATAAAAATGCATAATCTGCCTTACTTTTAGGTGCAAGTCCATATTCCGCATATCTTGGATCTGATTCCTTTCCCTCCGGAACCCACTGTTGCGAATATGGAGGATTTGATACAACAGCATCAACTCTGAGCACTGGTGGATAACTGTCCAAATCTATTGGCCAGTCATCTTCTAACGTATCCGCATTCCTTGTAAAAATATTAGCTGGATTAATTCCACGCATTATAAGATTCATTCTCGTTAAGTTATATGTATTTTCCTTCAGTTCCTGTGCATAATACTTAATTGAACCCTTACTCATATACTTTGACGCACTATGACCAATATTAATAAGTAATGAACCTGAACCGGATGTAGGGTCATATATTGCAATATTTTTCCTATCTTTTAAGTGATTTGCAACAATTTCAGACATGAGCACGGATACTTCATGTGGTGTATAAAATTCCCCTGCCTTTTTTCCAGCATTAGCTGCAAAATTTGAAATCAGGTATTCATAAATAAAACCTAACACATCATATCCCTGTTTCTCATCCATAGGGATGTCTTTTATAAGTTGTAACAAATCACTAATTGCTTTTGTTCTTGCATTACTTGTCTCTCCAAGCTTTGATAACCCCGTCTGTAATGTGGTAAATACCCCATCAAATACTTTTTTATATGAATTATCAATAAGTCTTTCAAATGCTGATAAAGCATCTGTTACATTCGACACATCAAAACTCTTTCCCATGCTGAGCCATGTAGAGAATAAATTATTATACGAAATAAAATATCCTAAATTCTTTTTACACGAATCAACTGTTCTTGTATCCTCTTCTGTGAGTTCTGGCAAATTTTCTTCTTCCCAATATTTATTTTTCAGAAATTCTACTTCCTTGTCTGACAAAAACTTATAAAAAATAAATCCTAAGATATAATCTTTATATTCATTTGCTTCAATTTTGGACCTCATTTTATTTGCGGATTCCCATATTTTGTTCGCTAATTGCTGTTTATTCATCCTAATTTTTTCCTTTCGCTCTCACTGCATTTCAACGTGCATAATAATTTATTATTATACCAAAAAACACCTTAAAGTACTATAGAATATCTTAAAATACAATAAAATATCCCAAAACCTCATTGTCAACTTTATTAAAAAACCAATTGCTAAAAAATAAATAATGTTTATAATAATGATAGTGTATTT
>JBNRML010000003.1:0-4652 GCA_050309585.1 Lachnospiraceae bacterium
AGCCTGCTTATATTGTGCTGAAATACGATGAAAAGGACATAATTGCTGATAATGTCGCAGACAAGCATGCTAACTATACACTTCAGGAAGCTATGAAGATAGTGCTATCAGAGGTTGAAAACAAAACGATGCATGCTGCTGAACTTGCCGATGAGATATATAGGCGAAGGTTGTATTTAAAAAAAGATGGCAGTAAGGCGGAATATACCCAAATAAGGGCAAGGTGTGGGCATTACCCGGATATGTTTGAAGCATTGCCAGGAAACTACATTAAATTGAAGGGGGAGTAAATATGGCTACTTATAAAGAGACACAAGAGTATTGGACTATTATCATAAAGGGGTTATTTGGGGATAAATTTGGAGCCTGATAAATTTGGAGCCTGAAAATAGGTAGGGTTGAGGAAACAGGATTGATGTTTCAGCTTATGAAACTTTGCGAGTACACGAGGTAGATGTTTTTCTTATTTTGGCTGGACATGATATAATATGATTAAAATTCCTGGAGCGATATAGTGATATAAGTGATATTTGGGGGTCTTAAGCTTGAATTCAGAAATCATTCTTGATACAAAGCTTATCGGGAGAATTGAGGGCAGGTTTTTCATACCATCTTACCAGCGAGGATACCGCTGGGGTCAAGAAGAAGTAAAAAGACTTCTTGATGATATCTATGCCAATGGTTCCAAAAATTATTGCCTGCAGCCATTGGTAGTGAAGAGACTTTCAGAGAAAGATGTTAGCGAGAAGGAACTGGAGGTGGACGAATGGTTTGAAGTGATAGATGGGCAGCAACGTCTGACGACACTTTATTTGATTTATGCTTATTTGTACAAAGAAAGCGGAGGTTTTTTCTTTAAAGAACCTGCATTTTTGTTGGTTTATGAAACCAGAAAAAAATCGGCAGACTTTCTGAAATCATTGGATATGACAATGAAGTGTGAAAACATCGACTTCTGGTTTATTTGTAATGCATATGAAACAATAAAATCATGGTTCGATTCAAAAGAAGACAAGCAGAATGCCATGATTAACATATACAAGTATTTAAGTGAAAACGTTAAGGTTATATGGTATGAAGTGGACAAAAATGAAGATGCCATTGCTTTGTTTACCCGTCTCAATATTGGGAAAATAAAACTTACCAATGCAGAACTTGTTAAAGCACTTTTCCTTAGCCAAGGCAGTGCTTCTAATATGACTACAGAAAAGCAGGAGGAAATTGCTCTTCAATGGGACAATATTGAAAGAGAACTGCAGAATGATACTTTATGGTACTTCCTTTCCAATTATACAAAAAAAGAATACCAGACCCGTATTGACCTGATATTGGACTTAATCGCTCAGAAGTATTCCGAAAATCGTGAAGAGTATTATACATTCTTCCATTTTGATGGACTCAGAAAAAAAGAAAGTCTGGATAATATTTGGCGTACTATCCAGCGAACATTCCTCAATTTGAAGGATTGGTTCGAGAATCATGAACTTTATCACAAAATTGGATATCTTATCGCTTCTGAATGTGTAAGTCTCCAGGAAATATACAAAACATCTTTAGATAAGACCAAGAATCAGTTTATAACAGAGTTAGATAATGCTATCAAGAAGAGTATCAATATATCTAATAATTATGCTGACCTGAGTTATGAAAAGGATGCCGATAGAAAGGATCTTTACAGACTTCTGTTACTCTTCAACATAGAGTCTGTTCGCCAGAACGGTGAGCAGACACAATGGTTCCCGTTCGATAAGTTTAAACTGCAGGAGTCCGGTAAAATTACATGGAGTCTTGAGCATATTCATGCGCAACAATCGGAAGGTTTAAGAACAGAAGCAAGCTGGCGTGAATGGCTGAGATTGCATCTGTCATCGATTAAATCATTATATGGTGAAGAAGCCCTAACGGCAGAGATTCAGACCCTTCTTGACAGGCCTAAATTTGAACGAATGGAATTCGAAACAGTTCAGAGCAAAGTTGTGCGTCGTTTGTCAGTTGAAGGAAACACAGAGTACTTGCATTCAATTGCCAATCTTGCTCTGCTTAATATGAGTGATAATGCAGCTTTAAGCAACTCAACCTTTGACGTTAAAAGGAATGTGATTATAGAGATGGACAAGAAGGGACAATACATTCCATTTTGTACAAAAATGGTGTTTTTAAAATACTATACACCTTCTAAAGACAATCAGCTACATTTTTGGGGACAGACAGACAGAATCGCTTATGTGAAGGCGATGAATACTGTCTTACAGAGTTATCTTGAAGAACCGATTCAGCATGAAATGGAGGATGTATAAAATGGCAACGAAATTGCATACATTTATGGATATATTCGATTCTGTTTTTGAAGTTGAAGGACAAGAGCCTGTAAAACTCGAAAAAATTATTATTCCTAAAATTCAACGAGACTATGCGCAAGGACGTAAAAATAGTGATATCAATCGTGTAAGGGAACGTTTTTTAGATTCTCTTCATGAGGCCATCATAAAGGAACCTATCACTCTGGATTTTGTTTATGGGGATATTAAGGATGGAGAAATGGTTCCTTTGGATGGCCAGCAGCGGCTGACTACACTGTTTCTTATTCATTGGTACGCAGCTAAAAAGGAACACATACCACCAGAGCATTATTCATTCCTGAAGAACTTCAGCTACAAGACTCGATACAGCGCACGTGAATTTTGTGCAGATCTGTTGAAATACGAACCGTCTTTTAAAATGAAGATTTCAGAAGAAATTATTAATCAGGTATGGTTTCCGTTGAATTGGAAGAAAGACCCCACCATATCATCTATGTTGGTGATGATTGATGCCATTGACGAAAAATTCAGGGATACTTCAAATATATGGGATAGGCTGAAAAACGGAGCAATTTCATTCTACTTTCTGCCAATCAAGGACATAGGACTCACGGATGAAATCTACATAAAAATGAATTCTCGAGGGAAACCATTGACTCAGTTCGAACATTTTAAGGCGGAGTTGGAAAGAGAACTTCGCTTGATTGACGATGAAATAGTAAAGCGCATTATCCACAAGATTGATTTGGATTGGACAGAGCTCCTTTGGAAATACAGAGGCGATGATAATATAATAGATGACGAGTTTTTGCGCTATTTCAAATTTGTTTGTGATGTAATATGCTATCATAACGGGGGAACGCCACAGGGAAGAAGTTATGATGAGTTCGATTTGCTAAAGATGTATTTTTCAAAACAATGTAATAAAGCAAAAGAAAATGTAGAATTATTGGAGCGATATTTTGATTGCTGGTGTTCACTAAAGCCAGAAACTCCTGGTGATTTTATTGCCAGATTTGTCTCTTATGGGCACGAACCCGGCAAAATCCAGATAGATACACGTTACCAGATAGACATTTTCAAAGACTGCCTTCGCACTTATGCGGATTCCACCGGACGACGCAGGACTTTCCCTTTAAATCGTATTGTTCTATTGTATGCTTTTACGAGCTTTCTTCTTAACAGGGACAGTATTACAGAAAATCAGTTCGCAAGAAGACTTCGCGTGATCAATAACTTGATACAGAATTCAGAAGATGAAATCAGTGATAGTGAAGCACGTGCCAGTGGAAACAGAATGCCAGCCATATTAGCTCAGGTGGATAAAATTATTAAGACCGGAAATATTGATGACTCAATCGATAATAATTTTTCAGTTGTTCAATTAGCTGAAGAAAAGGAGAAACTTATTTGGACTGATAAAAACCCTGATAAGGCAGAGAGCTTGTTTGAGTTGGAGGACCATACACTGCTTCAGGGTCAGATTGCTATTTTGGGACTTGAAAATGAGGATTTATTTAAAAAGTTCAAGGTATTGTTTGACTGTTCCTGGGATAAGGTCGATTGTGCGTTAATGGCCATGGGGTTTTATCCACAAAAAGAAAAAAATGGATGGAGATTTCAGTTTGGATCTAGCAATCCAAGAAATGTAAATACGTGGAGAAATCTTTTTCATAAAGGTGGTAACTACGAGTTTGATAATACTAAGAAAATTATGGTAGAACTGCTTTCCAAAGAAGGTAACATAAACGATGAGCTGTTGGATCAAATAGCAGCAGCGTACCTGAAAGAATGTGAGGATAAGGGCGAGTACGATTGGAGGTATTATTACATAAAGTATGAGCAATTCCGGCCGGGAAGCTATGGAAAGTATTCTAACACCAAGTATGCTGAAGCTCCTTACTTATTCTCTGTTATGCAAACCCAGTCAAAATGGTCTGAAAACACCTATATGCCGTATCTCAAAATAGCTGATGAGGCCCATCTGTCCAGAGACAGCATGGGCCAGAAATTAGTTTATGAGAATGCATTTATTGAATGTGAAAATGATGCCTATGTGATTAAAAAGAATGATACAGGGGAAGAACTTGAAAGGGTTTCCATTAATCAGAATGAAGCTGGAATCGATACTGAAGACCGTATCAAAAAGTTGAAGGATTATCTTGCTTCCAATCCTGATATTCTTCACGAAAATAGAAGTATCTCTTGTGTCTTTAGATAAAAATGAAAGGTGGTATATGTATGGGTGAATACATAAAAAAGAAGAAGGATATGGTATTCCAAAGTGTAGAATCATTACAGCAGGTTGTTAATGTTATCAACGAAGCAGCAGTAGCTGTTAATGATAAGACA
>JBNRML010000004.1:0-7388 GCA_050309585.1 Lachnospiraceae bacterium
TATAAAGTAACTTATTAACTATGTGGGTGTAAAAGGATGTCCAACAATTCATCCAATACCTGCATCATAAAAAATAAGTCTATAGCCTCTTTGAATGAGGTCTATAAACTTATTATACGAGGAGTGGTTAGGATGAAACCGTTAGATTTATTAGAACACACTGATACGGTGAACGAACTGCTTGCAAGATATGGAGTCAAATTTGGAGTATATAAAAATAACGTTTTTAATGAACAATTATTCCCTTTTGATACAATTCCCAGGATTATTGAAAATGATGAATTTTTATATCTTGAAAAGGGTTTGAAACAACGAGTTGTGGCACTTAATATGTTTTTGAAGGATATTTATTCAAAAAAACATATTGTAAAGGATGGTATAGTGCCGGAAGATTTTATTTTTGTCTCCAGCGGTTATATGGTGGAGTGTGAAGGTGTTACACCGGTTAAGGATATATATTCACACATTTCCGGTATTGATCTTGTAAAGGGTAAGGACAATAAGTGGTATATTCTGGAGGATAATCTGAGGGTTCCATCCGGTGCGTCATATCCTATGATAGCAAGGGAGTTATGCAGACGTTCTTCACCGGAAACATTCACAGATTTAAAAATGGAGGACAACAGAAATTATTCCGAGCTTTTGAGGGCAACTTTTGACAATGTCAATGTCGGAGGACATACTGTTATATTAACTCCCGGAAGGTACAATGCGGCATATTTTGAACACAGTTATCTTGCTGAACAGACAGGAGCACATCTTGTAAGCGGTTCGGAACTTATTGTGAAAGACGATAAATTATATTTTATCACCGCAGATGGAAAATTGGAAAGGGTAGGAGCGGTATATAGAAGAATATCGGATGAGTATCTTGACCCAATGAATTTTAATCCGGAGTCACTAATTGGTATTCCACATATTTATGATGTGTTCAGAAAAGGTAATGTTGCATTGATTAATGCACCGGGAAATGGGGTTGCAGATGACAAGGGAATCTACTATTTTGTTCCTAAAATGATAAAATACTATCTTGGAGAAGAACCTGTTCTTTCTAATGCACCAACTTATCTTCCGTTTTATAAAGATGATTATGATTATGTTATTGAACATTTTGATGATTTAGTACTCAAGGATGTTGCTGAGGCAGGCGGATATGGAGTTGTGTTTGGAAATAAAATGACAAAGGAAGAAAAACAGAGTTTTCTGAAACTTTTAGAGGAAGAACCAAGAAGGTTTATAGCTCAGGAAGTAATTGATTTTCAGGATATAGACATATTGGAAAATGGAGAGATGGTTCCGAGAAAGGCTGACCTTAGAGCGTTTGTCTTAATGGCGGATGAACCGATGGTATGGAAGAGTGGGCTTACAAGATTTTCAAGGAATCCTGATTCGTTTATTGTTAATTCATCACAAGGAGGAGGTTTCAAAGACACATGGGTATTATCTCGATAGAACAGGCAGACAGACTTTACTGGCTGGGACGGTACACGGAACGTGTATATACAACATTAAAGATATTTTCGAAAAGCTTTGATGATTTAATTGACGGACTAGTCGATGGTTATGTAGAATTTTGTAAAAATATAGATATTCCAAATGTATACACAAATAAAGATGATTTTGTCAGTAAATATCCCTTTGATATAAAAAATACAGATTCAATTATCAGCAACTTAAACAGGGCATATGATAATGCAATTATGCTTAGGGAGAGTATTGGTTCAGAAACATTGGCTTATATACAGCTGGCAATTTATGATATGAACAGGGCTGCGAATAGCACGGCACCTATGATTGAACTGCAAAAGGTTAACGACAATCTTCTTGCTTTTTATGGAATTGTTGATGATCAGATAGACGATGAAAATATTCGTAATATTATCAAGGCAGGTAAAAGAATAGAACGCATTGATATTTATGCGAGACTTGGTGTTGGAAGAAAAGAGCTTCAAAGAGAGATTAACAGAATGATACCAAGGGTTAAAAATAGTGGATTAAAGTATGATGAAAAAAAACTGGAATGTATTAAATCACTGGCGGACGCAGGTGAAATTGATTACTACCAAATTGTGAATGAGGTAGAGACTATTTTTTAGGACTGCAAATAAATTTGCTCAGAAATGGAGATTAGTGTGAAAAAAGTAAAATAAGCCAAAATCGTGGATTAGACACAAAAAGAAGGCTTACAAAGTGAACCTATTTGAAGGTATTCCCACCTAATAAAATACCTACTAAAATACTGAAAACGTCGGAAAAGTAGGTAAATATCTAGGACAAAAGAAAAAAAATACCTACTAGAAAGCCGAAAACGTTGGAAAAGTAGGAAAAAGTTCAGGAATAAGTAGAAAGTGTTTGCTTTGGTCAGAAGTAATTGACTTGAACTGCCACACAATTAAACTAAGGCGCTTAAACTCTTCTTAAAAGCAGTTTTACAGCAAAACGTAGAGAGTTGGAACACTTTCATTACTATTTGTGCAGCCAGCCGAAGGCGGAGGAATGGAGATTAGTATGAAAAAGCTTCATTTTATATATGAGATGCAGATTAAGTATTCTGAGGAGGTTTCAAGATGTAATTTTACAATAAAATGTATACCAGGAAATACTTTGCGTCAAAAAACAGAGAATTACACTATTGATGTATTTCCTTTTACAAACTATTGCATCGGCAGGGACGGTTTGCGTAATTTACAGATTTATGGAGTAAATGAGGACCCTCATTCTTTATTTGTTTTTAGAATTGAGGGAAATGTAATAACGGGCCTTTCTGATTTTGAGGAACTTGTTGATGAGGATGTTGAAATGATATTTAGGCATCCCTATGGTCTTAATCAGGCAGGCGGAGCCATAAAGTCTTTTTTTGAAAAAAACAAACCGGAAGAGTATTTGTCTGATTATGAAAAGGCAGTTAACTTAATGCATTTACTATATGAGAATTTTAAATATGTGCCATTCTCCACCAGTGTACAGACGAAGGCAGAAGAAGCATTTGTACAGGGAAAAGGAGTATGCCAGGATTATTCGCATATTTTTATTGCCTTATTACATCTTGCAGGTATAAATGCCAGATATGTAACAGGACTTATTGTTGGTGAGGGAGCAAGCCATGCATGGGTTGAGGTGTTATGCAATGGAAGGTGGTATGGTTTTGACCCGACTAATAATATTATTGTTTCCGATGAACATATAAAAATAGGTGTTGGGCGTGATGCAGGGGATTGTATGATTAACCGTGGAATAATGCATGGAGGAGGATTGCACACACAGAATATTAATGTGAGTGTAAAAGAAATAACAAGTTAATTTTTAAATAGATAAATGTAAATGGAGATTAGTATGAAAAATAAGGCTGATGCCCTTATTTTTCATACAGCGAATTGAGACGGAGCCTCAATTCGAGCTATCGCAGTCGAGAAACAGGATAACCTGATTTCTCGACGCGTGTCTACGCAAATAAATTTGCTCCGACATGGAGGACTAGTGTGAAAAATATGATTAAAACCGTTGCATCTGTGGGGCTGCCTGTTGATGAGACCTTAGCCATTAAAAAAAAGAGAATTCAGCCTGAAAATAAGTCAAGGGGAATGAAAAGAATATGCATAGTAACCGGAATTCATGGTGATGAGTTGGAGGGGCAGTATGTGTGTTTCGAAATTGGCAGAAAAATTGAAAGGGAATTTGAAAAATTAGCCGGGATTGTCGACATTTATCCGGCAATTAATCCTTTGGGTATTGATTCAATAACAAGAGGGATTCCGGCCTTTGATTTGGATATGAACAGATTGTTTCCAGGAAATATTGACGGAAATATGACAGAATACATTGCAGCTGAAATAATTAAGGATATGTCCGGGGCTGACCTTGTCATTGATATTCATGCAAGTAATATATACCTGACGGAGATTCCACAGATTAGAATTAATGAGTTACATGAAGAGTTTCTGGTTCCTCTGGCAGAAGAGGCTAATGTAGATTTTGTGTGGGTTCATGGTGCTAACACAGTTTTGGAATCCACTCTTGCATACAGCTTAAACAGTAAAGGAACCCCCTGTCTGGTTGTAGAGATGGGGGTGGGTATGCGAATAACAAAGGAGTATGGACAGCAGCTGGTAGATGGAATTTTTCATCTTATGGAAAAGCTGGGAATATGGACGGGTGTGACAAAAACACCACGTACACCTATTATATCTAAAAATCCTGATGATGTAAGCTATCTGAATGCCCGTGTTGGTGGTTTATTTGTTCAGAAGGTTAAGCATTGGGAAAAGCTAAAAAAGGGAGATTTGATTGGGCAGATAGTAGACCCGTTAAGTGGAAAGGTATTAGACAATGTGCTTTCGACAGTAGATGGAATTCTGTTTACAATACGAGAATATCCTGTTGTGGATGAGGGCTCACTGATAGGCAGACTTCTTAGAAAGGAGGCATATGAGAAATGAAGAAGAAAATTGTATATGAGATAAAAGGACTTTACAGAGATGACTTCCGGGTGACAGGTTATGAATTTGGAAGAGGAAAGAAGAGTGTCTGTATTGTTGGTACAATGAGGGGAAATGAGGTACAGCAGTTGTATTGCTGCTCACAGCTTATAAAAAAAATGAAACAGCTGGAATCAGAGGGACGAATTACCGGGGGACACAAAATCCTTATCATTCCAAGCTCCAATCCCTATTCCTTAAATATTCAAAAACGGTTCTGGCCGATAGATAATACAGATATTAATCGTATGTTTCCAGGGTATGATATGGGTGAGACGACGCAAAGGATTGCGGGAGGGGTGTTCAAGGAAATTATGGATTACCAGTATGGAATTCAGTTTACATCCTTTTATATGCCTGGAGAATTTATGCCCCATGTAAGAATGATGGATGAGGGATGCAGTACAGTTGAAACTGCAATGAAATTTGAAATGCCTTATGTGGTAAAGCGTAAAGTCAGACCTTATGATACGACAACGCTAAATTATAACTGGCAAGTGTGGAACACACAAGCCTTTAGTTTTTATACAACCTCTACTACAAGCATTGACAGAAATTCAGCCGGTCAGTCGGTTTTGAGTATTCTGAAGTTTTTATCTTCGCTTGGAATTGTGAAATACCAGTGGGATGGTGTGAAGAAGAAATCAATTGTTGTGAATGATACGGATATGATAAGTGTGAGAACAGCAAAATCAGGTATTTTTGAACCACTTGTTAAGGTTGGTGATGATGTGAAAGAGGGGACACCGTTGGCAAACATACTTCATCCTTATGAGGGGGAGATTATGGAGACTTTGTATTCTCCGATGGATTCAAAAGTATTTTTTATGCATACGGATCCGCTAACATACGCAAATACGGCAGTGTTTAAATTGGTGTGACAGTAATTACATACTTATGATTGCTATATATGTGAAATTGTGTTAATGAATGTAATTGGCCATATTTTGATGTAAAAGGAGAGAATATCACATTAGTAAATTACAAGACTATTTCCAAATCGTTGTTTTGCCTGCTTTTTTGTCTGGGCTATAATAACAGAAAGTTCTTTCAATGAATTGAAACTGTGATTTCGGTTTGTAATTGCCGCAGCGGAGAGTGTTGCCAGTGGAAATTCTTCTACAAATCCGCTTCTGTTTTTTGATACGATATAACCCCGGTTTTTGTCTATTTCACTGTACAGATTAAGTGAACGTATACGGAACTTTTCGAACGCTTTTTCACAAAGCTCTTCAGTTTTATCATAATTGGTTATCACTACAAAATCGTCTCCGCCAATATGACCGCAGAAATCATCGCCAACACATAATTCCGTCAATGTATCAGCTACAGCCTTAATCATCAGGTCGCCGTTTGAGAAGCCGTACGCATCATTATATGCTTTGAAATTATCTAAATCAAAATAAATGATTGAGAACGGAATTTTTTTCTTGATAACGTTTTCCACTTTTTCGTCTATGACGATATTGCCCGGAAGACCTGTAAGGGGATTGCTGTCTGTGGCACGTTTTATCTGAATGTTTATTGCTGCTAATAACAAATCCTTTATACTGACGAAGCCTAAATATTTCTGGGACGAACCATCTATTATAGGAATTGAGTCATATGTATAAGGTTGACAGCGTGACATTGCCATTTTAGCAGCAGTTTCAATAGGCGTGTTAGGAGTGATGGTGAGACAGGAGGTGTCCATGATTCCACTGACATTTTGGCGGGCGTGGAGTGAGTAACCATACATTCCACTTAGTGACTGCAACACCTGTCGTTTAGTCAATACACCTAAAAATTTCTCATTGTTATCGACGATTGCAACTTCTGTTATATTGGGGTTGTTCATTAATTCATACACTTTACTGAATGTTGCATCAGGGGGGAGTATGGATTTCTTTGAACATAACATATTTACTGTATTGAAATACGACGGTGAAAATTTTGGCGTACACATCTCATTATGAAGACAAATAATTTCCTTTTTTATATCCTCTGGTATATTTTTGAATTTTTCACTTGGTTTTCCAAGGTAAAAGCCTTGGGCATAATCAATATTTAATGAAATAACAGTTTTTAACTGTTCATATGTTTCGACACCTTCAGCTATAAGAGAGATACCTGAATCCTTTGCAAATTGAGAGAGAGCTGAAATAAATGAACGTTTTAATTCATCCTTTTCGATATCTTTGATTATTTCAATGTCTATTTTGATGTATTTGGGATTTACTTCAAAAATACGGTTTATTCCTGAATAGCCGGAGCCGACATCATCTACAGCAACATTAAAGCCTTGTTCACGGTAATGCTTTAATGATGCCTTAAATGTTTCCAAATCTTTTATTGCCGAATGCTCTGTAGCTTCAAAGACAATATCACTGCATTCAAGGTTATTTTTTTTGAGCTTCTCGTGAGTAACGCCATATTTAAAGTCCTGGTCATGTATGATATTGGGGTCGACATTTAAAAAAAGTTTCACATTTTTGGGCTTATCTGATGCCATCTTAATTGAATGGATGCGACAAAGACGTTCAAATGACCACAGGCAGTTCATCTCCTGTGCAATATCAAAGGCTTCACTAATATTAAAAGCACATTTTTTCAATGTAATGCGACTCAGTGCCTCATATGCGAAAACAGTTCCGGTTTTTAATGATACAATTGGCTGAAAAACAGATTTTATTTCTTTATTTTTCAGTATCTCCATCATCTGATTTTTTGCTTCATTTGTTATTTTCATATGATATTAATATTCCTTTCATTAATTTATTCTATATGTTCAGGCCCAAGCATATTTTACAGTTAAAAGTGATGCATCCTTGCATTCGTGAACGTTTAGCTGTAAAAATATATTTGGCTATGAACAAATACCATTATATTATTATTCAATGTAATCGTCAATTCACTAGCGCATATCCATCAATA
>JBNRML010000005.1:0-25588 GCA_050309585.1 Lachnospiraceae bacterium
ATATTATTAATATACGATTTGGAGGTTAGCATGAAAAAAAGAGAAGAAATAAATGAAGAATTCAAGTGGAAAATGGAGGATGTATATCAGAATGAGTCTGATTGGGAAAATGATAAAAATAGAGTAACAGGTCTTTTTGAAGAATTAAAAAGAAAAAAGGGAACAATAACTAAGGACTATGAAAGCTTTAAAAGTACAATATCCTTAATGAATGAGCTGGAAATAATAACTGAGCGGGTTTATTTTTATGCCAATCAGAAATTTCATGAAGATTTAGGTAATGGCAAATATCAGAAAATGTCTGATGAGGCATCAGAATTACTTAATAGTTTTTGTGCTGCGTCATCTTTTGTTGAACCTGAATTTTTGGATGCCAGAGAAGAGGTTGTCAACAATTACCTTGATAATGAAGACATGAAGGAATACAAACATTATTTTCATGACTTGTTCAGACAGAAGGAACATATTTTATCATCGGAAAAAGAAGAAATTCTTGCAATGACACAGAACTTTTCCAATGGTTCATATGACATTTTTTCGGTATTTAATAATGTGGATCTGAAATTTGGTAAGGTCAAAGATGCCGATGGAAAAGAGATATTGTTAACACACGGAAATTATAGCACATTTATGGAATCTGAAGACAGAAAAGTCAGATGCCAGGCGTTTAAAGCGTTATATAAACCTTATAAGGATTTTAAGAACACTGTTGCAGCGGTATACATTAATAATTTGAAAAAAGACAGCTTTTATTCAAAGGTTAGAAAATATACTTCTTCACGTCAAATGTATCTCGATGGAAATAATATTCCGGAAAAGGTGTATGACAATCTGGTCAAAGTGGTTGACGAAAACCTTGACAAGCTTCACAAATACATTTCTCTCAGGAAAAAGGTTTTTGGATATGATGAAGTGCATATGTATGATGTATACGCACCTATGGTTAAGGATGTTAAAAAACATATCGAGTATGAAGAGGCAAAAGAAATTGTTCTCAAGGGACTGGCACCTTTGGGAGAGGAGTATCTGGAACTTTTGAGGCAAGGCTTTGATAACAGGTGGATAGATGTATACGAAAATGAGGGAAAGAGGAGCGGAGCATATTCGTGGAGCACATACGGAATTCATCCATATGTTTTATTAAACTATCAGCCTGATTTGAACAGTGTGTTCACCCTTGCTCATGAAATGGGACATGCACTTCACTCATATTATTCAAACAGTAATCAGACCTATACAAATGCCCAATACAAGATTTTTGTGGCAGAGGTGGCGTCAATCTGTAATGAATCACTGCTTATCCATTATCTGATAAATAATGCTGAGGACAAACAGGAGAAGGCATTTTTGATAAATCATTTTCTTGAGCAGTTTAGAACAACTCTTTTTAGGCAGACTATGTTTGCAGAATTTGAAATGCTTGTTCATTCCATGGCAGACAGGGGTGAAGCTCTAAATAGTGATGTTTTGTGTGAAATATATGGGGATTTAAATAGGAAATATTTTGGAGAGGATATTATTATTGATGACGAAATAAAAATGGAGTGGGCAAGGATACCTCATTTTTATACTTCTTTTTATGTATATCAGTATGCCACAGGTTTTTCAGCCGCAATAGCTCTTTCAAAGAAAATAATGGAAGAGGGAGAGCCTGCTGTTGAAAAGTATAAGAAGTTCTTAAAATCTGGTTGTAGTGATTATCCAATCGAAATTCTTAAGGCAGCAGGAGTGGATTTGAGTGAGGAGACCCCTTTGGCAAATGCCATGGATATGTTTGGCGGATTGTTGGATGAGTTCGAAAAGTTGATATAAAAGGTGATATAAAAGAATAAAAAAATTGTTGACAGTAATGAAATAATAATATATAATATAGCTTGTGTTTGAGAGAAATCACACACAAGCTAATGCGCGAGTGGCTCAGTTGGTGGAGCACAACCTTGCCAAGGTTGGGGTCGCGGGTTCGAGTCCCGTCTCGCGCTCTTATCAAAGAAGATACATCCGCAAGGATGGTTTTTTTTTGCAAATTTTGAATTTAAGGTATGAAATGAGGTTTAATATGAAGAAACTTATTTTAGTAACAAGTCCGCCAGCGTGTGGAAAAACTTATGTATCTATGAAATTGGCAGAGGCATTAAGCCACGTTGTTTACTTGGATAAGGACACTCTTATTTGTTTAAGTAAACAGATTTTCAAGGTTGCAAATCAGCCTTATAACAGAAGCAGTGATTTCTTTAATGCTGAGATACGAGACTACGAGTACGAGGCAATTATGGCATTGGCCATGGAGGCTCTTACTTATGAGGATACAGTTCTCATAAATGCACCTTTTACATCTGAAATAAGAGATGATGAGTATATTGCCGGCTTAAAAGCAGAGCTTAAGAAAAAAGGTGCAAAGCTTGTTGTTGTATGGGTTAGGACAGACCCGGAAGTATGTCATCAGAGAATGATAGATAGAAATTCTGACAGAGATACGTGGAAGCTTACTCACTGGTTTGAGTACATAAAGGATGTCAATTTCACAATACCTACAAATCTTGAAGACCCTGATGATCCGGGAACACTTCTTATATTTGATAATTCATCATATGATACGTTTGACAAGAATCTTCAGGAATTAAAAGAAAAAATAGAAAACATGTAAGTAAATAATAAAACTGTCGCACTGTGATGTGGGACAGTTTTTCTGATATTATTGATAATAAATGACAGAATGGAGAATTGATATGGCATCATTAAGAACAAATCCAAACATTAAGGTTATTGGTCGTAATGACCCTTGTTTTTGCGGAAGTGGCAAGAAATACAAGTTTTGTCATCAGGAAATTGATGAAAAAATGCTGCAGTACAGACGAAGGGGATGTATTGTTCCGGGCAGGCGATTGCTGAAAAGCAAGTCGGAAATTGAAATGATAAAAGAGAGTGCAAAGATTAATATTGCAGTGTTAGATTATGTTGCGGAAAATATCAGGGCAGGAATGAGTACAGAAGATATAAATACTCTTGTTTATGAAAAAACAACTGCGATGGGAGGAATTCCGGCACCGTTAAATTATCAGGGATTTCCGAAAAGCGTATGCACCTCAATTAATAATCAGGTATGTCACGGTATTCCTTCAAAGGATATAATATTAAGGGAGGGCGACATAATCAATGTTGACTGCTCTACCATTCTTAATGGATTTTATTCTGACTCCTCAAGAATGTTCTGCATTGGAGAGGTAAGCGCAGAAAGAAAACGTCTTGTTGAAAAATGTAGGGAGGCAGTATATCTTGGACTTGAACAGGTTAAACCATGGAATTTTATTGGGGATATGAGTCAGGTAATTAATGATTTTGCGAAAGCAAACGGCTACTCAATAGTTGAGGAGATAGGTGGTCATGGAATTGGACTTGAATTTCACGAAGACCCATATGTCTGCTATGTGGCTGAAAAAGGAACAGAAATGCTTATGGTTCCCGGAATGATATTTACCATTGAGCCCATGATGAATATGGGAACGGCAGATATTTTTATTGATGATGATAATGGCTGGACAGCATACACGGATGATGGGATGGATTCAGCGCAGTGGGAACTTCAGGTTCTCGTGACCGAGGACGGACATGAGATTATTTCATATTAATTATTTTATGTTTGGAAATAATGTAGAAATATGTTATAATATTCTAACAATGCAAAAAAAAATAAAATATTAAAGTACGTGGAGGATTATTATGTTTTCATTTGATAATGTATCAACTTTTGACCCGGAAGTAGCCGAGGCCATGAATCAGGAATTAGACAGACAGAGAACCCATATCGAGCTTATTGCATCAGAAAACCTTGTAAGTAAGGCAGTAATGGCAGCTATGGGTAGTCATTTGACAAATAAATACGCAGAGGGATATCCGGGAAAGAGATATTATGGCGGCTGCGAATATGTTGATATCGTTGAAACATTGGCTATTGAAAGAGCAAAGAAACTTTTTGACTGTGAATATGTAAATGTTCAGCCACATTCAGGAGCCCAGGCAAATATGGCAGTATTCTTTGGACTTATGAAACCGGGTGACACATATATGGGAATGAATCTTGCTCATGGAGGACACCTTTCCCATGGTTCGCCGGTTAATATGTCAGGAAGCTATTTTAATGTTGTTCCTTATGGTGTAAATGATGAGGGATTCATTGATTATGATGAGGTGCTGAGAATTGCCAAAGAATGTAAGCCGAAGATGATTTTAGCAGGTGCAAGTGCATATTCAAGAGCAATTGACTTTAAGAGATTCAGGGAAATCGCAGATGAGGTAGGAGCATACCTTATGGTTGACATGGCACATATCGCCGGCCTTGTGGCAGGTGGACAGCATATGAGCCCTATTCCATATGCACATGTTGTTACAACCACAACTCACAAGACACTTCGCGGACCAAGAGGCGGTATGATTCTTATGAAGGATGCTGAACTTGCAAAGGAATTGAACTTTAATAAGGCAGTATTCCCGGGGATTCAGGGCGGACCTCTTATGCATGTTATTGCTGCAAAGGCAGTATGTTTAAAAGAAGCTTTGGATGACAGTTTCAAGGCATATGCAAAAAATATTGTAGACAATGCACAGGCTCTTGGAAAGGGTCTTACAGACAGAGGATTTAATCTTGTATCCGGTGGTACTGATAATCATTTAATGCTTGTTGATTTGAGAAGCAAGGGAATTACAGGTAAAGAATGTGAGAAACTTCTTGATGCAGCTTTGATTACATGTAATAAAAATGCCATTCCAAATGACCCTGAAAAGCCATTTGTGACAAGTGGTATCAGACTTGGTACACCGGCTGTTACATCAAGAGGTATGGTTGCAGAAGACATGGATGTTATTGCAGAGGCAATTTCATTACTTGTTGCTGATGTTGACAAGAACAGAGAACAGGCGATTGCACTCGTGAAATCGTTGACAGATAAATATCCATTATACTAATGTTTAGGTAAGTATTATAACGTTTACTTGGAGGGAATATGGCTGGTTCGATTTTTGGAAACAGATTTAAAATATCAACCTGGGGCGAATCCCATGGAAAAGGTCTGGGTGTTGTGGTGGATGGTTGTCCAGCAGGAGTGGAACTTTGCGAGGAGGATATTCAGGCTTTTCTTGACAGACGTAAGCCGGGCCAATCGAAGTTTTCCACTCAGAGAGCTGAGGATGATAAGATTGAAATATTATCTGGAATTTTTGAGGGCAGGACTACAGGAACACCGATATCCATGGTTGTGTTTAACAAGACCCAGAGGTCGTCAGACTACTCGGAAATTGCTTCGTACTACAGACCGGGACACGCTGATTACACCTTTGACATGAAATATGGTTTCAGGGATTACAGAGGTGGAGGAAGGTCTTCGGGTCGTGAAACCACTGCCAGAGTTGCTGCAGGCGCCATAGCCATAAAGATTTTGAAGACTTTAGGGGTTGAGGTATCAGCATATACAAAATCAATTGGAGATGTGGAAATTAGTCAGGAAAGATTTGATTACGATGAAATTTTCAACAACCTGTTATATATGCCTGATAAACTTGCGGCAGAAAAAGCTGCGGAACTGCTTGACAGAAAACGCTTGGAAATGGACAGTGTGGGCGGAGTGGTTGAGTGTGTTGTAAAGGGATTGAAACCGGGAGTAGGAGAACCGGTTTTTGAAAAGCTGGATGCAAATCTTGCAAAGGCGGTTGTGTCCATAGGGGCTGTTAAGGCTTTTGAAATCGGTGACGGTGTACAGGCCTCAAGAGCTTTTGGCTCAGAAAACAATGATGAATTCTTTTCTGATGACGAGGGCATTATCAAAAAGAGAACAAATCACGCAGGAGGCACATTGGGAGGTATTTCTGATGGCTCAGATATTGTCATAAGAGCACATTTTAAGCCAACTCCATCGATTTTTTCACAACAGAAAACAGTAAATAAGTCTGGAGAAAATATTGATATTCAGATTAAGGGACGCCATGATCCGATTATTGTTCCGAGGGCAGTTGTGGTTGTGGAATCAATGGTTGCACTAACTGTTCTGGATATGATGTTTGAAAGTATGACGTCTAATATTGAAAATATAAAGAAATTTTTTGAAATATTGTAATTTATGGCTTTTGCCAAAAATATGGTATCAGTACAAAGAGGCCGGAATCTTAATGTTATTGCATTAGGATGCGGCTTTTTTGTTTTGGCATTTTTTGTAAATATTGACAAATATGGGCAAAATGTTTTATAATTTTTATAAAATATGGGTATTTGTACCCTTGTGCCAAGAAGTGTATTTTTGGGGAATGGAGGAAGAAAAAATGGCGGGAACAGTGTATCTGGCAGTAGGAGTTATTTTGTTCATTTTGGTTGTCATTGCCATTATTACCGTGGTTGTAATGAAAAATGAGATATCAGGAAAAAATGTAGCCCGTAATTACCGGAATAATTCTTACGACAGAGAAATGCAGTATGATAATACAGGGGCTGGCAGAACAAATGTGTTAAATAACAGCGGTAATGAGACGACAGTTTTGGGATTTACAGAGCAGATGAAACCGATTACTCTTGTGAGGACAAAGAATCAGGAACGGATTGTCATTTCAAAACCATATTTTATGATTGGGAAAGAGAAAAGAAGAGTGGATTATTGTATACATGATAATAATTCCATTAGCCGTGTACATACAAGGTTTTGCTTTAAAAATGGAAGTATGTTTATTGTTGACATGAATTCAACCAATGGTACTTTTTTAAATGGCGTAAAACTTGTTCCAAATCAGGACTCTGTTGTGAAATCAGGAGACCTTATCAGAATGGCTGATGAGGAGTTTAGGGTTTTTGGATAAATTATTTATATTAGGAGATATAGAAAATGAATTATTTAACAGCAACGCATACAGATGTGGGTATTAGAAAGAAAACAAATCAGGATTCCATTCTTGTGATGGAAGCGGAAACAGAAAAGGGCAACGTATTATTTGCCGTGGTATGTGATGGAATGGGAGGCCTTGCCAAGGGTGAAGTTGCAAGCAGTACCCTGATTAAAGAGTATGAGCGATGGTTTGAAGAAGAATTTCCGGCTATATTTTATGAGGGTTTTGAACCGGGAAATTTAAGGAAAAGCATGGAAAATGTTATATATTCCACAAATGTCAAAATAAGTAACTACGGAAAAGAACTGGGGGTAAATCTTGGAACTACTGTGGTCGCACTTGTTTTATTTGATAATAAATATTTTTGTTTAAACGTAGGTGATTCAAGGTGTTACCAGATCACAGATACGTTTAAACTCATCACCAAGGATCAGACATATGTACAGCGTGAAATTGATATGGGACGCCTTACTGAGGAGGAAGCACTGAATCATCCGAGAAGAAGTGTTTTACTTCAGTGCGTGGGGGCAAGCGAGTACATTATGCCGGATTTTTTTATTGGGGAAATTAATCAGGGACAGGTGTTTATGTTGTGCTCAGATGGATACAGACATGTTATTACACCAGATGAGTTCATGCAATATTTAAGGCCTGAAATGTTAAATGATGAAGAACAGATGAAAAAGAGCATTGTGTATTTTACTGATTTAAACAAGTTCAGAAAAGAAGAAGATAATATATCAGTAATCTTAATAAAAACAGTATAGAGGTGAGAAAATGTTAGAGATAGGGTCCTTAGTTGATGGAAAATATAAAATATTAAATGTTATCGGAAAAGGCGGAATGAGTGTTGTTTATCTTGCCATGAATGAGAGGGCAAATAAACAGTGGGCCATAAAAGAAGTACGAAAGGACGGGGTAAGTAATTTTGAAGTTGTCAAGCAGGGGCTTATAGTTGAAACTGATCTTCTTAAGAAACTGAATCATCCGAACCTTCCAAGCATCGTTGATGTTATAGACGGGGATGGAACATTTCTTATTGTAATGGATTACATTGAGGGAAATCCGCTAAATAAGATTCTGAAACAGAAGGGTGCCCAGCTACAGGAGGATGTAATTGAGTGGGCCAAGCAGTTGTGTGATGTTTTGGGATATTTACATTCGAGGGAAAAACCAATTATATACAGGGATATGAAACCCGCCAATATTATGCTAAAGCATGATGGAAAGATTATGCTCATTGACTTTGGTACCGCCAGGGAGTTTAAGGAAAAAAACGTGGCGGACACAACCTGTCTGGGAACACAGGGATATGCGGCACCGGAGCAGTTTGGAGGACAGGGACAGACAGATGCAAGAACGGACATTTACTGTCTTGGTGCAACAATGTATCATCTTGTTACAGGACATAATCCTGCAGAACCACCATATGAGATGTATCCAATAAGAAAGTGGAATCCAAAGCTGTCATCCGGATTGGAGGAGATTATATTAAAATGTACTCAGAGAAATCCTAAGGACAGATATCAGAATTGTGCGGAGCTTTTGTATGCTCTTGAGCATTACAGGGATTTGGAGAACGAGGCAAAGAGAGAGTATAAGAAAAAATGGAGATTGTTTCTTGGTTCAACAATCGCAACAGTACTTTGTCTTGGCGGAACAGTTGGTTTTGGAATGGCAGAAAACAGCAAGATACAGAGTACATATGATTACTATATTGAAAAGGGAGAAGAATCCGCTAATGGCGGCGAGTTTAAGGCCGCGGCAGACGCGTATAAGCAGGCAATAGAGGTCGCACCTGAAAAGGGTGATGCTTATAAAAACTATCTTGATAAGGTAATACTTTCCGATGATGTTTTTTCGGCGGAGGAAAGCAAGGAAATATTGCAAATCATCAAGGGTAGTGGCGACACGGAGAATCTTGAGGTTCTAAAAGAAAAAAACAAGTCAGATTATGATGAGTTTGCATATAATCTTGCGGAGGCATATTACTATTTTTATTATGACGTGTCTGAGGGTCACAATAAGGCTGGAAAATGGTATAACATCGTGGCGAAATCAAAGAATCTGGATTCAAGAAAGGTTACCATTGCAAAGGCATTATCAAATATTATCAGCTATAGTAATGAGTTATCCAATCCGACCTATAAGGCCAATGGAGAAAAGAGTGTTTCATTTGCTGAATACTGGAAGGATTTAAATACGGTGGTTGATGTTGATTATGAAAAGATAAATGCCAGAATGGTGTCAATAAAGGTTTATGTGAATTTTAACGCCAGTGTCATGCAGTACCAGGAGAGTTTTAACAATGAGGATATTACAAATGAACAGCTGGTTGATAAATTAAAGAGCGTTTATGACAAGATGCTGTATGTTCAGGAACAGATAAAGGACAAAAATAACGCGTATGTTTCAGACAAGGGACGTGAGGAGCTGGAAAAAGGAATAGACAGTATAAAATATAATATAGATACTTTGGAAAAAGAGATAAATAAGACAAAATAGGAGGAAGATATGTCAGGTAATTCAAAAGAACTAATAAATATACTGCACACAGGATATATCATATGCTTTGCACTAACAATAGTGTTCTTGATTATTTCAATTGTTTTGTTCTTTGTTTTCAGAATTGATAAGGTATTTATGATATTGACAGGTAAAGCGGCAAAAAGAGATATTAAGAAGCTTGAGGAAGAGAACTTTAATACCGGTTCCCTTGCAAGACCGGGACAGAACACGGGACTGACGTCAGGATTTACGTCGGGATTTACATCTGGCTTTGGAAAGACCGGAAAGACATCTAAGACTTCAGAAATGAAAAAGGATGATACGGCACCTCTTGGGGCAGAGGCAACCAGTGTTTTGAATGAAAGCTCAACCACTGTATTGCAGTCAGATGTGAATGCAACCACGGTGTTAGGAGGTGGCGAAAATGTCACAACGGTGTTAGGAGGTGGCGAAAATGTCACGACAGTACTGGGAAGTGATGAAAATGCAACCACGGTTTTAAACTCCGGAGCATACACCACCAGGGTATTGGAAGAGAATACTTCGATGTACAAATATAACATTGTAAAGCGAATTGTTTTAATTCATACAGAAGAAGTAATTTAGGCTGAAAGATAAGGAGAAAAGTTATGAAAAAAAGAAGGTTTAGGAGAGCAGGTGCATTAGCCCTTGCTTCAATGATGTTAGTTACCTCGGGAACAGATTATAGTTTCCTGGAACGTAATATTGTAAAGGCGGAACAACAACAGGACATTTTTGAGGGACAGTGGTCAATTAAAAATGGAAAGCTGATTAACGGAAAGATATTATGTAGTTCAATTGATCATATTGATATTAATAGAGATACGGGAGTTGAATTAACCGGATTTAATAAGCAGATAGCTGATGGAAAAATTTCGTTTAGTCTGAAGTCTACAGAGACTGGTGCAACACAAGACTATAATTTTCAATGCGTAGAAAAAGCAGTAATTGTTGATAAGATAATTGAGAATGAAAAGATCAAGGGATTTGAACTTCGTGTTTATTTTCCCACTGATTTTGGTGAAGAAGCTCAGCGACAATATTTTAATGAAAATAAAGAAAATATTATAATCAAAAGAAATGGTAATGATGAGACTTCAGATATTGTATGGGACCTTGATGGATTAGGAGAGCAAGAATGGATTTCTGGAAAATACACAATACCTGATGGTGATGAAGAACATGATTTTTCTTTCGAAGCCAATACTCTGAATTTAGAATATGAATTTGAGTGTGACGGAAGTGTATTTGTGGATAACAAAAAGCCTGTGGTTACGGCCGATGATTCCACAGGAGCTTTTCCTTCAAAGGAAATAACCGTAAAAATATCAGACAGAAGCTTTGTTGATTCAAATGTGTCATTGAATATAATCAAGGATGGGGTTGAAACAGCAGGAACATTCGTAAATCCTAATTGGGAGTTTACGGAAAATGAATATTCGGAAATTGAATATTCAAACAAGATAAAGTTTGACAGTGAAGGTGAGTATTCATTTAGTATTAATGTTACGGATGGAAATGGGAATGCTGCAGATGAGTATATATCAAAAACTTTTATCATCGACAGCGATACACCGGTGATTGAGGTTCAGGAAAATATAGCAGATGGAAGTTTCATTAAGGATTCCCAGACTTTTCATATTTCTGTGACGGATAAATATTTTGATAAATCAAGTGCGGTGCTAAAGTATGACATCACAAGACCGGGAAAGACAAAGGAAAGTGGCTTGACTAAGACGCTGAACTGGACGGTGGATGCGAATAACCCAAAAGTGCATCATTCAAAAGTAACCTTTGATGATGAAGAGGGAGAAATAAAATTTACAATTGATTGTAAGGACAGTGCCGGAAGAAGTGCTCAACAGTATGTATCTGGTACATTCACAATTGATAAGCGTGATCCTGTAATTACTTTTGCTTCGGTGACAGATGGAGAATATGTACAAAATAAAAAGTCAATCAAAATAACAATAGATGATAGTTATTTTGATGAAAGTAATACAGGAGTATTTGTTACAAGAACCGTGGGCAATGCAGAACTTGCAAATCCTATTCTTAATGATAAGAAGATAGAGGGCTTAAATTGGACGGCAGAAACAACAGATGATGGTAAAATCGTGCACACCACAGTACTTGCCATATCAGAAGAAGGAAGATACACAGCGAAGGTAGTGACAACGGATAAGGCTGGAAGGAAAGTTGAAAAGACAACAGGAACCTTCACAGTTGACAAAAACCTTCCTGTTGGAAGTATTAAGGTGGTTGACAGAGAATATGTAAAAGAATGGACAGGAATAAATTTTGTTGGTTTTAATCATTTCACATCAAAAAAGGTAGATGTAACTATTTTCGGTAAGGATGTTACATTTGACGAACTTGATTCAATTACATATTTAGTATCAGATACCCCGCTTTCAGAAGAAGAGTATAAGACAGGATTAGATGCTTCGCCGAATAAAACTGTGTTTGAATCAGAACAACCGGCAGGGTTTAATGTGGATTTCTCAATTCCTGGGAATGATGAAGGAAAGAAGATAATATACGCAAAGGTTACGGATAAGTCCGGAAGAAGTATTTATCTCTGTTCAGAGGAAGGGGTTATTGTGGATTCAACAAAACCTGTGATAAGCCTTGAAACAGATATTACAGATGGAAGCTTTTTGCAGGGAAGCCAGACAGTTACAATACTTGTAAATGACAAAAACTTTGATGCAGACAATACAACGCTGGTTTATGAGATAACAAAACCTGGGAAGGAGAAGGTTTCAAATCTTACAAAGTCTCTTGTGTGGACACAGGATACCGCACAGCCGAATATTCATAAGGCCACTGTCACTTTTGACGAAGAGGGAGAGTACAGCTTTGTGGTAGAGAGTATTGATAAGGCTGGAACACCGGCAGACAGTTTGTCAAGAACATTCACAATTGATATGTCAGCCCCTGTCATTAGTGTAAATAGTGTGACTGACGGCGAATTTGTACAGGATTTAAAGGAAATAGAGATAGCTGTTGATGAAAATTATTTTGATGAGGATAATACAAAGGTTTATGTAACAAGAACAATTGGAAATGCAGAACTTGAAACACCTGTATTAACAGACAAGGAAATTTCCGGATTGATATGGAATGCTTCCACAAAGGATAATGGAGAATATGTTTACACAACAAAGTTATCCTTAAGCGAAGAGGGAAGATATTTCGTTAAAGTTGAGACTACTGATAAATCAGGAAGAAGTGACAGTGAGACCACAGGTGTATTCACAGTTGATAAGACGGCTCCAAAAGGAATCATTAAATTTTATAATGGACAGATTGATAAAGAATGGAAGGATGTAGGATTTACTGGATTTAATCTTCATACAAGCAGCGATGTAGAGGTAACTGTTTCAGGAAAAGATGTTACTTTTGATGAACTTGATTCCATCACATACATTGTGACTGACAGGGAACTCACAGAGGAAGAATACAAGACACAGATTGAAAACTCAGGAATAAAAACCAGTTATACAACAGTGGATTCAAGTGGATATAAAGCAGAGTTTAATATCACTGATGAAGGAAAGAAAGTGGTATATGCAAAGATTGCAGATAAGTCAGGAAAGGTAACATATGTTTCCTCAAACGAAGGAATAATTCTTGACAAAACAGCCCCTGTGATAAGTATAGACGAGGAAATCGTTAATGGAAGTTATGTCCAGGATAATCAGATTGTTCATATTACTGTGACAGATGCAAATTTTGATGTATCAAGTGCAGTGCTTAAATATGATATTAAGAGACCGAATAAAGCTAAGGAGACAGGATTAACAAAGGAACTTAACTTTACAAGGGATACACTAAATCCTGATGTGTATAGAGCAACAGTGAACTTTGATGAGGAAGGTGAATACAAATTCACTATAGACTGTAATGACATGGCTGGAACCCCGGCAAGTCAGTATGTGTCAAAGACATTTAATGTGGATAAGAGTGCTCCTGTTGTTACGATTGATACAGTAACTGATGGTGAATTCGTACAGGATAAAAAAGAAATAACTATTTCAATCAAGGATAATAACTTTGATTCAGCAAAAACAAAGGTATTGTTGACGAAGACCTTTGGTGAAGGTCAGTTTACCGATAAAGAGCTTTCAGGAATCACATGGAGCACAACAGAAGTAGAAGGACCAGATGTTCACAAGACAAAAATCACGGTGAGTGATGAGGGCAAATACTATGTCAAGGTAGTCTCAAGTGATAAGTCGGGAAAGACGGATGTTAAGACTTCAGGTGTGTTTGCAGTTGACAATAATGCACCTAATGGAAGTGTGATTGTAGCCAATTCACAGCTTAGCAAGACCTGGATGGGATTGACATTCTTAGGCTTTAATCTGTACACAAAAGAGACCATTAAGGTGGCAATAACAGGTGAGGATGTGACTTTTGACGAACTTGAATCAATTGCATACATCGTTTCTGATAAAGAACTCACAGCCACTGAGTATACAGAGCAGTTAGAAAACACTGCAAATGTTACGAATTTCACGGAGATTAGTACTGAAGGTTACAAGGTTGAGTTTGATATTGACGCTGAAGGCAAAAAGGTAATTTATGCAAAGGTTACGGATAAATCCGGAAGAGTTACTTATTTAAGCTCAGAAGAGGGAATGATAGTTGACAAGACTGCACTGGTAATCACCATTGATGAAAACATTGTAAATGGAAGTTATATCAAGGATAGCCAGCCGGTTCATATTTCAGTAACTGATAAGAATTTTGACGAGACAAGTGCAGTGCTTGAATATGAAATAACAAGACCAGGCAAGACTAAAGAGACAGGTTTGACAAAACCGCTTACATTTACACAGGATGAGGCTAATCCGGATGTATACAGGGCAGAAGTGACATTTGACGAGGAAGGCGAATATAAATTTACAATTGACTGTAAGGATAAGGCTGGAAATGATGCCACACAGTTTGTTTCGAATGGTTTTACAATTGATAAGATTGAACCGGAAATTTCCATTGAAACAGTAATTGACGGTGAATTCGTTCAGAACAAGAAGCAGCTTAAAATTACTGTTACAGAGAATTATTTTGATAAGGCAAATACAAAGGTATTTGTAACGAGAACAATTGGAAATGCAGAGCTTTCAGAACCTGTAATTACTGATAGGGAAATAAAAGGACTTACCTGGAATCAGGTATCTGCAGCAGACGGAAAAATTGCCTACGAGGCTATTCTCACATTGACAGATGAGGGAAGATATTCTGTAAAAGTTTCCACAACAGATAAGGTTGGAAGACAGGATGAGGAAATCACAGGAACCTTTACAATTGATAACAATGCTCCTTTGGGAAGTGTCATTGTAAAGAATACTCAGCTCGACAAAGAGTGGACAGGTGTTGATTTCATCGGATTTAATCTTCATACAAAACATACGGCTAATGTTACAATAACAGGTAAGGACATAACCTTTGATGAGCTTGAATCAATTACATATATCGTTTCAGATACGGCATTGACAAAGGCACAATATGTTGAACAGTTGGAGGCTTCAACAAATGTGGTGAGCTTCACTGAGGTTAAAACCGAAGGCTAT
The DNA here is from genome assembly GCA_050309585.1 of Lachnospiraceae bacterium. GTDB lineage: Bacteria > Bacillota > Clostridia > Lachnospirales > Lachnospiraceae > Bovifimicola. The sequence goes on from JBNRML010000005.1 coordinate 14,973, forward strand.
ACAGTGCAGTTTGACATTCCTTCAGAGGGAAAGAAGATTGTGTATGCAAAGGTAACAGATAAGTCGGGAAGAAATACATATGTATCTTCACAGGATGGAATAATTATTGATAAGACAGTACCGGTAATCACTATTGATGAAACAATAGTGGATGGAAGCTTTGTTAAAGACAGTCAGACAATTCATATTTCAGTAACAGATAAGAACTTCAATCCTGACAGCGGAGTACTTAAATATGATATTACAAGACCGGGAAAGGCTACAGAGACAGACCTTACAAAAGAGCTTGTTTTCACACAGGACGCAACAAATCCGGATGTATACAGAGCAGAAGTTGCATTCGACGAAGAAGGTCAATACATATTTACAATTGACTGTATGGATAAGGCTGAAAATGAGGCCACACAGTTTGTATCAAAAACATTTACAGTTGATAAGTATGAGCCTGTAATCACAGTTGATTCGGTTGTTACAGGAGAATTTTTACAGGATGAAAAGAGCTTTAAAGTAAGCATTGAAGAAAATTATTTTGATGAGGCTAACACAAGGATTTTTGTTACAAGAACCTTAGGTAATAGTGAACTTTCAGAGCCTGTATACACTGATAGGGAAATTACTGGTTTAGACTGGAAGCAGACTGTTGCAGAAAACGGAAATTTTGTACATACAACAGAACTCAGTTTCACAGAAGAAGGAAAATATGTGGTTAGAATAGAGACTACAGATAAAGCAGGAAGATTTAAAGAAACCACAACTGAGGAGTTTGCGGTTGATAATACAAATCCTTCAGGAAGCATAAAAATTGAAAATACTCAGATTACAGACAATAATGTCTGGACAGGAGTTAGCACAGAAGGTGTGGTACATTACACACATGAAGATGTAACCGTAACTGTAACTGGTGAAGATACCACATTTAGTGAACTGAAATCAATAACATACTATATGTCAGGTACAGAACTTACAGAGGAACAGTATATCGAAAAAATTAATAATGATGGAGTGAAAACTGAGTACAGTGAAATATCAGAGGATGGATACAGCGTAAGCTTCATCATTCCAAAGGAACTGGAAGGAAAGAAAGTAATTTATGCTAAGATTACGGATATGTCAGGAAGAGAGACATATCTGGGTTCTGCTTCATTTATTATTGATGAGACTGCTCCTTCGATTAATATAATTGAAAAAATCAGTGACTATACAAATAATAGTCAGAAGGTAAGCATTATAGTAGATGATAAAAACTTTGATGAGGAAACAGCAGTTCTTAGTTATGAGCTTACTAGGCCAGGAAAGAATAAGGAGACAGGGCTTGTAAAAGAGCTTAATTGGACCGCAGTAGAAGGAAATCCTTATAGATATAAGACCACAGTGGTTTTCGAGGAGGAGGGTGTATATCAGTTTACAATTGACTGTAAGGATAAGACCGAAACTCCGGCTACACAGTTTGTATCAAAGAGATTTACAATTGATAAGACAAAACCTGAGATTGTTATCCAAGAAAAAGAGTTAGATATCAAAGAAGGTAAAAGGGATGATATTTATGTTGATCAGAAACAGGTTGTACATGTTTCTGTAAAGGATGTAAACTTTAATCCGGAAAATACAGTGCTCAATTACAGCAAGGCAAATCCAAATGTGGATACAGTGACTGGCACAAAGGAACTTAAGTGGTCAAAGGGCAAGGAAGCTTTTGTATATGAGGCAACGGTAACCTTTGATGAAGAAGGTGAATATAAATTCACAATTGACAGCAAAGATTTGGCAGGAAATAATGCAAACCAGTTTGTATCAAATAAGTTCACTGTTGATAAAAATGTTCCATCGGCAAAGATTAGCATTAACAATAATGATTTGAACCTGGGATGGAATAAGCTTGTAAATAGTAACCCTGAATACAAATATTTCACTGATGAGGCGATAAGTGTAAAGATTAGTGCATTTGACAGCATTCATAAGATTAAAAAAGTGGAATATGTGGTGGTTTATGACGCAGATAAAGTATTGACAGAACAGGAATTTGACAAGACAAAGAAGACTGGAACATTTGACAATGGAGGAAATCCGTATACATATAAGGATGACAATGTTGGATATGAATTCGCATTACCTTCAATTGATGGAGATAAGAAATTTGTCATTTACGCAAAAGTAACTGACATGACTGACAAAACAGTTTATATCAGTTCAGAGGGTGTCATAGCAGATAAAACAGCTCCGGAGACAAGCACACCGCTTGTAAGTATTAATGCAAATCCATTAAATGGTATTTACAATAAGGATTTGATTGCTTCTTATACAGTAACAGACCCGATTGTCAATAACACATTCTCAGGACTTAATAAAGTAAATTACAGAGTGGATGCAATTGACAGGAGTGGAAATGAAGTATTGTACAGTATTGGAGGAGAGATTGATTGTAATGGAAGTCAGAAGTATGATGGACAGATTTCAATCGACAGAAATAAATTCAATACAAATCTTGTGAAAATATCAATTGATGCCGTGGACAGAGCAGGAAATGTCATGAATACAAAGGTTCAGTACATTGCGATTGATGCAACTGCACCTACAGCTAAGATTACTTATGACAACAATAATGTAACAGGAAATGAGAAGTTCTTTAACAGTGCAAGGACAATGAGAATTGCCATTACAGAGAGAAACTTTGATGCATCAAAATTTGAGCTTGTGTATACGAAGAACGGGGAAACAGTTAATATTTCGGGAAGCAATCTTGAGTGGACAAAGACAAATGGAACGGCATCAAACGCTGACGATACAGTTTATACGGCAAATGTTTTATTCAACGAAGATGCAGATTATGTAATTAATTCAATTACAACATCAGACCTTGCCGGAAACCAGATGTCAAGCGTGGTATTTGAGGGAAGTGCCACAACAGATTTTACTATTGATAATATTACTCCTGTGATTAGCACAAACAGTGTGGCAGGATATTACAGCAATCCTGTAACAGTAACAGCAACGATAAATGAGCACAACTTTAATCCTCAGGATGCAAGTATTCTGGTTACAAAGAAATTAAACGGTTCAGTATTGTATGCAAATCAGCCTGTGGCTGCTAACTGGAGTGAAGGTTCAGACATTCACACAGCTACAATTTCATTCCCAGAGGATGGAGATTACAGCTTTGTAATTTCATTTAAGGATAAGGCTTCTAGAGAAGCGACAGCTTATGCTTCACCGGAATTCACAGTGGACAACACAGACCCAGTGCTTACATCAAATATAAGCCCTGAAAATAAAAACATTGCTAATAAGGCAGATGTAAATTTTGAATACATTTATTCAGATGTCAACTCAGGAAATACAAATGGAATGATTAGCTACAGTGTTAAGACCTTATCAGGAAGAAATGTCAATTGGGAGCCTGAAATCGAAAATACAACAGTAAATGGAAACAATGCATATAAGATAACCTTTAAGGATTTAGCAGCATCACCTGCCATTAAAGATGGTATCTATGTAATTCATGTAGAGGTAAAGGATAAGGCGGGCAGAGTCGCATCAAACGACGTGACAGTATCTGTAAACAGAGAGGGTTCAGCATATGATTACACTGAAGGGTCATATATTGCACAGGTTGTCAAAGACGAATATGTAAAGCAGATTGAAGATAACGTTGAGCTCACTGTAATGAACTATGATGAAATCACACAGTATCAGGTAGTTGTCTACACAAGTCTTGGAGAACAGATTATTTTGAGGGAAAAAGATGATTACGACTGGATAAAAGACAGTGTGGATGGTGAAGGATACCAGAAATTTATTTGTTCAATTCATAAAGATGTATTTAAGGAAAATGGTAAATATACTGTCCAGATACTTTCAAAGGACAAAGCAGATGATAGTTACTATGGTGAAAATGCCACAATGATATCAAATGAAAAGGCTGTTAACACTGTTGGTGCAATTAACTTTACAGTAGATAATATTCCACCGGAAGTAGTTCTTTCAGGTGTGAAAAACAATGAAAGCTATGACAATGCAAGAGAAATCGTTATTGATTATTCTGATGTAAATAAGATTGCCTCTGTAGTTGTTGAGAGAAAGAATTCAAGTGGAAAAGTAATTGATACAAAGGTATTTGCAGAAAAAGAAATTGAGGAAGCAGGGGCTAGTACAGGAACATTAAAATACACTGCTGAACAGTACAATGGATATCAGACAATCAGTGTGACAGTGACAGACGTGGCAGGAAATGAAGAAACAGAGAGTGTTAAGGTACTTATCACAAGCAATATGTGGGTAAGATTTGTAAATAACACGCCATTATTAGTTGGTTCTATTGCAGCAGTTGTAGTTATTGTATCTTTCATTTTGGTATTGTTATTAAAAAAGAAAAAGAAAGATTCAGATGAAAAGTAATTTAGTCACTAAGTGACGGAATGGAGTATGTTATGAAGATTGCAATGTATGATATGGACACATACTATCTCAAAAGAGTGTGTGAAATTGTAAATGAAAAGAGTGGCAAAGATTTTGAAATCTTTGCCCTCGAATGTGATGAAATCGAAAGAGCCATAAAGGATGAAAATCTTGATGCATGTGTTCTTCCGGAAAGTATGGAGAATTTAAAGGAAGAAGCTTTGATACCAGTAATCATCAACTCTGATGATGAGGAATATGTAAACCAGTATGAAGATGAAACTCTTTATAAATATAATGATTTTGAGAGATTTTTTAAGGATTTAAATTCTGCTGTTGAAGTTACCATTAAGAAGCTTGCAGAGAAAAAAGAAGAGGAGAAGAGAAGACTCGAAGAGGAACAGCGCAGATTAGAAGAAGAAAAGAGACTTGAAGAGCAGAGAAGGCTCGAAGAGGAGCAGAGAAGGCTTGAAGAGCAGAGAAGGCAAGAAGAGGAGCAGAGAAGGCTTGAAGAACAGAAGAGACTTGAAGAAGAAAAGAGAAGATTAGAAGAAGAAAGAAGAACAATTATTGCTTTCATCAGTCTGGGAGACGAATATGGAAATTCAACAGTTGCTGCCGGAACAGTTAAGTATCTCGCATCAAAGGGTGATAAGGTTTTATATTCTAATATACATCCTTTTGGTACAAATGGTGTATTTAATGTTCAGAATGAGTTGACTAATATTAATACCGTAATTGGAGAAATCAAACAGGGAAAAACTTTGGATTCCTTGACTGGTGCAATTGGTAGTTCGGCTGAGAATATAAGTGTATTATGTAATACACAGAATTTGTATAATGTGGTAAACATTACTGATGAAGATATGAGTACCCTGTTTAATCAGATAAGAAACGGCAACGAATACAAGGATTTAGTGATAGATACAGGTATTTTATTTAATAATTGTGCAAAGACAGTTATTGAAGAGGCTGATAAGCTTTGTGTGGTTTTGGATGGAAGTGACGAGAGCAATAGAAGATTTAATATATTAATGGATTATATAAGAAGCATCAATGCAGAAGCAGTTAATAAAGTTAGAATTATTTTTAATAAATATAAGTCTATGCCGGAAATTCAGACTGAGCTTGAAGATGCCGTTGTTGGAGGTATCTCATATATTGAGGGTGCAAATATCTTTGAGGTCGTAGATAAAATTAAGAATATGAATTTCCTGGAATATATTTTGAAATAATGGAGCTTAGAAAGGTGGTTAAGATATGGAAACAAAGATTCAGATAATAGAAGAAAATAACAGCAAATATGTTATTTTTGAATCAGATAATTTTAAAATGCAGAATAATATTGCAATTAATATGGGTAGAAAGAACAATAATCCTCACCTGGTAGAAGCACATTATGAGGTTGAAGATATAATTAAAGGTGAGTTTGACATTACAGAGTATGTTCCATTAATGTCTACATTACCAAATTTTCCGGGAAGAGATGATGTATTTCCTGTAATCAGAAAAATTGCGTTTGTTCTTAATGAGCTGAGAAATAGTTTTATTTGTGAACCAGATGTTGTTTTAAAGAAAGAATATATTTTTGTTGATAAAGAGACGTCTGTGATTAAGTTTATTGCATCACCAGAGATTTTGACTGAGAATAACAGCTTTGGGGATCTTATTGATGATATTTGTTCAGAAGTTAATTGGAAGAAAAATGAAAATAAGAGCTTCCTTAATAAGTTTTTTAAGGCTATTGATGGAAAGGCCACAAATTATGAATTTGTTATTGATGTAATTAATGAAATACTTAGTGAGCCTGTTCAATATCTTGCAAATATCCCGGCAACTGTACAGAACGCTGGGGCTTCACAGCAGAATATGCAGTCACAGCCGGTACCACCGGTGGGTCAGCCGATGCCACCATTCGGCCAGCAGGTACAGCCAATGGGTCAGCCGGTGCCACCATTTGGCCAGCAGGTACAGCCAATGGGTCAGCCGGTGCCACCATTTGGCCAGGAGCCACACGAAGAGGCTGCAGGATATGATACGATGCCAGCATCATCAACGGAAGTGAATATGATGATGGGAATGAATAATGCAGACAATGGAATGATGAATCCGGAACCGGTAATGGGCCAACCGATGTCACCAATCGACCAACCGATACAAAATGATTTTGAAGAAGATGATGATTATGCTGCTACAACCTTATTAGGAGTATCAGCACAGCTTAATATAATGCCTTCTCTTATCCGTGCTAAAAATGGAGAAAAAGTTGTCATTTCAAAACCAGTGTTTGTTATTGGAAAAGATCCTTCGAAGGTAGATTATTGTATTTTTGATAACACTGCAATAAGCAGGGTACATGCAAGAATTATTTCTAAGAATGGAACATATTTTATAGTAGATAATAAATCAACAAACCATATTTATGTTAATGGTGCATTGATTAATCCTTATGATGAAGTACAGCTTATGCATAATTCAAGAATCAGACTTGCAGACGAAGATTTTGAATTTATGTTAAAATAAAAAGAATCTAATGTAGAGGTTTCTTAATAAAGTCTGGTTAATTGAAAACCACTACACTTGGATTGAACAGTTATGAATATTTAATTTGTTTGGTTTGAAAAAATGAGATTTCACTTTAGTTTTGTCAAAATCTTATTTTTTCAAACCTTTTTTGTTAATTGACGAATTAGTGGAAGATAGAATTGGGGATAAAATTTCTTGATAAAATTCCACAACAAAATTTCGCAATAAATTTAGTACTGAAGATTGGTTTTCTACCCAAGACTACTGAAATTTCAAATTTGGGTAGAAAAAAAAGAAGAAAAAACGGGAATGGACAAGAGTAAAATGAAAAAAAAGTCTACCCAAAATGCCTCGACTTTACAGTTTGGGTAGAGTAATGCCAGGCACGTGCCCAAAAATAGTGCAGAAAAGTAAATCTAACGAGCGTTTGTTTGAAAATAAATAAAAATTGGAGTATAATAGTGTGAGAAAAGACTCTGAATGAGCTCTTTTTTTACACAGCTATTTGCTTCTGAGCGAAGGCAAATAGCCTTGATGGCAGAAGAGAAACTGCCTGCGCAGATTTCTCTTCGCCTCTTCGTGACAGGTTGCTCAGAAATGAGGATTAGGATGAAAAAGCATAAAAAAGTATCGGATTTACATATTTCATTTATTTTGATGACTGTTGTTCCAATGGTGATTTTAGGAATAGTGGTATGCCTTTTTGTATACAACCGTTACACTAAAATCATGTATAGGGAAGTGGAAAAAGAATTACGTAACACAGCATATATTGTATACAATACATATGATTTTGCTTATCCGGGAGAATATGGCTCCATTGGGCAGCAGCAGGTAGCTATCGTAAAAGGGGAAAAAGTGTTAAATAGTGACTATTCCGTAATAGACAAGGTAAGCAGGCAGACTGAAAGTGAGATTACCCTTTTTTATAAAAATGTCCGTGTATTAACCACTATATCAGGTGCTTCCGAAAATTCAGACAGTGATGAAAGAATAGTTGGAACAACAGCCAGAACACTTGTGGTTAATGAAGTGAAAAAGGATATGAAAGACCATTTTTACAGCAATTCAAAAATAGGTGATAAAGAGTATTTTGCATACTATATGCCACTTAAGACAGAGCAGGGTTTGTTTTGCGGAATGATAGGAGTTGCAAAACCGGCAAGTGATATAAACAGACAGGTAAGGGAGGGAATATTTCCGATAATAGCCATAATACTGCTTGCAATGCTTTTTATGGTATATATGAGTTATAAATATTGTGACGCATTGATAAGGAGAATAAATGTTATAAGGAAATTTCTTATTAAGACTGAACAGGGGGATTTCAACTGTACTATCGCGCAAAATGAAATTGATAAAAAAGATGAAATTAGTGAAATGGGAAGATCAGCCATAAGCATGCAGAAGTCACTGAGAAAACTGGTTGAACAGGACGCACTTACAGGGATAAATAACAGAAGATATGGTGACAGGTTTTTGGTGGAAACTCAAAAAAAATGTCTTGAATCAGGAATGAATTTTTCAGTGGCAATTGCTGACATAGATCATTTTAAGCGTGTAAATGATACATATGGTCATGAATGTGGAGACAAGGTTTTATATGAGATTGCCTCCATACTAAAAAATGGTATGTTAGGAAAAGGCTTTGTGGCACGTTGGGGAGGAGAAGAGTTTTTACTGGTTTTTGACAAGGATAATGTAGATGATGCTTATAAATATCTGGAAGTTATCATGGACAGTGTTAGAGAGAAAGAGATAATTTATGGTGATGTAATATTGAAGGTTACTATGACCTGTGGAATAACAGAGGGAACAGATGACCCAATAGACACCATTTTAAAAAAGGCAGATAATAAATTGTATGAAGGAAAGCAAAATGGAAGAAACAAGATTGTCAAATAACATATTAGTTAATATTTATGTCTGTTTCGTGATGGCATTTTATCCGCTTATTTTTCACAATGGGTATTATGATATAGTGACATCAAAATTTTATGTGTATGTAATAGTGACCGGATTATTTATATTAGGAGAGTTGGTCATTTTTGCAGCAAAAAAGATATTTTCCCAAAATTGTAATGAAGGTGAAAAGAGACATAATGTGCATATGGCAGATATTTTTATGATTATTTTTCTGGTGGTAAATGTTTTATCTGTTATATTTTCGGAAAATAGCAGATATGCCATAACGGGTGCAAGCGGAAGGAATGTAGGCCTCATTACTGTAGTAATGATGTGTCTTTCATATTTTATTATCAGCTTGAAAGTTAAAATCAATGATACATTTTATTATTTGTTAACCTTGGGGAGCAGTATTATTTCCGGAATTGCAATTTTTCAGTTTATAGGAATTGATATATTGGGGTTTTATGAAGGTCTGACCTACAGCCAGAGGATAACATACATTTCAAGTATTGGTCATGTGGATATATTTACAACATATTTTTCAATTACAATACCAATTTTATTTTTGAAATATATGTGGGAAGAAAAGAAAACAAAAAAATATATTTACCTGATAGGTCTGGTATTGAATATCTGTGGTATGATGACAGGACAGTGTGACAGTGCATATATTATTTTGGGAATGTCACTTATTGTTACATTATACTTTGCAAAAGGAAAGCTTGATATCAGCAAATTCCTGTTTCCACTTGTGATAAGCATGATATGGACCAGGTTTTTACTTCTTATAAATTGTAAAATGTCAGAGCCAAGAAAATTAAGTATTATTACAGATAAGATTTTTAGTAATATTATGTGCGTGATAATAATACTATTATTTATGGCGTCAATTACGGTTAAGATAGTGAACAAAAAGAATACGGAGAAGCAAAATGAGAAAAATTCATCTTCAGACAGAAGAAATATTGTATCTATTATTTTTCTTATGTTAACCATATTTTATCTGACAGTAATAATGATTTTTTCAACAGTGATGAAGGATGTAAAGCTGAGTAATTATGAAGATATATTGAGGTTTTCAGATAGCTATGGAAGTTACAGGGGATATATATGGAAGATTGTTGTAAAAGACTATGTAGGATTAGATGTGAAAAAAAAATTAATTGGTGTGGGTACTGATTCTGTTATGCCACATTTTGAAGATAAGTATGGTACTGACATGTACAGAGTGACAGGTGCATATTATGACAATGCGCATAATGAGTATTTGCAGTATCTTATTACTAATGGCTTTTTGGGGTTATTTTCTTATGGAGCAATGGTAATTTGTCTGTTAGTGGATAAAGAGAATAAAGAGAATAAAGAGGATAAAGAGGATGAGAGCGATAACAGCATGATGGCAAGGGGGGCGGTTTTCTGTTATCTGGTTCAGGCTGTAATAGGTATAAACCAGGTTGTTACAACTCCGCTGCTTTTTATTCTGTTTTCCGTGATACGTCATGAGAGGACATGAAAATGTCGAAGAAGTAAAAATATGCCTGGATATGAACAGTCACAAAATGTCGAAATTAGTTGTGGAATTAAGTGGCAATATGTGATAGAATAAATGATATGAATAAATAAGTGTTAAGGAGGTCCACGTTGAATAGCAATATAGGAATTACTAGTGCAATATTTTTTTAATAGATGGACTATATCCTTCCGCTATGATATAATGTATCCAGATTATTCTGGAGGGCATTTTCATGGGAAGAACTGCTACTAAACTAAATCTTTCAGCTACTGATAGG
>JBNRML010000006.1:0-22315 GCA_050309585.1 Lachnospiraceae bacterium
CCTATCAGTAGCTGAAAGATTTAGTTTAGTAGCAGTTCTTCCCATGAAAATGCCCTCCAGAATAATCTGGATACATTATATCATAGCGGAAGGATATAGTCCATCTATTAAAAAAATATTGCACTAGGGCATAAAATAAAAAAGAGCAAATAAATTATGGAGTTTGCTCAGGAATGAGGATTATTGTGAACAGAAAATTAACCGGATTTAGTGATATGAGTGCTGAAATAGAGCGAAAAAAATATGAAGCAAGTATGAAGGATATATACATTGGCCTGGGATTTGGGGTTGTGTTGTATTACCTTTTACCGTTTTTGGCAATGATAGCGGGTATTGGCGTTGTGGTTCCTTTTATGATTCTTATGGTAAATACCCTATATGTTTTCATAGCCAGTTACATACACGGAATAAAGCATAATTTTAATGCGATTGTACCAATTTTGTTCTCCTGCTTTTTCATACCATCTGTGATAGTATTCAGATATGATATTTCCTTTGCACTCGCAACAGTAATATACCTTGTTTTAGGATACTTTGGAGAGCTGACAGCATATCTCTTTATCAGGAGAAAGAACAGTGGAAAGCTTCCATTTGGTTTAAACTGGCTTGTAAAGGATGGAAAAAATAATAAACAGAGTGGAAACAATAAAGGCAATAAAAACGGGAAAAATAAGAGATAATAGAAATCAGAAGAAGTAATGATAAGTAGTAAATAATATATAAAAGGAACGGTGAAATATGTTAAATAAACTGAGAGAATGGGTAGACAATAACAGAAGAGGCGCAATATATATTTATATTGTTATTATCTATATATTAATTATGCTGGTTATAGTTGAGTTTTTTGGTGATGGCGGGATGTTTACTGGTAAAATGGAGGAGACAACAAAGGAAACCTATAATATTGAGACATCAATGAAAGAGTAGGGCTGAAAATGTGAAAATTTGTGGGAAAAGAGGTTGTTTTTATGGCAATGAGAAATAATAAAATATATGTAATCGGACACAGAAATCCTGACACAGATTCTATTTGTTCTGCCATTGCATACGCATATTTGAAAAATCAGACAGGGGAAGAGGAGTATGTTGCAAAAAGAGCAGGTCAGATAAATGAGGAAACTCAGTTTGTACTGGACTATTTTAATGTGGAATTGCCGGGATACGTAAATGATATTGGAACCCAGGTTAAGGATATTGAGATTCGTGAAACAGAGGGTGTCAGCAGGGAAATTTCCCTTAAGAGAGCCTGGAACCTTATGAAGGAATTAAATGTTGTTACTCTTCCGGTAACAAAGCATGGAAGACTGGAGGGAGTCATTACAACGGAGGACATTGCTGAGGCCTATATGGATGTAAGGGATTCTAAAATATTGTCCACCGCACATACAGTATTTAAAAATATTGTTGACACATTGGATGGAACAATGATTTGTGGAAACATATCAGCATATTATACAAAGGGAAAGGTCCTGATTGCGGCGGCAAATCCGGATATGATGGAAAATTATATCGAGGAGGGAGACCTGGTTATTTTAGGAAACCGTTATGAATCCCAGCTCTGTGCAATTGAAATGAATGCAGGCTGTATAGTGGTCTGCGAGGGCGCAAATGTTTCCATGACCATTAGAAAGCTGGCAGAGGAACACAACTGTACGATAATAAGCTCACCTCACGATGCCTATACTGTGGCCAGACTCATAAATCAGAGTATGCCTATAAGTTATTTTATGTCAAAGGAAAACATCATCACATTTAGGACAGACGATTTTACAGAAGATATAAAAAGTGTAATGGCGAAGAAGCGCCACAGGGATTTTCCGGTGGAAAACAAGAAGGGAAAATACGTTGGAATGATTTCGAGACGTAATCTCTTAAATGCGGACAAAAAGAAAATAATTCTGGTGGACCACAATGAGAGAGACCAGGCAGTTGAGGGACTGGAAAATGCAGAGATACTTGAAGTTATTGACCACCACAGAATAGGTTCTCTTGAGACATTGTCACCGGTATATTTCAGAAATCAGCCTTTGGGATGCACAGCCACAATAATTTATCAGATGTTTATGGAAAATGGAGTGGAGATACCTAAGCATATTTCGGGTGTGCTGTGCGCTGCCATTTTATCAGATACATTGATGTTCCGTTCTCCTACCTGTACTGTTGTGGACAGAAAGGCGGCAGAAAATCTTGCGGGGATAGCCGGGATAGAGGTTGAACAGTTTGCAACTGAAATGTTCAGGGCAGGAAGCAATCTTAAGAGTAAATCCGCAGAAGAAATATTCTATCAGGATTTCAAAAAATTTGTGATTGGTGACACTGATATTGGTGTCGGTCAGATTAATTCCCTTGATGGAAATGAATTAAGTATAATAAAGGATAAGCTGGTAACATATCTTGATAAGGCATATAGTGAACACGGACTCAGCATGATTTTCTTTATGCTCACAAATATAATTTCTGAGTCAACGGAGGTTCTTTTTGTGGGAAATAATGCGGATACACTGCTTGAAGAGGCATTTGGGATGAAAATCGAAAACTATTCACTAATCTTAAATGGTGTTGTGTCAAGAAAAAAACAGTTCATTCCACCATTGATTGAAAGCATAAATGAATTGTAAAATGTAAGAAATGAAGATAGTATGAAAAATAAGGCTGATGCCCTTATTTTTCACACAGCTATTTGCTTCTGAGCGAAGGCAAATAGCCATGATGGCAGAAGAGAAACTGCCTGCGCAGATTTCTCTTCGCCTCTTCGCGTAAAGACGCTCAGAAATGAGGATTGGTATGGCAAGACAATATTGGAAACCGGGTAATATGTTGTACCCTGTACCACCTGTTATGGTGAGTTGTAAAAGAGAAGGTGAAAGACCAAATATTATTACAGTGGCATGGGCGGGAACCATTTGTACAAATCCACCGATGTTGTCAATTTCTGTTAGACCTGAAAGATATTCATATGATATAATAAAGGAATCAAAAGAGTTTGTAGTTAATCTGGTGACAAAAGACCTGGTTTATGCCACGGATTACTGTGGCGTGAAATCTGGCAGGGACGTGGATAAATTCAAGGAAATGAAGCTTCATGAATCCGAATCGAGGATTGTGAAGGCACCGGGAATACAGGAAAGTCCTGTAAATATTGAGTGTCAGGTGGAGGAAATAAAGGAATTGGGAAGCCATCATCTTTTTATTGCCAGAGTAGTGTCGGTAAACATAGATGATAAGTTTATGGATGTAAAAGGGAAATTTAACCTGAATGACTCAGGACTTGTCTCATATTCTCATGGTGAATATTATGTGTTGGGCGAAAAGGCAGGCAGGTTTGGTTATTCAGTGGCAAAAAAATAACATAAAAAAGGGCGTGTGTGTTAGTGAAAATCAGTGCATTGACAATTGACAATTTTAAGTCAGTAAGACATCTGGAGATAAAAGACATTGATAATGCTTTTATTCTGGTAGGTAAAAACAGCACAGGTAAGACAGTGGTTCTTGATGCAATCAGACTGGTTGCAGGGATGTACGAGGTTAAGGACGAGAATTTTAATGTGAACCGTGAAAGCATTGAGATATCCGTTACATTGGATATTGATGAGGAGGATTTGGAGCTTCTTCATGACAGAGGAGTTGTGTCAAAATTCAAGAAGTATGAAATCTGGCTCAAGGATTTTCAAAATAAACTGCCATCATTTAAGGATGGGAAACTTAATTTTAAATACACCATAAATACTGACAGACAAATCAGATACACAGACGGAGTCAAGAAAAACAATCCGTACATAAGGGCTGTTTTTCCAAAGGTGTATTTCATTGATAATGAGAGAAACATTAAGGACTTTCAGGACGATTTGCTAAAGATTCAAAGTGGAAGCGATGTATCGGATGTTTTGGATGATGTGTGTATGTTCGACAAGGCGAGAAAATGTAACAGATGCTTTGAGTGTATAGGAAAAATCAAGAAAAAGCTTCCTGAGGATTTGACAGTATATGAAACAACGAGACTTTTGGAATACAAATTGTTTAACCAGAATCTTGACACATTTGCAGACCAGGTAAACAAATATTTTGCGAAAAATGGCTCGAATTCACAGTATGTAAAGTATGTGGCAAACTGCGATTTTGACAGGTTTTTCAGAATAGAAACCATATTGGGAAACAGAGACAGGGGAACTGCAAATAATATTGCCACGATGAGTGCGGGAACAAAGAGCATTTATCTTTTGTCACTTATGGAGGCATACATTGAAGAGCAGAGCAAGGTGCCAAACATTATTATGATAGAGGATCCGGAAAGCTATCTTCATCCCCAGATGCAAAAGTCTGCCAGTGAGATTCTTTACAGGTTATCTAAGAAAAATCAGGTTATTTTCTCAACTCATTCGCCTAATATGATATTCAATTTCTCAAGCAGACAGATAAAACAGGTAGTATTAGATAATGAGTTTTATACAACAGTCAACGAAAATACGGATATTGATGATATTCTTGATGACCTGGGATATACGGCAAATGACCTGATGAATGTGAGCTTTGTATTCATAGTTGAGGGAAAACAGGACAGTAACAGGCTGCCACTGCTTTTGGAAAAATATTATTCTGAAATATATGATGAAAATGGAATGCTTCAGCGTATTTCAATAATACCTACTAACAGCTGTACAAATATTAAGACTTATGCAAATCTTAAGTATATAAATAAGCTGTATTTGAAGGACCAGTTTTTGATGATAAGGGACAGTGATGGAAAAAATCCAAAATATCTTGTAAAACAGCTTTGCAGCTATTATGCCCAGCGGGAGAAGGAGGATGTGGAAAATCTTCCAAGAGTGACACCAAAAAATGTTTTGGTGCTAAAGTACTATTCCTTTGAGAACTATTTTCTTGACCCAAAGGTTATGGCGGAAATTGGTGTGATTAAAAATGAAGAAGATTTCTACAATATTTTGTGGCAGAAGTACAAAGATTATCTCTACAAGCTTCCGAGTATGAAGAGAATGTGCAGGGTTACAAATGTCAGGATAAATTCAAAACAGGATTTGAAAAATAATATGGAAAATATCAGGATTTTTGTCCGTGGACATAATCTGTTTGATATATTCTATGGAAGATACAGAAATGATGCAGAGACTGAAATATTAAAAAAATATATTGATGCTGCACCAAGAGAGAATTTTGCGAATATACTAAATGCTATAGACAGATTTGTGTATTTTGAAAACAGGAGAAAAGAGGACACCGAAGGTAATGCAGAAAAATAATGTAATTTTGATTGGAATGCCGGGCGTTGGCAAAAGTACTGCCGGAGTAGTGCTGGCAAAAATTTTAGGCTATCATTTTGTGGATGCGGATATTGTAATTCAACAGAAGGAAGGAAGACTTTTAAGGGATATAATAGAAGCAGAAGGCGTTGATGGATTTATTGCCATAGAAAATAAGATAAATTCGGAAATTGAAGGCGAAAAAACCGTTATTTCCACCGGTGGAAGTGTTGTATATGGCAAAGAGGCCATGGAACACTACAGGAAAATTGGAACAGTTGTTTTTCTTAAACTGGATTTTGAAAGCCTGAAAGAAAGACTTGGTGACATAAAAAACAGGGGAGTAGTTCTCCGGGAAGGGCAGGATTTAAAGGCACTTTACGAGGAGAGAACACCGCTGTATGAGCAGTATGCAGATGTCATTATTGACGAAAAAGGTTCGAATGTTGAGGAAACTATTGGAAAGTTAGTACAAGAATTGAAAAAGTAATTTACAAAAAAATACTATGTGCTATAATCTGTTTTGATAGTTAAGAGTTGAAGAGTTTCTGAAATGGAGATTATTTATGGAGCAATACATCATTAAGGGCGGGGTCCCTTTGAAAGGTGAAGTAGAAATTAGTGGTGCAAAAAATGCAGCACTTGCAATATTAGCTGCTGCCATTATGACAGAAGATACAGTCAAGGTTACAAATTTACCTGACGTTAGAGATATAAATGTTTTATTACAGTCAATCGCAGAGATTGGTGCGGTTGTGGATAGAGTTGACAGAAACACTGTTTTGATAAATGGAAGTACTATTTCTTCTGTTACGGTGGATTACGAATATATAAAGAAAATAAGGGCTTCGTATTATTTGTTGGGAGCTTTGCTCGGAAGATTTCACGAGGCAGAGGTTGCACTTCCAGGTGGATGTGATATCGGAAGCAGACCTATTGACCAGCACATCAAAGGCTTTAAGGCTTTAGGTGCAGAGGTATTAATCGAGCACGGAATGATTAAGGCAAAAGCAGAGAGGCTTATGGGAAACCATATTTTCATGGACGTTGTTTCGGTTGGTGCCACAATTAATGTTATGCTAGCGGCTGCATTGGCAGATGGAAACACCATTATTGAAAATGCGGCTAAGGAACCACATGTGGTTGACGTGGCAAATATGCTTAACAGCATGGGTGCCAATATAAAGGGTGCAGGTACAGACGTTATCCGTATTAAGGGAGTTGAGAAGCTTCACAAAACGGATTATCCTGTTATTCCTGACCAGATAGAAGCAGGTACATTTATGTTTGCGGCTGCGGCCACAAATGGAAATGTATTGGTTAAAAATGTTATTCCAAAGCATTTAGAGGCTATTACGGCTAAACTTCTTGAGATTGGCTGTACAATTGAAGAGTATGATGATGCTGTCAGAGTTATTGGAACAAGAAAATTGGAGAGTACCCAGGTTAAGACACTTCCTTATCCTGGTTATCCTACAGATATGCAGCCACAGATTGCCGTCACTTTGTCCATTGCCCAGGGAACAAGTATCGTTACTGAGAGCATATTTGAAAATAGATTTAAATACGTTGCTGAACTGGCACGTATGGGCGCAAATATTAAAGTGGAAGGAAATACGGCCATAATAGACGGTGTGGTTGGACTTACCGGAGCAGAGATAAGTGCACCTGATTTGAGAGCAGGAGCTGCACTTGTAATAGCAGGTCTTGTGGCAAAGGGATTTACTACCATTGATGATATTGTGTATATCCAGAGGGGCTACGAGAATTTTGAAAGTAAGCTTAAAGGTCTCGGAGCTTTGATAGAAAAAGTAACCTCTGACAAAGAAGCACAGAAATTTAAATTAAAAGTTGGCTAGATTTTTGTTGACAAGATAAATTAAATTTGTTAACTTATATAAAAAGTTCATATAATAATTATTCTCTTATTAAGAGTGGTGGAGATACAGGGATCTTTGAAACCACAGCAACCCCCCGGGAGGAAGGTGCTAACCTGAGCGATTTATTCGAGCAATAAGTGGAATTTAACAGTGAGTTAAGGTCCACACATTGTGTGGACTTTTTTTACAGATTAATGAGTCAAAAAGCGACTCACCACGTAGGAAACTTTATCAATAATACAAGGAAAGGAAAAAGAAATGGAAAAATTATTATTTACTTCAGAATCAGTAACAGAAGGACATCCGGACAAAATTTGTGATCAGATTTCAGATGCAGTGTTAGATGCATTGTTAGAGCAGGATCCAATGAGCCGTGTGGCATGTGAGACATGTACAACAACAGGTCTTGTTTTGGTAATGGGCGAGATAACTTCAAAGGCAAATATTAACATACAGAAAATCGTTAGAGACACTATTCGCGAAATTGGATATGATGCTTCAGAAAAAGGTTTTGATGCCAATACATGTGGTGTAATGGTAGCACTGGATGAGCAGTCAGCTGATATTGCAATGGGTGTTAACAAGGCATTGGAGGCAAGAGAAAACTCAATGTCTGATGAAGAGATAGAGGCAATTGGTGCAGGGGACCAGGGTATGATGTTTGGTTTTGCTTCTAACGAAACAGAGGAGTACATGCCATATCCTATCGCTTTGGCACACAAGCTTGCGCTTAAGCTTACAGAGGTTCGTAAAAATGGTACATTACCATATTTAAGACCTGACGGAAAAACTCAGGTGACTGTAGAATACGATGAAAATGGAAAACCACTTCACTTAAATGCAGTTGTACTTTCTACACAGCATGATGCAGAAGTTACACAGGAGCAGATTCATGAGGATATTAAAAAATATGTATTTGAGCCTGTATTGCCAAAGGAATTACTTCATGAGGGAACAAAGTTCTTCATCAACCCAACAGGAAGATTCGTAATTGGCGGACCAAATGGTGACAGTGGTCTTACAGGAAGAAAAATTATTGTTGATACTTACGGTGGATATGCCCGTCATGGCGGCGGAGCTTTCTCAGGAAAGGACTGCACAAAGGTTGACCGTTCGGCAGCATACGCTGCAAGATACGTAGCAAAGAACATCGTTGCAGCAGGACTTGCGGATAAATGTGAAATTCAGCTGTCATATGCAATTGGTGTGGCACAGCCAACATCAGTTATGGTAGATTCATTTGGAACAGGAAAGCTTTCAGACGAAAAGCTCGTTGAAATAATTCGTGAGAACTTTGACTTGCGTCCGGCAGGCATTATTAAAATGCTTGATTTAAGAAGACCAATCTACAAGCAGACAGCAGCTTATGGTCATTTTGGAAGAAATGATTTGAATCTTCCATGGGAACAGCTCAATAAGGTACAGGATCTTAAGAAGTATCTTGCTTAATTAATGAAAAATTTATATTTGTGATAAATTCTTTATTAGTATATGTAATAAGTATGTGTTAATATATATGTGGTTGCATTTGTGTGTGACCACATATTTTTTTAGACACAACGAATTGAGGATTAGTATGAAACTAAAAACAAAGATTAAGCTTTCATTTGTGGTTTTGCTGGTTATACCAATTCTTTTGATGACCAGTGTGATTTTTTCCATAAGTGCCATTCAGATAAAAATTATTGAAAATAAATATGGCGTTGAAGATGTTGGAGCCTCTGGTCTGATTAATCCCACAAAGATTTATGGAAAGGTTACGGAAAATCTGTATCGGGAGATACTGGCTAAAATTGAGCAGGATACGGAACCACTAAAAGATGTAAAATATCTTGAAAAACTTAATGATAAGGTTAATGATAAATTTTCATATATTGTTGTAAAAAAAGATGACGAAGTAATTTTCGATGGGTGTGAAGATGAGACTGCAGAAATTGCAGACAAGCTTCCGAATTACAAGGGGGCCTTAGAGTACCCGGCAACCTATCAGAGTAACTCATATATATACGGCAGCTACAAGTATCTCATTAAGCAGATTACTTTTTATTACAATGATAACAGTCAGGGAAATATCTACATTATTACTGAGATTGGAGAAATTGTTCCACAGATTAAGTCAATGATTCTTGAAATGGTCATTTCAGTCGTGATTATCGTTTTGTCAACTGCCATTATCCTTACCATGTGGATACAGAAAAGCATTATGCGTCCTTTGCAGAGGCTTACTGAGGCGACTAAAAAGATTGCCGAGGGGGATTTGGATTTTACGCTTAAGTCTGAAAAAAAAGATGAGTTTGGGGAATTATGTAATGATTTCGAGGAAATGAGAAAGAGACTTAAAGAGTCTGCTGAGGACAAGATTAGGGACGAGGAAGAGAGTAAGGAACTTATCAGTAACATTTCCCATGATTTGAAGACACCTATTACCGCCATAAAGGGGTATGTGGAAGGAATTATGGATGGTGTGGCCGATACCCCTGAAAAAATGGATAAATATATTAGAACCATTTACAACAAGGCAAACGACATGGACAGGCTGATTGGTGAGCTGACTATTTATTCCCGGATTGACACTAACAGAATACCGTACAATTTTGCCAAGGTTAATGTGGATGAATATTTCTCAGATTGTGCAGACGAGATTTCAATAGAGTTAAGCGCAAAAAACATCACGTTAAATTATTTTAACTATGTGGATAGAAATACCGTGATAATTGCTGACCCTGAACAGTTGAAGAGGGTTATTAACAACATAATAAGTAATTCCGTGAAGTATATAGGAAATAAGCAGGGTGCACTGAATATACGAATCAAGGATGAGAATGATTTCATTCATGTGGAAATAGAAGACAATGGAAAGGGTATTGACCAGAAGGATTTGCCGTATATTTTTGACCGCTTCTACAGGACAGATGCATCGAGAAATTCCAACCAGGGAGGAAGCGGAATCGGACTTGCAATTACCAAAAAGATTATCGAGGTACACGGTGGAAAAATATGGGCAACCAGTAAACTGAATACGGGTACCATAATCCACTTTATTATACGAAAATATTTTGAACCGGAGGGAAATTTGAATGAGTAAGATATTGATTGTTGAAGATGAGATAAGTATTGCGGAACTTGAGAAGGATTATCTTGAGCTCAGTGGATTTGAGGTGGAAATAGAGACCTCAGGGGAAAATGGACTGTCCAGGGCACTAGACGAAGATTTTGATTTGATAATTCTGGATATTATGCTTCCGGAGGTCAGCGGTTTTGATATTTGCAAACAGGTCAGGGAAAAGAAAAACACGCCTATCCTTATGGTGTCTGCCAAAAAGGACGATATTGACAAGATTCACGGTCTTGGAATAGGGGCTGATGATTACATTACAAAGCCATTCAGTCCCAGTGAGCTGGTGGCCAGGGTAAAGGCACATCTGGCGAGATATGACAGACTTATTGGTTCCGGCGCTCAGGAGAATGAGATTATTGAGATAAGAGGTCTTAAAATTGATAAAACCGCAAGAAGAGTGTACCTTAATGGAGAGGAAAAAATATTTACAACAAAGGAATTTGATTTGCTGACATTTTTAGCCCAGAATCCGAATCGCGTATTTACAAAGGAAGAATTGTTTAACAAAATCTGGGAGATGGAATCTGTGGGGGAAATTGCTACTGTCACAGTTCACATTAAGAAGATAAGAGAGAAAATTGAGTACTCCACATCTAAGCCACAGTATATTGAAACTATCTGGGGGGTTGGGTACCGCTTTAAAATGTAGAATATCAAAAGTCGCCATAAATAAATGAATACTTACCAAAAATCAGACAATACTAACCATATAATATGTATGGTGGTGTTGAAATGAAAATGGAATTATCGGAAGAGTCAAAATATATAATTAAACTTGTGGGAACATCGGTAACAGTCTATCTGGCATTCAGATATCTGTTGCCGATTTTTATGCCTCTTGTCTTCGCATGGATACTAAAATGCATTCTCGAGCCGGGGGCAGATTTTTTGTCAGAGAGGTTCAGGATAAATAAAAAAATCACATCACTTGTATTCATGCTGGTATTTTTGTTTATTGTCGGGAGCGGATTGTATTTTCTGTCAGTTTTTGCAATGGAAAAAGGAAGAGATGTGTGGGATAATCTGCAGTATTATGAAAATCAGTTTGAAAAATATCTTGAAAGGACTCTTAAGGGTTCGGGAATTGAAAATGCTGATAAGGAAAAAATATTTTCGGAATTTGTTAAATATGGCATGACAAAATCAATCAACACTGCCAGAGGCATGGTGAATTTATTTGTTTTTTTGTTAACCACAATTATTACTACTTATTTTCTGATGACAGAAAAGCCTGTGAAACTTACAAAAATATCAAGGCTTTTAGAGGTGAAAAATAATGTGGTTGAGGTTTGCAAGGCCTATGTGAAAACACAGGCTGTAATCATGGTTATCACGGCATCTATATGTTTCGCCGCGTTTTCAATTATGAAAGCAAAATACCCATTGATACTGGGGATAATAGTGGGTATAATGGATTCACTTCCTGCAATTGGTCTGGGTGTAATGCTTTTGCCTGCGGGGATAATCTGCATTATTAAGGGAAAATTTTTTAGTTCAATAATTATATTCATAACTTATATAATATGTTATATAATTAGACAGATAATAGAGCCAAAGCTTATGGGCAGACAGATAGGAATTTCGGCAGTGGAGACCATCATTTCGATGTTTGCCGGATTTAGGTTGTTTGGTATAGCCGGGGTCATTTTGGGACCATTAGGTTATGTAATAATAAAACAATTGGTGTGAAAGGCTGTGATAAAATGAAGATAACAACGCCAAAAAGTGTAAACATTATTATAAAAATTTTGAATGATAACGGATATGAGGCATATGCCGTTGGTGGCTGTGTGAGGGATGCTATTTTAGGTAAGGAGCCCAATGACTGGGACATTACCACATCTGCACTTCCGGAGCAGGTGAAAGAGTTGTTTCACAAAACCATTGATACGGGAATTGCTCACGGAACAGTCACAGTAATGATAGACAGAGTTGGATATGAGGTGACTACATACCGAATAGACGGGGAATACGAGGATGGAAGGCATCCGAAAAATGTGGAATTTACCGGAAACCTCATTGAGGATTTGAAGAGAAGGGATTTTACGATAAATGCCATGGCTTACAACGGAAGAGACGGCATTGTAGATGCTTTTGACGGAATCTCAGATATTAATAACAGGATAATCAGATGTGTTGGGGTTCCACAGGACAGATTTAACGAAGATGCCCTGAGGATTCTCAGAACCGTCAGATTTTCGGCCACACTGGATTTTGAGATTGAAGAGGAAACCTATAAAGCGGTTAAGGAACTGGCAGGTAATCTCGAAAAGATAAGTAAGGAGAGGATACAGGCAGAACTTGAAAAGCTTCTTATGTCGGAACATCCTGACAGAATAATTACATTGTATGACACAGGAATTGCAAATGTTATTTTTCCTGAAATTGTGAGACTTAAAGAAATGGATAAACTTGATGAAGTGGCGG
Organism: Lachnospiraceae bacterium; assembly: GCA_050309585.1. GTDB lineage: Bacteria > Bacillota > Clostridia > Lachnospirales > Lachnospiraceae > Bovifimicola. The sequence goes on from JBNRML010000006.1 coordinate 12,681, forward strand.
AAATGCTTGGGAAAATGCCGGAAAACCACTATTTGAGGTGGAGTTGTCTTTTTGCTTTCAGCACAAAGCAGGAGGCTTCGGGACAATTAAGGAATCTGAAGTTTGACAATAAAACCATCGATGTGGTTTCGAGAATTGTGGATGCATCGAAACGGGAACTTCCGAAAACAGCAGGAGAAATACGAAGAGACGTTTTCGAAATAGGTGAAGATGTCTATAAATATTATCTGGAGTTTATGAAAATATTTATGGAAGAAAGAAAAGATGAAATATCAGGTATTGAAAAAGAATATGGTGAGATTCTTGAAAGAGGAGAGTGTACATCGCTAAAGGGACTTGCGGTTAATGGCAGGGATTTGATTGAACTTGGTGTGAAGAGAGGTTCAGAGGTGGGAGAAGGCCTTAAGATGCTTTTGTATAAAGTGCTTGAAAATCCTAATTTAAATGAGAGGGAGACGTTGCTTAACATATTTGTAGAAAATCGTTCATAATATGATAGTGTCCTTGTGATAATTTGCTGTGGAATGGAGGTTAGTGTGAAAAATCACACCGAAGTGCTGATTTTTCACACAGCTAATTGTGCCGCAGGCGTCCCAATTAGTTTTATCGCAGAGCTGAATCTGAAATTCAGCTCGCGATTCCTCCGACGCAAAGCGTCTGTGGAATGGAGGTTAGTATGAACGATAAGGGTTTGAGCGTACTGGATAAATATGAATTCAATTTAAAAAAGACAGGTAGAGAAAAAGGAGCCGTTCTGTTGGATACAGATAAGGGCTTCTTTTTGTTAAAGGAGTATAATGGAAGTCCTCAAAAGCTACAGTTTGAAAATGATTTGCTGAAAAGCCTGTGGGAAAAATATGGAATAAAGGGTGATTACACCTTGGAAAATAGTAATGGTGAACTGATTAGTGATGGTGAAGATGGCAAAAGCTATATAGTTAAAAGATGGTTTAAGTCAAGGGATATGGAGCAGAAAAATCCGAAACACATAAAATCAGCAGGGAATATGCTTGGAAGACTGCATAAGGGGCTGAGAAATATAGGAGACCTGGAGGTATGCACTGAAAACCGGATAAGTGATATGGAGCAATATTTTGGTCAGGAGTTTTTGAGGCATAATAATGAAATGAGAAGGACGAGAAATTTCATTCGACAAAAAAAACGAAAAAATGAATTTGAATTAATGGTGCTTGACAGTTTTGACAGATTCTGGGAAGAGGGAAAGAAAGCAGAGGAAGAATTTTATGCTCTTAACATGAATGAATTTATTAAAAAGAATTGTCAGAAAAAGGCATTGATTCACGGAGCTTACAATTATCATAATCTTGTGTTTGTAGGAGAAGAAATCATTGTTACCAACTATTCCAAGGTGAAATATGGAATACAGGTCAGGGATTTGTATGATTTTATGAGAAAGACTCTTGAGAAAATGGGTTGGGACACAAAAATTGGAAAGAGTATCATAGAGGAATATCAAAAAAATAATGTTTTGAGCCAGGAGGAAAAGAATTATCTGCTGTTAAAGCTTTGTTATCCCGAGAAGTACTGGAAAATTCTAAGTCATTATAACAATACAGGGAAAGTGTGGATTCCTGATAAAGACGTGATTAAGCTTAAAAATACAATTGCGGAGGCCGAAAACAGGAAAAAATTTATTAACAGTTTGTTAATTTAAAAAAAGTATCTGTATTTTTTTTGACTTTATTAAAAGAATAATATATAATACAAGGGATTATGTAGGTGGCAAGATAATTAGTCTTCAAATTAGACTGGAGAGTGTTATGAATTACAGAGATAATAAAATAAAATACGCAATTGTTTTTTTGACGGCGTTTTTGATTATCGTACTTCTTGTCATAGCTGCTACTGATAAAAAAAATGATTCTGATAAGGCAAGTATTTCAAATGGAATGGATGTTGCCGTATTACATGAAAAGGATAGCTCTGATAAAGTACAGGATAAAGAGGGAAGTGTTTTTGGTACGGTTATTGACCTGGATGAAAAACATAAGAAAATCATTATCCAGGATATGCAGAGTCTTGAAAGAGTCACATATAGCTACACAGGTGGAACAAGTGTGTTAAACCGCTATGGTGATGCAATAACTGTCAGCAGGCTTTATGTAGGTGAAATTGTTAATATTAAATTCGCTGAAAATAAGAAGCTTTCAGAGGTCAGGGTATCAGAGGATGTGTGGGAATATCAGAATGTTACTGGATTTTCCGTTCAGAAAGATAAAAAGACGATTACTGTCGGGAGTGAAAAGTACAGCTTTACCGATAATACGCTGGTGGTGTCTGAGGGAAATATTACAACCATTGATAAACTGGAAAAAATAGATGTAATTACTCTCAAAGGAAGGGATAAACAATTAGACTCAATAATTGTAACTAAAGGTCACGGATATGTGAGACTTGACAGTACAGTGTATTTTGAGGGAGGATATCTGGAAATTGGCCCGAAGATTGTGGAACTGATAACTGAAAATATGGTTTTGCCAGTGCCGGAAGGAAGTTACACAATGAGAGTTACAAAGGGAGATACTGTTGGAGAAAAGGAAATAACGGTTTCTCAAAATGAGGAGTTAAGAGTAAATCTTGTTGAGTTCCAATCAGAAGCAGTGCGTCTGGGAACACTGAGATTTAAAATTCAGCCCGCTGAGGCAGTACTTTATATAGATGGAGTTGTTAAGGATGCAGCAAAAATAATTGATGTCCCTTATGGAAGTCATAAGGTGGCTGTTAAGGCAGATGGGTATGAAGAGTATAGTCAGACGATATTTGTGGAAGACATATACAAGGAATATGATATTTCTTTGATTAAGGGAGATGAGGAAGCGACCTCGGAGAGTCAAAGTCAGACGGAGACCTCTGAGAATCCGACAACTGCTTCTACAAAGGCAACAACAAAGGTTTCGACAGAAACAACCACATATGCAACAATTGATTATAACAAACTGGTCGGAGAGCTTTTTGATTAAATGGGGTAAATTTTTATAATATTTATGTAATGGTACAACTTAGGAGGTAACGAAATGGATTACAAGAAACTTTATGAAGAGTGGTTGACAAATCCTTGTTTTGATGAAGAGACAAAGGCAGAGCTCAGGGCAATCAGTGATGACGAAAAGGAAATCAAAGAGAGATTTTATAAAGAGTTAGAATTTGGTACTGCCGGTCTCAGGGGAATCATTGGTGCAGGTATCAACAGAATGAACGAATACACTGTACGTAAGGCTACACAGGGACTTTCAAACTACATTTTAAAAGTTGGAGGCGCAGAAAAGGGTGTTGCAATTGCATATGATTCAAGAAGAATGTCACCTGAATTTGCCGATATTGCGGCATTGTGTCTGAATGCCAATGGGATTAAGGCATATGTTTTTGAAAGCCTTCGTCCAACTCCTGAATTGTCATTTGCAGTTAGGGAATTAGGTTGTATAGCGGGTATAAATATTACAGCCAGTCATAACCCACCTGAATATAATGGATACAAGGTGTATTGGGAAGATGGTGCACAGATAACTCCACCTCATGACAGCGGAATTATGGCAGAAGTTAAGGCTGTGACAGATTTTGCCACACTTAAGAATATGGATAAGGCAGAGGCTGTTGAGAAAGGTCTTTACAATGTAATAGGTGCGGAAGTTGATGATAAATACATGGAAGCACTTAAGAAACAGGTTAAAAATAAAAAATGTATCGAAGAGGCTCAGAAGGATTTAAAGATTGTTTACACACCACTTCACGGTACGGGAAATATTCCGGTCAGAAGAGTGTTAAAGGAGCTTGGATTCGAAAATGTGTATGTTGTAGCTGAGCAGGAGCTTCCGGATGGAAACTTCCCTACCGTAAGCTATCCAAACCCGGAGGCAGCAGAGGCTTTCGAGCTGGCATTAAAGCTTGCAAAGGAAAAGGATGCAGACTTGGTTCTTGCAACTGACCCTGACGCAGACAGACTTGGTGTCTATGTAAAGGATTCAAAGACAGGAGAATATATTACTTTGACAGGAAATATGTCAGGATGTCTCCTTGCAGATTATGAAATCAGTCAGATTAAGGAGCAGCAGGGTGTTCCGGCTGATGGAGCTCTTATAAAGACAATTGTTACCACAAATATGGCTGATGCCATTGCAGAGTATTATGGCGTAAAATTGATTGAGGTTCTTACAGGGTTTAAGTACATTGGTCAGCAGATTTTAGGATTTGAGCAGAAAAATGAAGGACAGTATTTATTTGGCTTTGAAGAAAGCTATGGATGTCTTATTGGAACACATGCAAGGGATAAGGATGCAATCGTGGCTACAATGGCTCTTTGTGAGGCAGCTGCTTATTACAAAACAAAGAATATGACATTGTGGGATGCGATGATTCAGATGTATGAAAGATATGGATACTATAAAGACGGAATTAAGTCAATTACCATGAAGGGAATTGAGGGATTGGCAAAAATCCAGGAAATTCTTGAAACCCTCAGAAATAATACACCTGAAAAATTTGGTAAATACAAAGTGCTTTCAGCAAGGGATTACAAAACCGGAAAAATCAAGAACCTTGCAACAGGTGAGGAGACAGATACAGGTCTTCCAGCATCAAATGTTTTATATTATGACCTGGAAGACGATGCGTGGTTATGTGTGAGACCTTCGGGAACAGAGCCAAAGGTCAAATTTTACTATGGAGTTAAGGGTTCATCACTTGAAGATGCTGATGCATTGTCAGAAGAACTTGGAAAAGAAGTGGTAGATATGATTAACGAAATGGTTTAATCGATATTTGCTGCGGAATGGAGGTAAGTATGGCGGAGTCAAAACTTGTATGGCAGGATAGAAAGAGAACAATTTTCGGGTTGCCGTGGACATTTACAAAGTACAAATTATATGAGGACAGACTGATTATCTGTACAGGTTTTTTGAACAAAAAAGAAGAAGAAATAAGGTTATACAGAATTATGGATAACACCCTGGAAAAACCGTTAGGACAGAGAATTTTTGGTTTGGGTTCAATTAGGGTAAATTCTGCAGATAAGTCAACTCCTGTATTTTACCTTTCAAAGATTAAAAAACCTGATACCGTAAGAAATACATTTTCTGATCTGGTTGAAAAGGAGAGAAACAAAAAGAGAGTTTCTGCCCGTGAATTTATGTCTGATTTTGATGATGACGATGATGACGATGATAACTAAATCATCTTATTAAGGTTACTTAAAAATAGATTTATCATATTATGGTAAATCTATTTTTGTGTATAAATTTGCTTTGAAATGGAGGTAAATATGAATTCACGTGTGACATTAAAGGACGCAGTTTCAATGATACTAATTGTTGTGTCATTTGTGGCAACTGCAGTCATGATAAAAAATGAAGACTATGAATATGCCCTTATTGCACTGACATTTGCTGCTTTTTGCGTAATGATTGGATTTATTGTGCTAATAGTTGAGGATGGTGACAAAATTCTTGATTTGAGTAATCCGAATTTGAGAAATCCGAGAAAGAGTAATTCAGGAAAAAGGGTGCAGTATATTTCAAGGCTCACACCTGACATGATGGGTAAAAAGAAAACAAAGACATCGAAAACAAAATCGAAGTATGGAAACAGTGATTTCTATATGGAGGGTCTGGAAAATGATTTTTATGAGTCTGTTGGAAACATGAAGGTTTATAAACGTGGCGAAGAAATAGAATACCACAATGATGACGACTAATATATAAAGGGAAGGATTAAAAGATGAGTAAAAAGAGTTTTATTATTACTGCGTTGCTGATAAATCTAACAATTTGTATTACTTTGTCTGTTGTGGTGTTGACTGATAAAAAGGACAATAAGGCAGGAAATAATGCAAATTATGAAAATAATGAGCAAAGTGAAATTGAAAAGGACAGTAATCAGGAGATTCAGGAAGAGTTACATAATAGTGAAGTGAAGGTCTTTGATGATAACAATATGGATGAAATAGGGGAAAGTCCGGTGCAGACAAATGACAAGTTGCCGGAAAGTGAGACAACCACTGAGGAGGAAAAGCAGGTCTCGGTGGAAGCGACGCAACCTACTACCGTTAACAGGAATCAGGAGGATGAAACTACGGAGAGTGGAAGTACCGCATATGTTGTTCAGAGTAAACGTATCAGGACAGATAAGAGTACCAGTTCAGATACGCTTGGTTATACTACTGTCGGAGCTACATACAGAATTGAACCTTCAAAATCGGATGCAAATTGGGTGGCAATTTATCTTGATGAAAATACATTGGCATATGTGGCAAGTAATAGTGTGGTAATTAATTGAGACATTAAGTAATAACTTTCAGGTCAATGGCATAGTATAGTAAAAGATAAAAAATTGAATGTAGATAAGCATCAGGATTTATTTATCTGAATTAATGAGGAGGGGATATATTTGTCATTGATAAAGAAAAATGTACACATGAATCGATTAAAAGGAAAGGTAGTAAACCAGATTACGCTGGATGATGATATTATTGTTCCAGATAAGCTGCCGGATATAGGAAATAAAATTACAGAACACGGCTGTGTTGTGGTTGACAGTGTAAAAATATCAAACAACAAGATTTCCGTTGAGGGAAATCTGAAGTTTAAGCTTATGTACAGGGCAGAAAGTCCTGAGTTTGAAATTCACAGACTCGAGGGAATGATTCCTTTTAGTGAAATTGTAAATATGGAGGGAATCGAAGAGGGGGATGCCATATCTGTCGATATGCAGACAGATGATTTAAACATTACCGTTATTAATTCAAGGAAAATAAGTGTTAAGGCTATTCTCACTGTGACGGCAATGGCAGAGAATATATGTGATGAGGAATTTGTTGTGGACGTAGAGGATGAGGATGTCCAATACATAAAAGAACGTATTGAACTGGCTCAGATTGCCATGAGGAAAAAGGATTTAATCAGGGTCAAGGAGGAAATAGATTTAGATACAAAAAAATCAAACATAAACGAAATAATCTGGAGTTCAACTAAGCTATCTAGTCAGAATGTGAGAAACATGGAAGATAAAATATCCATATCAGGCGAACTTCAGATTTTTGTTTTGTATACAGCGGATGAAGGGCCGTTGCAGTGGATGGAATCAACGGTTCCCTTCAGCGGAGTTATTGAAATGCCCGGATGCAGTGAAGAACTGGTGCCGAACATTGAAGTAAAGCTTGGGAACTATGATATTGAAGCAAAGCCGGATTACGATGGAGAAATGAGGGTTTTCCAGCTTGATGCAATTATAAATATTTCAATAAAGCTTTATGAGGAGCAAAGCTTTGAGATTGTAAAGGATATGTATTCTCCAAGAGTAGACATAAAACAAAACACAAAGAAAACCAAGTATGAACATCTGATTATGAAAAATATTGCCAAGTGCAAGGTTAACGAAAAAGTCAAAGTGGGAAATGCAGACAATCATATTATGCAGATATGCAGTTCTACAGACGAGGTTAAAATAGATGATGTGACAATAATGGAAGACGGAATAATGGTGGAGGGTGCCGTTGTTGTAACTGTTTTATACATCTGCTCTGATGATTCAAATCCAATGGCCTGTGTAAAGAAAAACATTCCTTTTACATACAAAATAGACGTTACAGGAGTTAACGAGGAGAGTGTATATAACATCAGGTCTGTTGCTGATCAGGTTCAGGCAAATATGTCAGGAACCGATGAAATAGAAATAAAATGTGTTATTATGCTGGACTGCATTGTGTTTGATAAGATAGAAAAAGAGATTCTGACCGGAGTGACTGAGGAAGAATATGATATGGAATTAATAAGTAAAATGCCGGGGATTGTGGGGTATGTGGTGAAAAAAGATGACAGTTTGTGGAGTATTGCAAAAAAATATTACACTACTGTGGATAGCATAAGAAAAGTTAATCAGCTTAAAGGTGATGAAATAAAAGCGGGGGATATGCTTTTGGTGGTTAAAAAGGTGTAATCCTGAGTGAGAAATAAAGTGTGTAAGTTACCGGTAACAAAAACTTACGCACTTTATTTTACATTCTCCAAGCTCTATGGATTTATTTTAGTGCTTTATTATATTCCTCTTCAGTAACCCAACTTTAAGAATATAGCTTTTATCAGTTCCTGTAGCTATCATATTACTTATAATCTTTAAACGATCTTCGGCAGCTTTTGTTTCGGCTTCAAGTTTGCCTTCAAGTTTGACCTCTTCTTTTAAGGTTCTTTCATGTAATTCCTCATTATATTCAGTTATACACACATCAATCACCTCCGCACGGTGTTTTTCTAAAAATTCAGACAAAACACCCTTTATTGAAATCATTTATTTTCATCGTTTTTTGATGTTTTTGAATAGATTTTGTACCATTTTCACCTTGAAATTTAATACTTATCCATCGTCATTTTTACCATAAGCAGTTTACTTGCAATTCGCTTATTTCCTTAGCCTTTGCTATAATTATGGTATAGAAATCAAGGAAAGAAGGTGGTCTGCATGCCAGTTAATATTACAGTTGAATTGGTTCAGCAATTGATGGAGCAAAATGCTTCATTACTAAAACAGAATGAACAACTTACAGCAACCGTAAGGGAACTTAACAGACCATCAAGGAACTTAAGGAGCAACTTAATAAAAACTCCAAGAACAGTTCAAAGCCACCTTCAAGCGATGGACTTAAGAAGCCACCAGTAAATAAGGAGCGTAGTCTACGCCAGAAGTCTGGCAGGAAGCAAGGGGCTCAGAATGGGCATGATGGAGTATGTCTTTCCGTCATCTCTGAACCAGATATCATAGAGCCACATATGAACTCTGATTGTCTGAACTGTCCTTATCATGATAGTTGTCTTGATAAAGCATGTATCAAAGAGACTCGCCATGAAATCGATGCTGAAGTGCTTGTAAATGTCACAGCACATCAACTTATTGTGGTAAGCAATTGCCCTCTTCATAACTGTCAGAAGGCAGGCTTTTTTCCTTCTGATATCAAAGCAACTGTACAGTATGGTAAAAACTTACAGTCAATGGTTATAGCTTTTAATACTGTTGGTGCAGTAAGTGTTAATCGTACTCATGAAATACTTAGCAGTGTATTCAACATCCCACTATCTCACTTGCATAAGTTTGATAAAGAGTATGATGAAATCATCAAAACCGCATATGAAGAAAATCCTCTTCCGGAAGAAACCACAAAAAAAACGTGGTCGCAAGAAAAAGAGCAAGGTATTAAATTTAATCAGCAGACTAGAGAATTACAAGGCATCAGTCTGCCTATTTATAAATAACCTCTGTGTACCTTTCGATAACAACCAGGCTGAACGAGATTTAAGAATGATTAAAGTAAAAACCAAAGTCTCAGGTTGCTTTCGAAGTGAAGAAGGCGCACAGGAGTATCTAACAATTATGAGTTATATTGGAACCGCCCATAAGCATGGAATCAATGCATTTACAGCTATAAAAGAAGCGTTAAATGGAAATGCAGATATTATCTTTGCTTAGTAGATTCTGAATAGTTACTACATTTTTATAAAAAAATGGTAATTTCATACCAAAAAACAGATAAAAATGTCTGTTGGTAAAAGTGGTATCGTAGTTTTTTAATCATAAGGTATTATTTATAGAGTAGCAGTCAACGGTTGATGTACGGAAAGGTGGATTATTATTAT
>JBNRML010000007.1:0-46052 GCA_050309585.1 Lachnospiraceae bacterium
AGCATTGAATCTTTCCATTCAAACATTTCCTGTGGGGATTTTAGCATGTTGGAGTGTTACTTTCAGCTTAAGTTTATCGAACAGATTATCGTTTCTCACCTGTTCTGTCTAAAGTCAATGACATTGGGTCTGAACCCTCTTATAAGGTTTCCAACTCGTTATTCCGTCATATGTATCAGCTATGGCACATATTCTTGCCCCTAAAGGTATATCCTCTCCCGCAAGATGATTTGGATATCCTCCTCCATCCCATCTTTCATGATGATGAACTGCTATTTTTTTTTAGTTCCTCCATGATATGTGCCGGAAAAGGTTTTTTATATATGCTTTCTATTGCCGGAACTGCGTTTGCCGCATGGTCCTTTATTAATTGAAACTCCTCATCTGTAAGCTTTTCCACCTTGTTAAGCACAGCAAATGGTATATATATTCTACCAATATCATAATAGCGAAATAACTGTTGACTGTAATTTTCAAAGTCCTCTCCGAGTTCTTCCCTTAATTTGTCTTCATGATAAACACGAATAAATCTGTAAAAATCTTCTGAATATTTTCCAACTCTTTCCATATGCTCCCTTGTTTCCCTGGGAATCATACTGTAAAGGCAGTTAATTGTCGGATAATATCCTGTCTTGCTACTTTTAACCTCGTTTACGTCCTTTGTAAACAACTATTTCACCACCTGTTTCCTAAAAATGGGTAGACTATCCCCAATATAAAATTTATCACAATATAATATCCAACAATATTCGACAAATCAATTTTTACATTTTTGTTAAATATAGACAAATTGCGCAAATATTGCACAATTTCTTATATACTTATTTTGTATCTGTTCAGAGCCAGGCATATTTTTACAGTTAAACGTGATGAATGCTTGCATTCGCGAACGTTTAACTATAAAAATATATTTGGCGGATACGCCACACCGAGAAAACGACAGTTTTCGAGGTTGTCTCTGAACAGATACCATATTTTCATATTTGTGTGGAGTGTGGAGTGGTAAGTGGGAGTCTTAAACAGGGAAAATTCTACCCAATTAAAGAAAATATAAGATTTGGGTAGATGAGAACTTCTCTCACCCTCATTTTGGTTATATCAGTTGAGTTATGCCAGTCGAGCTATACCAGATAGGTTATAATATTTAGCTTTGGGCTCATACGCACATTCTATGGCGATATTTACATGTCCGGATAAACATAAATTTCCGGCATAAATCTGAATCATGAGTTCAGGGCATAATTTTAGGACATAAATTAGGGGCGCATCGCAAGTGCGATACGCCCCTAATTACGCCCCAAATTATGCCCCAATGTTCTTTACTCTTCAACCGGCACCGTGGCAATATAAAGTTCCTCTAACTGCTTAGGTTCAACTACGTTTGGTGCATCCGTCATAAGGCATGATGCATCCTTAACCTTTGGAAATGCAATGACATCTCTGATATTATCCTCTTTTGCCATATGCATAATAAGTCTGTCAAGACCAAATGCCAGTCCTGCGTGTGGCGGAACTCCATATTTGAAGGCATTTAAGAGGAAACCAAATTTTTCATAAGCTTCTTCAGTAGTAAACCCTAAAGCCCTAAACATTCTCTCCTGAATGTCATCCTGATGTATTCTCACACTTCCTCCACCAAGCTCAGTTCCATTTAACACGATATCATAAGCCTTTGCACGAACTCTTCCCGGATCTGATTCAATGAAATCGATATCCTCCTCCATAGGCATTGTGAATGGATGGTGCATTGCAACAAATCTTTCCTCTTCTTCAGAGTACTCAAAAAGTGGGAACTCTGTAATCCAGAGGAAATTGTAGGTATCCTTGTCAAGCATTCCAAGGTTTGATGCAATTTCACATCTGAGGGCGCCAAGCACATTGTAAACAATTTTATTCTTGTCTGCCGCGAATAAAAGTAAATCTCCCGGTTTTCCTTCCATTCTATCAACAATGGCACTTAATTCATCCTCTGTCATGAATTTTGCAAAAGATGACTTATATGTTCCATCTTCGTTTATCACCAGATATGCAAGTCCCTTTGCACCGTATCCCTTTGCAAATTCCACAAGTGCGTCAATTTTCTTTCTTGGCATTGAGCCCTGTCCATTGATATTAATGCCACGAACTGAGCCTCCGTTTTCAAGGGCACCTGTAAATACTGCAAATCCGCAATCCTTAACTATATCTGAAATGTTCCTTAACTCAAATCCAAATCTTGTATCAGGCTTGTCTGAACCAAATCTGTCCATTGCTTCCTGCCATGTCATTCTCTTAAATGGAGTTTTAATCTCCACTCCGAGAATTTCCTTCCAGAGTTTTGCCAAAAGTCTTTCATTAACATCAATGACATCATCCACGTCCACAAATGATAATTCCATATCAATCTGTGTAAATTCCGGCTGCCTGTCAGCCCTTAAATCCTCATCCCTGAAGCATTTTGCAATCTGAAGATATCTGTCATAGCCTGAGCACATTAACAGCTGTTTGAAAAGCTGAGGTGACTGTGGCAATGCATAGAAATTTCCCGGATGAATACGGCTTGGCACCAGATAATCCCTTGCTCCCTCCGGAGTACTCTTTGTAAGTATCGGTGTCTCAATTTCAAGGAATCCCTCTTCAGCCATAAATGAGCGCACCAGTGTTGTCACCTGGCTTCTCATAATGAGATTCTTCTGAATGTGAGGTCTTCTCAAATCAAGATAACGATATTTTAATCTCAATTCATCCTTTACAGTCACACCATCTTCTACCGGAAACGGAGGTGTCTGAGCCTCTGATAAAATTCTTAATGATGTAGCCCTTATCTCAATATCACCTGTTGCGAGGTTTTCATTTATTGCACCTTCACGTTTTTCAACGCGTCCCTCTACAGCAATAACAAACTCATTTCTTATTGTTTCCGCCTTTGCGAATCCCTCTGCACTTACATCCTTTTCATCAAATACAATCTGAAGAATACCGCTTCTGTCCCTTAAATCCACAAAAATAAGACTTCCAAGATTTCTTCTCTTAGCTACCCAGCCCATCACGGTAACTGTATCCCCTATATTCTTATTTGATACTTCCGTACATCTGTGACTTCTTTTCAGTCCCTTCATTGATTCTGCCATTTAACTCTCTTCCTTTCCTGCTATCTTATTTATGTCATTATTGTGAATAACTCTCATAAAAGCTAAAAATATCTGCATATCAAAATTTTTTACTTCATCAATCATCAGTTCAATTGCTGTATCAATATCAAAAGCTTTTCTATAAGTTCTATCAGAAGTGAGTGCTGCAAATACATCGCACACCCTCAATATTCTTGCACTCATGGGAATGTTTTCCCCAACGAGATTCCCCGGATATCCTGAACCGTCAAAGTTCTCATGGTGATACAAAACAGCTTCCAAAACATCATCATCAAATTCAGCATTTTTTAGTATATCATATCCCAACTCAGAATGCATCCTGATATATCTCAATTTTTCAACAGTCAGTTTATCATCTTCATCTCCGTATATGTATGTATATACTTTGATTTTACCTATGTCATGAACCAGGCCTGCCATCGCAAGCATCTTGCAGTATTTCTCATTCAATTTAAGCTCTCTTGCTATATTATAAGCCAGATTACTTACACATATTCCATGCTGGATTAATTCGGGCATACCATCAAATTCAACAATCTCCATGGATTCACCATCCTTTATACGCAAAAGTATTTTCTTTTTCTGTCAATCATCTCGTCAATTCTCTCAATATAAAGGTCAACATCCTTTACATTCTCTACTCTTTCTATACGCTCACCACCCGGAAATACCACCTTGGTTGATGCTCCGGCACCACAGGCTGCAATGGTCTGCTTTTCCTCCATAATGAGAATATTATAAATTCCCTCTTTTCCTTTTTTTGCATAACCTACATTTTCCAGATTTCCTGTCATATTCTTCTGTCTGTAAAGATAATATGGCAAAAGTTCAAGCTTAGCAGCTGCATTTTTGGTGACCTCCATTATCTCTTCACTGTTATTAAAGGAGTAGTCCTTATACTTGTCCTTAAAAATATTAAGCCTTGCCGCTCTCTTAACAGCCAGTGAGTGAATGGTAAGACTGTCCGGCTTCATCTTAAGAACCTCATTCATACTGTTTTCAACATCCGACTTATCTTCACCCGGAAGCCCTAAAATAAAATCCATATTTATATTGTCAAATCCAACCTCTCTTGCCAGCGCATACGCATTTTTAAACTGCTCCACATTGTGATGGCGTCCTATCACCTTTAGGGTTTCCTCTTTCATGGTCTGAGGATTAATTGAAATTCTGGTTACCCCATATTTTTTGATAACCTCAAGCTTTTCCCGTGTTATACTGTCCGGTCTCCCTGCCTCCACGGTAAACTCAGAAAGCCTTGACACATCATATACATTGCAAATGCAGCTAAGTAATCTCTCAAGCTGATACGGTTCCAGCGTGGTTGGAGTGCCTCCTCCCACATAAATGGTTGCAATTTCCTTATCCTTAAGCATATCACTTACAGCTTCTATTTCTTTACACAAAGCATCTAAATAACCATCTATTTTATTTTTATAACTGCCCTGTGGATATGATGTGAATGAACAATACAGACATGTGCTTGGACAAAACGGTATGCCGACATAAAGACTGTAAGCATTCTCATAATCCACTTTCTTTAGTATTTTAAGCTCAGTCTCAGAAATATTTACACATTCAGCAGCCTTCACTTCTGAGAGGTAATAATTTTCCTTCATGTACTCTATGGCAGCATCCTTTTTCATCCCTGACTCCAAGAGTGCTGACGTGATTTTTGTAGGTCTGATTCCCGACAAGGTTCCCCACAAGAGCTCCTTTTTAGTATATCCCCTAAACAAATCATAAAGCTTTCTCTTTAAGATGTTCTTTGTTTCCTTCCGGTCATAAGCTCCATTTAAATCCTTTGCGGTTTCAAAAACTGCTTCGTCTATTTTGTTATTTCCTTCATACAGTATGAGGCTCATTTTATCATCAGAAAAGTCGCATACAATCAGAAGTCTCGCCTCACTTCTTCTCTCTTCCCTGTTTGTGACAGTTTCCTCTCCCGGATAAAAGGACCTGATTATTCCCTGAATGTCATATTCAAAATCCACTTTATTCCTGTAATCAATAAAAAGCATAATATTTTTTCTCGTTTCCTATGTTTGTTTCATATTCATGTCCCGGATATACCTTGACATCCTCATCAAGAACTAATAACTTTTCTGTTATTGACCTGATTATCTGGCTCTGACTTCCTGTTGGAAAATCGGTTCTTCCGTGAGAGCCCTCAAAAAGTGTATCTCCACTAAACAAAAGTTTTTCATTTCTCAGCAAAAAGCAACAGCTTCCCTTTGTGTGTCCCGGAGTGTGAATAACCTCAAACTCCATTTCATCAAGGACTATTTTCTCTCCCTCTTTCACAAAGAAATCCACATCACATCCTGCCGGACATCCGAACATTCCACCAAGATTCAAATCAGAATTTACAATATCCTTTTCATCCTCATAGGCATATATCTTTATGCCATATTGCCTCTTCAGCTCATCCGCTGCTCCAATATGGTCAAAATGTCCATGTGTCAGCAATATTCCAATCGGTTCGAGCTTATCGTTTTCAATATATCCCTTTATTTTCTGAAAATCTTCTCCCGGGTCAACAATCACTGCTTTGTTACTTTCACTTCTTCTGACAATGTAACAATTTGTGCATACTGGCCCAACCACCATTCTCTTAACAACTATTTTCATATTTCAAATCCTAATTTCTTTCTATATCAATTATACTTTCAACGTTTCTCATTTTGTCTATTAATTTGTTCAATTCCTCAACACTTCCAATCTCAAATGCCATTGAAATTGTGGCAAGCCCCTGCTTATTTGTTCTCACATTCATGCTTGTGACATCAATAAATCTCTCTGTGGTAATCTTCGAAAGATCTGCAAGGATACCTGTTCTGTTGTTTGCATAAATTTTGATTTCGGCCATGTATTTTTCTTTAACGGTCTCATCGCACTTCTGCCATTCTGCCTCAATGATTCTGCTTCTCTCTATTTCAGGCATGGACAGAATATTTACGCAGTCTGTTCTGTGAATGGAAACCCCTCGGCCTCTGGTAATAAATCCGACAATCTCATCTCCCGGAACAGGGCTGCAGCATTTTGAAAATCTCACAGCCACATCATGGATTCCCTTTACGGTAATTCCTCCCTTTGACTTGGAAACCGCCGGCTTTTCCTTTGCATTTGAAACAGCCTCAAGAATCTCTTCATCAGTGACTTCCTTCTTGTGTTTTTTCTCATATTCCTCTATGAGTTTATTTACAATCTGACCTTCCTTAAGTCCACCGTGACCAATGGCAGCCAGAACTGAATCCCAGTCCCTGAAGCCATATTTTCTCATAACACTATCAGTAAACTCCGTCTTCATAAGGTCACTGATAACGATTGACTTGGATTTACAATACTTCTCAAGCATTTCCTTTCCCTTGGCAATATTGTCTTCCTTAAGCTCCGAGCGGAACCACTGATTAATTTTATTCTTTGCCTGAGTACTCTTAACTATTGCGAGCCAGTCCCTGCTCGGTCCCTTTGAGTTCTGGGATGTGATAATCTCAATGCGGTCGCCATTCTGAATCTGATAATCAATAGGCACCATCTTACCATTGACCCTTGCTCCAACCATCTTATTTCCAACCGCACTGTGTATTGCATAAGCAAAGTCAATTGGCGTTGAGCCGTGAGGAAGGTTCATGACGTCCCCACTTGGTGTAAAACAGAAAACATTTTCAGAAAACAAATCCAAATCACTCTTAAGCAGGCTCATGAATTCCCTGTTGTCTGACATATCCCTCTGCCACTCAAGAATCTGTCTGAGCCAGCTCAATTTTTCTTCCTCTGTTTCCTTTGTGTTTTTACCTTCTATATTTTCCTTGTATTTCCAATGGGCTGCAATACCGTACTCAGCGGTCCTGTGCATCTCAAAGGTACGAATCTGTATTTCAAAGGGAAGCCCTGCAGGTCCGATAAGTGTTGTATGTAAGGACTGATACATATTTGGTTTAGGCATAGCAATGTAATCCTTAAATCTTCCCGGTATTGGTTTATACATCTCGTGAATAATTCCAAGAGCCGCATAACAGTCCTTTACAGAGTCAACAATTATTCTTACTGCAAACAAATCATAAATCTGGTCCAGAGTCTTATTCTGATTAACCATTTTTCTGTATACACTAAAAAGGTGCTTGACACGACCGTCAACCTTACCCTCTATTCCTGCCTTTTTTATTCCTTCCTTAACTTCACCTACAATTTCCTGAATAAACTTCTCTCTTCTTGATTTCTTTATTTCAATTTTTTCATTCAGTTCCGCATACACCTCAGGCTTAAGGTATTGCAGTGCCAAATCATCAAGTTCAATTTTAATTTTGGAAATACCGAGACGCTGAGCGATTGGAGCATAAATCTCCATTGTTTCTCTTGATTTTTCAATCTGTTTTTCCGGCTTTTGATACTCCATGGTACGCATATTGTGAAGTCTGTCCGCGAGCTTGATTAAGATTACTCGTATATCCTTTGCCATGGCCAGAAACATCTTTCTGAGATTTTCTGCCTGAAGCTCCACCTTATCCTGTTCATAGGAAATCTGTGTTAACTTTGTGACCCCATCCACAAGCAGTGCAACCTCATCGCCAAACTGCTTTGCCACATCTTCTATTGTCATGGCAGTGTCTTCCACCACATCATGCAAAAGCCCTGCCACAATAGTTTCCTTATCAAGCTCCAGCTCAGCCAGAATTATGGCAACTGATACAGGGTGAATTATATATGGCTCGCCAGACTTTCTTTTTTGTCCCTCATGAGCATTGTATGCTGTCTGATACGCCTTGTATACAAGGGATGTATCTGTAGAAGGATGGTATTGGTGGATACACTTTATAAGCCTTTCATACAAAAAGAATGGATTATCATAATCCGCCTCATTCTTAACCATATGTCCATCAACCATTCTCACATTATCTTCTTTAGTAGTTTTTTCGTATTCCATCGTATCGCCTCAGCTCTCTTGTTTTACACTTCGTATTATTTTCAGAATATTATAATAATATTTTTATTAAAAATCAATGCAATTACATTTTTTCTCTGGGAGTAAATAATCTGTTGTCTGCTCCATCATTCTTTTTTCTTCTTGCCCTTGCCTGCTCACAAAAATACATCTGTGAAGATAAAGGCTCTTTTCCCCTTTTATCCACTTTTTCGTAGTGATCTCCCACAAGAATATGAGCTTTCAATGTGTCATTCAGCTGTATATTTAATATTTCTATTACTTCTTCCTTTATATTTTCATCCTCTACCGGGAATAATATTTCAACTCGCTTATCGAGATTTCTCGGCATCCAGTCCGCACTTGCCATATAAACCTCTGTATTTCCTCCGTTAGCAAAATAAAATATTCGGCTGTGCTCTAAGAAGGTTCCCACAATAGACCTGACATGGATATTTTCGCTAACCCCTGAAATTCCTGTTTTCAGGCAGCATATTCCCCTGACAATGAGATTAATTTCCACTCCCGCGCATGATGCCTCATAAAGGGCAGCGATAATCTCCTTGTCACAAAGTGAATTCATTTTTGCAGTGATAAATGCCTCTTTTCCTTCCTTTGCATACTTAATTTCCCTGTTAATAAGGTATAAAAATCTGTTTCTAAGCCAGTATGGCGCAAGGGATAATTTTTTCCACTGCTTTGGCTCACTGTATCCTGAAATCATATTGAAGGCAGCGGTTGCATCCTCTCCAATTGCCTCATTGCAGGTCATAAGTCCCATGTCTGTGTATAATTTTGCAGTGGCATCATTATAGTTTCCTGTTCCCAAATGAACATATCTCTTAATGCCCTCTTCTTCTCTTCTCACCACCATTGTTATTTTACTGTGGGTTTTGAGTCCCACAAGACCGTAAATTACATGGCAGCCTGCCTTTTCAAGCTTCTTAGCCCACTGAATATTGTTTTCCTCATCAAATCTGGCCTTTAATTCCACCAAAACAGTGACCTGTTTTCCGTTTTCAGCCGCCTTTGCCAGAGAAGCGATAATAGGTGAATTTCCACTTACCCTGTAAAGTGTCTGCTTTATTGCCAGTACATTCTCATCCTCTGCTGCCTGCTTAATAAAATTGACAACAGGGTCAAAGGACTCATAGGGATGGTGAAGTAAAATATCTCCCCTGCTAATCTGTGTGAAAATATCCTCCTCATCATTTACTCTTGCTGACTGCACCGGAATATATTTCTCATCCTTTAACTTTTCAAAGCCTTCTATTCCATAAAGCTTCATCAAGAATGTCAAATCAAGAGGCCCATTTATTTTGTAAATGGCATTTTCATTTACATCAAGTTCCTGCTTAAGAAACTTTATTATCCTCTTGTCACACTTTTCCTCCACTTCCAGTCTAATGGTATCCCCCCACTGTCTCTTCTTAACCTGCTTTTCAATTTCTTCAAGCAAATCCGAAGCATCATCCTCATCAATATTCATATCCGCATTTCTTGTCACACGGTAAGGAAATGCACACAAAACCTTGTGATTGCTAAATAGCTTATCTATGTTTTTTTCTATTATCTGTTCTAACAGAATAACCTCTTTACCATCTATGGAAGGAAGCTCCACAATACGGCTGACCACCTGAGGCACCTGCACAGTTGCAAATTTTCCCTCATCCTTATCCTTTAAACAAACGCAAATGTTTATGGATTTATTTCTGATAAGTGGAAAAGGTCTTGCTGAATCCACCGCCATTGGTGTGAGAATAGGGTAAATTATCTCATCAAAATATTTGTCCACAAACTCACTCTGTTTTTCTGACAACTGCTCATAATGTGAAACAATCTTTAAGCCCTCTTTCTCAAGCAAAGGCAGCAGAGACCTTCCATAAGTATTATACTGTCTTCCCATAAATTCGTGGGTCTGCTCTATTATTTCTGAAAGCTGTTCCTTTGGCTTCATTCCTGATAAATCCTGCTTTGTAACCTTTGCATCCACCATATCCTTTAAAGATGCCACTCTGACCATAAAAAATTCATCAAGATTTGAAGCTGTAATACTTAAAAACTTCATTCTTTCAAATAAGAGATTGCTTTTATCCTTTGCCTCCAAAAGAATTCTCTCATTAAACTGCAGCCAGCTAAGTTCACGATTCATAAAATATTCTGTCTTTTTATATTCCTGGTTCATATTCGTCCTCCTAGTAAAACAAATTTTATGCATCCTTCTTCTGCTTCAAAATCGGTTTTATACCATACACTTCCTCAAAAAACTCCGCTTTTTTTGAAAACAGTCCCTTTTCCAGGGTTATATCATCCTTTTGATAGGTTGTAATTATAAGATTATCGCCTTTTATTACAGCCTTTGAGTCCTTAAATTTCTGCTTGTGGCTTCTATCCATTGCATTTGCCACACGAAGTATTGCCACAAGTTTAATAACTGTCATCGAGTCATTATCCTCATTCTCATATATGGATTCCGGGTCATCGAAAAAGTCTTCTGTATTATGTTTTACCACATTTGCAACAATTTCCCGCTGTCTGTGGGATAATCCAATGATCTCTGTCGCCATGATGATATTGTAGGAAGCCTCTCCCAGCTGGCTCATGCTTATATATTTTCCACAGTCGTGCAAAATAGCCGCAAGCTGTAAAAACAACCGCTCGTTTTCTCCCAGTCCATGATACTTTTTCATTGCGTCAAATATGGTAAGCACATTTTTTTCAAGTATTGCTATATGATTCTGATTTGCCTTATATCTCTTGGAAATAATTCTTGCTGCATGCAAAATGTCATCATTAAAGTTGTGATTAACCTTAATTATTTTATTTGAAATACTATAGTCCGCAGCAATACCGTCACACAAATCAAGTCCTGCAAACCAGACGTTTGTGGTCTCCGTCTCTTCAATAAGCCGCTTAAATACCTGAACACAGGGAATTAATATTGATGCCTGCTCTTCCGTAATGTCAAGCTCCATGGAAATCTCTTCCGAGCCCTTAGACATAAGTGAATCAAAACGCTTTAGGAACTGCTCACGCAGCATGTAATCACACATTTCGCCCTGCTTTTTTGCAAAATATCCGATGTAATCTCCCATGGCAATAATATTTTTAATGCTCCTATCCTTTAAATATAATTTCTTAAAGGTCTGTATATCATTATTTATGAGTTCCTCAATAAGTCTGTTAAAATGTTCCCTGTCCGTGCTCAGTTTATATAAAAGCTCTCTAATCCTTAAGGAGCCAAGTTTAATATTCTGGGTTGTGACAAGGGAATCCTTATCAAACAGTGAAATCTGAATACTGCCTGCCCCAACGTCAACTATGGCTGTTCCCTCCTGGATATACGAAAAAAATTCGGGTTTAACAGACAAGGCTTTATAACCCAGAAACCTCTGCTCTGAGTTGCTTAATACATTTATATTAAGACCCGTCTTTACCCGAATTCTGTCCAGAATGATGTCCCTGTTTCCAGCTTCCCTAATCGAGCTCGTTGTATACGCCACGTATTTTTCAACATGGTATTCACGCATAATCTTTGTGAAATCATAAAGAATCTCGCACACCTCGTCAATATGCTTAAAATCAACCCTTCCTGTGACATAAGTGTCTTTTCCAATCTCAATCACATGCCTGACGTGATTTAGCAAGGTTATCCCCTTTTTCTGCGATAATTCAAATATTTTCATTTCCAGTTCATATGAACCTACATCAATGGCTGCAAATAACTGATATGTCATAAAAAACTCATTTCCTCCTTCTAAAAGTTCCCCAATATCTTCAAACTGCTAGCTTCTTCATTTACGGCTCTTATGGCATTTTTTGTTCCCGGGTCATCAAAATTTCCATCAAATTCAACAAAGAAACGATATTCCCAGCTCTTTTCCTTAATTGGTCTTGATTCTATTTTTGTAAGATTTAATCCATTGTAAATAAAATGTGATAAAAGGTTGTAAAGTGAACCGCTCTCATGTGGGATTTCAAAGCAAATTCCTACCTTTCCGGCATTTTCGCAATAAATCTTATTTTTTGCAACAATGATAAATCTTGTTGTATTCTCGCTATTATAATTTATATTCTCTTTTAGAACCTTTAGTCCATAAATCTCCGCTGCCTCCATGCTTGCAATGGCTGCCTGGGATTTAAGATTTTCTTCTAAAACTTTTTTTGCACTTCCTGCAGTATTAGGCTGTGCAATCTGCTGCCAGTCCCTGTGCTCCTCCAAAAAATCATTGCACTGCATAAGCCCCTGGGGATGTGAATATACTACCTTAATATCATCAATTGTTGCATCCATTGTTCCGAGAAGCGCGTGTCTCACCACAACATCTGTCTGGTCAACTATGCAATTGTCAAATTCCACTAACAAATCATAGGTGTCATTTACTATTCCCGCCGTTGTATTCTCAATTGGGAGCACCGCATAATCAGCCAATCCATCCCTGATACACTCCATTGCTTCCCTGAATGACTTAACATTGAAATTATCAACGTCTTTCCCAAAATAATTTATCATTGCCTGATGACTATATGCACCTGGAACTCCCTGATAAACTACCTTTACATTTTCTTTTCTGATACCGGAAACCTTTGAAAACGGTATCTCCATTCCCATGCCATTCTCTGCTAAAAGCTGATATTGAAGCTTTCTGCTTATTGACATTATCTGTGTAATAAGCTCCTCAACGCCCTTCTTATTAAATTCACTGCCAGCCAGAGATACAACTTTTTCTATTTTTTCAAGCTCACGCTGCTTATCGAAAACATTTTTATTATTCTCTATTTTATACAGGGCAACATTTTTGCAAAGCTCCATTCTCTTTTCAAACAACTCAACCATAGAGGCATCAACTGTATCAATCTGCTGTCTTATCTCGTTTAAATCTAACTTCATATATTCCTCCACGTACTTAAAAGACTATATCAAATCCCTTATTCTCTGATTTAATAAAGGATGTATGGCATTTGGTGCAATCTGCTTTAATGGTTCCAAAACAAAGGCTCTCTTGTGCATTTCAGGATGTGGTATTGTCAACTCATCATCCGTCGTAACCAAATCGTCATACAACAATATGTCAAGGTCAAGGGTTCGCGGTCCCCAATGCACCTCTCTTACCCTGTTCGCCTCCTGCTCAAGCTTTTGTAGAAATCTTAAGAGCTCCTGTGGTGTATAAAGCGTATCAATCATCATACAGCCATTCATAAAGTCATCCTGTTCCACAGGTCCATATGGTTCTGTGACAATAATATCCGAAATTTTAAGCAGCTTGCAGCTCGGGTCATTTTCAATGGACTTAACTGCATTTTCAAGATACAGAAGCTTATCTCCCATATTTGACCCCAAAGCCACATATGCCCTGTGCCATTTTCTCTCAATTTCCACCGCAACATAATCCAAAGGCAGACCAATAGGTGCCCATGGCTTTTTTATTGTTATTTTAACATCTCTTATTTCACTGAATTTTGTAAACAATCCGAGGGCAAGATTCTCTGCTGCAGCCTCAATCAGATTAAAGACATGCTTTCTCATAAATTCATTGATAAATTTACAAACCTCTGCATAATTCACGGAAAGCTCAATGGCATCTGTAATTCCTGCTTTTCTGGTACTGATCAAAATCTCTGCACTTACAAGGAATTTCTGTCCTAAAACATTTTCTTCCTGTAAAACTCCATGTTTTCCGTATACTTCCAAATCTTTTATTATTATTTTATCCATTGTTCACAAACCTCCATACAGGATTTTTTTCGAATCATGTTTTACCTTGCCATCAAAATAGCCTCTGTCATCATTACCGCACGTTTATTCTCTTTTACGTCATGAACCCTCACAAAAGAACATCCACTCATTACGCCCATGACAGTTGTCACCAGTGTCCCCTCAACTCGCTCTCCTGCCGGCAGATTAAGTGTAAGTCCAATCATGGATTTTCTTGAGGTTCCAAGTAATAGAGGGAATCCCATTTCTTTTAATTCCGAAACTCTCTTCATAACCGTAAGGTTATTTTCCAGAGTCTTTCCAAATCCAATTCCCGGATCAAGAATTATCTTATCCCTGCCAACTCCGGCATTTAAGGCAATGTCCACACACTCCTTTAGGTCAATTTTCATCTCCTCCATAATATCCGACCTGTAAGGCTTTTCTTCAATGTTCCTGTTGTGCATCAGACAACATGGAACATCATATTTTGCAATCACATCTGCAATTTTTCTGTCGTATTTACAGCCCCATATGTCATTTATAAGGTCTGCGCCAGCCTGCACTGCTGCCTTTGCCACCTGACTTTTATAGGTATCCACAGAAATCCCAATGTCAAAGTTAGCCTTGACCTTTTCAATGACGGGAACAACTCTCTCTATTTCCTCCTCATCAGAAATAAGGGTGTATCCCGGCCTAGTTGACTCTCCGCCAATGTCTATTATATCAGCTCCATCTGATATCATTTCCTCAACATGCTTTAATGCCCTGTCAATGTCATTAAATTTTCCACCATCAGAAAAAGAATCCGGAGTACAATTCAAAATGCCCATTACATAACATCTGTTATCCAAATCAAATTCTCTATTTCCTATTTTCACAGTTTTTCTCCAGCGATAAACAAGTACTGTATAAAATACTGTAATCCCTTATGTTATACAGTCCATAACTGTTTTCTTAAGCACTTCATTTTCCCAAAAGGTTCCAAGTGCACAAAATGTTACCGTCTTACTTCCCGGCTTTTTAACGCCTCGCATTGTCATACACATATGTTCAGCCTCAACAACAACAATTACACCTGCCGGGTCAAGATTTTCCATTATGGCATTTGCAATCTGACCTGTCATCTGTTCCTGAATCTGTGGCCTTCTTGCAAAAACCTCAACAGTTCTTGCCAATTTGCTGAGTCCGACTACTTTTCCCTTAGGAATATATCCGATGTGAACCACTCCGTAAAATGGCAATAAATGATGTTCACAGGTTGAATAAAATGGAATGTCTTTTTCAATTACCATGTCACTTGAAGCACTTGTAAATGTTTTCTTCAAATGTTCCTGAGGGTCCTTATCAAGACCTTCAAATATCTCCTCATACATTCTTGCCACCCTCTGTGGAGTGTCAATAAGACCTTCTCTGTTTGTGTCTTCACCTATTCCTTCTAAAAGAAGCTTAACAGCCTGCTCAATTTTATTCTTATCTACCATATCTTTTCTCCATTATAGAATTTACCATAGACTTCACTTTTCCTAAATATGACAGTGAGCCAAAGCTCAAAACAATGCCATCATCTCCTGCCTCCGCTAACGCAAGCTCAACTGCCTCACCTATCTCAGGAACAAACAGCACATTATTATTGTACTTTGCCGCACATTCCGCCAAAATCTTACCATCCAATGCCCTTTTATTTTCCGTTGGGGTAACGGTAAAAATTTTTTCCGCAAAATCCGCAGTAATTTCAAGCACTCCTTCATAATCCTTATCTGCCAATACACCTATTATATATATTATTTTCTTATTTGTAAAATATATTTCAAGGGTCTTTCTTATATTTTCCGCTGCTGCCCTGTTATGCCCTCCGTCAATGTAAAAATCAGGATGGGAATTAATTTTTTCAAACCTTCCGGGCCAGCGGGTATTCATTATTCCGGTGACAATATTTTCTTTTCTGATATTGTAGCCAGCCTTTTTCAGATACCAGGCAGCCTCAATTGCATTTGGTATATTAAGACATTGAAAGCACCCGGGCATTTTTGTGCTTACTTCAAACATTTCACCGTCAGCAGTGATATATTTCATAAATGTGGCTTCCTCTGAATATTTCACCCCTGAAACTTCATTGACCGGAATAAACTCTGCATTCATGTCCCGTGCCTTATTCTTAATTACTTCTAAGGCAGTTTTCTCCTGGAGAGCCGATATCACCACAGAATCCCTTTTAATGATTCCTGCCTTGTTTGCCGCAATTTTTTCAAGGGTACTCCCCAAAAACTGCATATGGTCCATTCCCACCGAAGTAATTATGCTGAGTAATGTGTTTTCAATAAAGTTGGTGGCATCAAGTGTTCCACCCATTCCTGTTTCCATAATGACAAAATCGCATTCCGAATCGTAAAAATATGTCAATGCTATTGCCACTTCAAGCTCGAATGCCGAAAACGTGTATGTATTCTTAAGCACATCCACCTTTTCCATTACCTTTGAAACACAGTCTGCATAATCCTTTTCTGACATTCTCTCATTATTAATCGTAAATATTTCAAGATAATCAAATACCGCCGGGGATGAAAACCTTCCCACCCTGCATCCTGCCTCAATAAGAATCTGAGTGAGATATGCCGAGGTGGAACCTTTTCCATTTGTACCGGATATGTGAATGATTTTCATACTGTCAGGATTAAATAAAAGTTCCTTCATCAGTGCCTTTACATTGTCCGTTGTAAGCTTGTCACTCATTATCTTTTCTGCATAAACCAGTTTTTTTGCCTCGTTAAAATCCATCACTCAGCTCCCACCTTTGTCCAGTACTTATCGTATAATTTATCTCCTTCAATACCAAGGTATTTGTAAACCTCACATCTTTTCAGAATATCTTCACCTGGAAATGCTATTTTACTGTTTCTGATTTCATCGTCCTCAATTAATTCCCTGCTTGCCTCATTTGGTGTTGAATATGTAATATACTCAAAATTCATGAGTGCCACGTCAGGTCTGCACATGAAGTTAATCCATGCCTCCGCCCCTTCTTTATTTTCACAATTTTTAGGTATTACCCATCCGTCAATCCACACGTTTGAACCTTCCTTTGGAACCACATATTCAAGGTCAGGATTTTCTCTCTGCATATAGATTGCCTCACCTGAATAAATTACCCCCAATGCCGCTGCATTCTTTATCATCTTGTCTCTGACCTGGTCGACAACATATGCCTGAACCAGTGGCTTCTGTTTTATTAACAAATCAGTGGCCTCTTTTATCTCATCCTCGTTAAGGGTATTTATGTCATATCCAAGATAGGCAAGTCCCACGCAAAAGGCGTCTCTTACACTGTTCTGCATAAGTATCTGATTTTTATATTTAGGGTTAAACAATATTTCCCAGCTGTCCACAGGCTCCTTAACCATTTTTTTGTTGTACATGATTCCAACAGTTCCCCAGCAATAAGGCACACAGTACTTATTTCCAGGGTCAAAGCCCTCGGCACTTTCGTAATACTGCTTTCCAATGTTTGATGCGTAAGGTATATTGTCATAATTCAGTTCGCAAAGTAAATCATTTTCAATCATTTTCTGTACCATATAATCCGATGGACAAATGACGTCATATTTTCTTGCACCCTTTGCAACAATGGTATACATTTCCTCATTCACTTCAAATTCCTCATAATTTACTGTATACCCTGTTTCTCTTTCAAACATCTCTATTACTTCAGGGTCAATATATTCACCCCAGTTATACACCGTAACAACTTTTCCTGAGGTATTTGCAAACAAAAGGTCCGTAAATGCATATTTCACACTTGCAATAACCAGGACTGCAGCAAGAACTGCCGCCGCTCCCAGGAAAACTTTTCCTCTTATTTCTGAATTCTTCGTTACCACCTTTTTCTGTGCCGGTGCCTTGTTTATCAATAAAAGCAGAACAAACACCGTAACAAACAAAAGTGTGGATAATGCATACATTTCCGGTTTGATACCCTTTCTTACTTCTGTGTAAATCTTTGTGGATAAGGTATCAAAGCCAGAGCCCCTTGTGAAATGAGTAATAATAAAGTCATCAAGGGACATTGTAAATGATAAAAAGAATCCCGATAAAACTCCCGGCATAATGTCTGGAAGTGTTATCTTAAAAAATGCCTGGGTTCTAGATGCACCCAAATCAAGTGCAGCCTCATACATACTCTTGTCAATCTGCTTTATTTTAGGCATTATGCTTAACACAGCATATGGAATACAAAATGTAATGTGTGCAATCAAAACTGTTGTAAAGCTGAGAGACACTCCAATTCCCACAAAGAGGAGCATAAATGCAAGACCTGTCACGATTTCTGCATTTAACATTGGAATATTTGTGATGCTCATGATAACTGCCTTTATTCCATTTCGCATTTTATTCATTGTAAAGCAGGCCACAAGCGCAATCACGGTGGCTGCAAAGGCTGAAATAACAGCCAAAACCAGTGTTGTTTTAAGTGCATCCATAATTGCCTTATTTTCAAAAAACTGTTTATACCACTTAAATGTGAAGCCCTTCCATGTACCCAAAAGCTTTGAGTCATTAAAAGATGCCACAATAAGCACACCTATTGGAAGGTACAAAAACAAAATGATAAGACCGAGATAAATTTTTTTCATTGCATTTTTCATTACAGTACGCTGCCTCCTTCGCCCTTATCATATTTTGCCGTGAACATCATATTAAGAAGAATAAATATCATAAGCACAAGTGAAAGTCCTGCCCCCAGATTCAGATTGTCTGCCTTAACCTTGTTTTCCACTATATTTCCAATAAGTAATATTTTTCCACCACCAAGAATATCTGAGATAACAAAGGTTGTAAGTGCCGGCACAAAAACCATGATTATTCCGCTGGCAATCCCAGGAAAACTTAAGGGGATAATAATCTTCTGAAGTGTCTGAAAATATGTTGCCCCCAAATCCCTTGCAGCGTTTACTGTGTTATCATCAATTTTTATGAGCACATTGTATATCGGAAGCACCATAAATGGCAGGAAATCATAAACCATGCCAAGAATGATTGCCGCCGGTGTGTTTATTATATTAAAATATGGCAGGTGAAGTTTCTTTATCACCATGTCAAGAACACCATTGTAATCGAGAATTGCCTGCCACGCATAAGTTCTCAGAAGGAAGTTCATCCACATGGGCATAATAAAGAGAAATACAATGAAGCTTGACTTTTTCATATGCATGCTTCTTAAAACCAGTGCAAGGGGATATGCCAGCAAAAGACAGATAACCGTACACACAACAGCAAAGAGAACTGATGCGAAAAGTGCGGTATAATACTCCTTTTGGGCAATTGTCCTTACATTATTCAATGTAAATGAACCATCCCTGTTTGTGAAACCGTAGTAAAAAACAAACATAAGGGGTATTATCACAAAGGCAGCCATCCATACTAAATATGGTCCGGCAACCAATGTGTTTTTTAATGATTTATTATTCTTCAATTGGTACCGCCTCCTCGTCTTCTGATTCTGGTTTATGCATAATCTGAATGTTAAACGGATCAACATAAAGACCTACTTCCGTACCCACAGGTACAAGTCGTGTGCTCTGAACAAGCCATTCAAATCCATTTGCCATTACTTCCATCTCATAATGCACGCCTTTGAAAATCAAATGTGTCACCCTGCCATTAATGATTCCCTTGTCCTTTTCAACGAGCTCAATGTCCTCTGGTCTGATAACAACGTCCACAGGCTTATTATTTCCAAAGCCTGTATCTACACAGGCAAATTTTGTCCCCACGATTTCAACCACCTTGTCCTCAATCATGGTGGCAGGAATAATGTTACTGTCACCGATGAAGTCCGCTACAAAGGCATTTTCAGGCTCATTATAAATGTCCTCCGGCGTTCCTATCTGCTGTATATATCCCTGATTCATTACAACAATGGTGTCAGACATTGTAAGTGCCTCTTCCTGGTCATGAGTAACATAAATAAATGTAATTCCAAGCTCGTTTTTCAGCCTGATAAGCTCGTACTGCATTTCCTGCCTGAGCTTTAAATCAAGAGCTCCCAAAGGCTCATCTAAAAGAAGCACCTTCGGCTCATTTACAACAGCCCTTGCAATTGCAATTCTCTGCTGCTGTCCACCACTTAAGGAATCTGCCATTCTGTTCTCATATCCATCAAGGTTTACAAGCTTTAAGGCATACTTAATCTTGTCATCTATATATTGTTTGCTCTTTTTCTTGATTTTTAATCCGAATGCAATATTCTCCGCAATTGTCATATGAGAGAAAAGTGCATACTTCTGAAATACGGTATTGAGCTGACGTTTGTTTGGCGGATACTTAGTGATATCAACCCCATCAAATTCCACAATACCAGAATCCGGCTGCTCAAATCCACCTATTATCCTCAATGTTGTGGTCTTTCCACATCCACTGGGCCCTAAAAGTGTTAAAAATTCATTTTCCCTTATATATAAATTTAAATCATCCAATACCAGATTGTTACCATAGGATTTTGATATGTTTTTTAAATCAATAAGTCTCTTTGCCATTTATCTGCTCCTTTACCATAATCATTTGTCTGTTGCTAAACTCGAACCTTGGTTCCCTTTGTTCCTCTTCTTGCGGTCTTAAGTTTTCTCAGTGAAAGCTCTTTTTCCTTGTATTCTATTACCATGTTGTCACCTGCGTCCATTACATATACATTTGTGACCCGGTCATTGTCCGTGAGTTTTATTCCCTTTACTCCCAAGGCAGCCTTTTTCTTTTCAGGAATTTCTGACAGCGAAAATCTCAGGAAATATCCTGTTTCAGTCTGCAATACAACCATCTCATTTGTAATCACTTCTCCTGCAGACATTTCCCCTGCAATGACTGATTCCCCGGAATCCTCCATTCCAAACGCAAAATCCTCATCAGGCATCATAAAGCCCTCATCATCAGAGCCGCCGGAAAGCATCGAAAGTCCCATGTCATCCTCCGGATAATCCATTGTAACTTCACTTAATCCACCGGCATTTGTGACAACCACACTGACAAGCTTGTCATTTTCTGCAAGCTTTGTGGCCATTACAGTCTTTTTTGACACATTAAACTCCTCACTGTCCACAAGCTTCATCATACCATCAGCCGTTGTGAACAACAGCTTTCTGCCTGAAATCATTGATGTGTGACAGACAAACACTATATTTTCATCCTTGCTGTCATAATTTCCGAGATTGTCAATCGGTGTTCCCTTATCTCGAAATCTTACAAATGGAACATCTGCCATTTTCACCTGGTGGAGATTTCCGTTATCGGTAAAAATGCAGACCTTCTCAGTGTTCATACACTTGAAAACATATTTATTTTCCTTGTCAGCAGCCTCTCTGTTCCTGTCATATGCACTTACATCAATGGTTTTTGCATATCCAAATCTGTCCATGAGGAATACTATTTCCTGCTCAACAAATTTTATTTCTTCAACAACTGCTTCTTTTCCGTCCTCAATAACAGTTCTTCTTGGAATTCCATATTCTTTTTTGTAAGCAAGTAATTCTTTCTTAATAACCTTTATCATTGCCTTGCGGTTTCCAAGAATTTCCTCGTAATCTGCAATCCTGTTGACGATGTTTTCATAATCCTTCTGCAGTGCCAGAATTTCCAGTCCAATGAGTTTATATAATCTCAAGTCAAGTATTGCCTGGGCCTGCTTTTCCGTGAAGCTTAAGTTTGAGGCAAAAAGCTCTGACTCCTTTGATTTAAAGGTAATTTTTGAAGTATCACCGTGTACAAGGCATGCCTTGGCATCCTTAATGCTGTTGCTTCCTCTCAAAATTTCAATGATTAAATCAATTATGTCGCAGGCCTTTATGAGACCTTCCTTAATTTCCTTCTGCTCTAACTCTTTGTTTAAAAGAGTTGTGTATTTTCTTGTCTGAATTTCATACTGGAAGTTCACGCAATTTCCAATTATCCCCTTAAGTCCAAGTACTTCCGGTCTTCCATCCACAATTGTAAGCATATTTACACCAAAAGTATCCTCAAGCCTTGTCTTTTTATACAGGAGATTTTTAAGCTTCTCCACATCAGCATTTTTCTTTAATTCAAGAACAATTCTTATCCCTTCTTTTGAGGACTCATTTGAAATATCCACAATATCCTGGGTCTTTTTATTCTCAATCAAATCACAGACATCGGAAATAAATTTACCAATATTGGCACCTATCATGGTATAGGGTATTTCACTGATAACCAGTTTATCCCTTTCCGACTTCTTGTCAGCCTTTTCAAACTCAACCTTGCCACGAAGCTTTATCTTTCCCGTACCTGATTCGTAAATGTCAGGAAGCTCGCTCTTATTCACAACCAGACCGCCTGTAGGAAAATCTGGTCCCTGAACATACTTCATAAGCTCTTCTGTCGTGATTTTATTATTATCCATATATGCAATCATTGCATCAATCACTTCTGAAAGATTGTGTGTCGGAATACTGGTGGTCATACCAACAGCAATTCCCTCTGCACCATTTACAAGGACATTCGGCACCCTTACAGGCAAGACCTCAGGCTCTTTTTCCGTCTCATCAAAGTTTGAGACAAAATCCACAACATTTTTATCCAAATCCGCAAGATAGACATCCTGGGTGAATTTTTTCAATTTTGCCTCGGTATAACGCATTGCCGCAGCTCCGTCACCTTCAATGGAACCAAAGTTTCCATGTCCGTCAATCAGTGCCATTCCCTTTTTGAAATCCTGCTCAAGTACCACTAATGCGTCATAAATCGAGCTGTCACCGTGTGGATGGTATTTACCCATTGTATCACCTACAATACGGGCTGATTTTCTATGAGGCTTGTCATAATTTAACCCGAGCTGGTCCATGGCATAAAGCACTCTTCTCTGAACCGGTTTTAATCCGTCTCTGACATCCGGAAGGGCACGCTGGCAAATTACACTCATAGCATAATCAATATATGATTTCTGCATTAAATCAGAATATTCTGTTTTTAATATCTGTTCAGCCATTTTTTCTCCATTCCGCAAACACTTTTCGTCTGCATTTTATACATCTATCTCAGCATCATGAGCGTGGTCATGAATAAATTTACGCCTAGGCGGGACATCATTTCCCATGAGCATACTGGTTACCTCCGACGCCATAAATCCATCCTCAATCTCAACCTGCTTTAGTATTCTCGTCTCCGGATTTAGTGTCGTCTCCCAAAGCTGATCCGCATCCATTTCACCAAGACCTTTGTATCTCTGTAAAGTAAATCCTGTGTGGGTTTTCTTATACTTCTCAAGAGCCTTGTCATCATAGAGATATACCCCCTCACCCTTTTTAGGTACAACCTTGTAAAGGGGCGGCATGGCAATGTACACATGCCCGTGTGTAATTAAGTCCGGCATAAATCTGTAGAAAAATGTCAGAAGCAAAGTATCAATGTGGGCACCGTCCACGTCCGCATCAGTCATGATAATAATTTTATTGTACCTGAGCTTTGATATGTCAAAATCATTTCCATAGCCCTCTGAAAATCCGCATCCAAAGGCATTTATCATTGTCTTAATTTCCGCATTTGCAAGGACCTTATCAATACTCGCCTTTTCAACATTTAGAATTTTACCTCTGATTGGCATGATTGCCTGGGTTCTTCTGTTTCTTGCCATTTTTGCAGAGCCTCCGGCGGAATCACCCTCTACAATAAATACTTCGCACTCCTCCGGGTTCCTGCTCTCACAGTTTGCAAGCTTTCCGTTACTGTCAATGGAAAATTTCTGCTTGACAAGCAGATTTGTCTTAGCCTTTTCCTCTGCCTTTCTAATCTTTGCTGACTTCTCGGCACAGCCAATAACAAGCTTCAAGTCCTCAAGATTCTTGTCAAAATATAAAACTGTTTCATCCCCTGTTATCTCCGATGTGATTTTTCCTGCATCCGGATTGTCAAGCTTTGTTTTCGTCTGTCCCTCAAATCTTGGGTCAGGATGCTTGACAGCAATAACTGCTGTCATTCCATTTCTCACATCAGAACCGGTAAAATTAGCATCTTTGTCTTTAAGAATACCCAGTTCCCTGGCATATTGATTTATAACGGTAGTAAATTTCGCCTTAAATCCGGTAATGTGGGTTCCACCCTCCTGGGTGTAGATATTATTACAAAAGCCTAATATATTTTCCTGAAACTCATCAACAAACTGAAAGGCTGCCTCCACTTCAATTCCTTCGGACTCCCTCTTAAAATAAACAACATCATGCAAAACATCCTTTCCATTATTCAGGTCCTTTACATATGCCTTTATACCTTCTTCCTCGTGAAAAGTCACTTCCTCCTCTTCTGAAAACCTCTTATTGATAAAATTGATTTTCAGATTCGGATTCAAATATGCCGTTTCGTGAAGACGGCTTTTTATTGCATCTGCCTTGAAATAGGTTTTTTCAAAAATCTCCGGGTCCGGCTTAAACTGTACCGTGGTTCCAGTGTCATTTTTTCTGCAGGTACCGGTTTCCTTTAAGGGATACATTACCTTTCCCTGCTCATATCTCTGGTTATAAACCTTTCCATCAACCTTTACCGTGACCTCAAGCCACTCTGACAGGGCATTTACAACTGATGCCCCCACACCGTGAAGACCTCCGGAAATCTTATATCCCCCGTCTCCAAATTTTCCACCTGCATGCAAAACCGTGAACACCACTTCCACAGCCGGCAAACCTGTTTTTTCATTGATTCCAACAGGAATACCTCGTCCATTATCCTTAATCACTGCCGTTCCATCTTTTTCCAGAATCACCGTGATTTCACTACAGTGACCTGCAAGATGCTCGTCCACTGAGTTGTCCACAATCTCATATATAAGGTGATTGAGCCCCTTTGTGGACACGCTTCCTATATACATTCCCGGTCTTTTTCTTACCGCTTCAAGCCCTTCAAGTATCGATATACTATTGGCGTCATAAGTCTTTGTAACTTCTGAAGACATATTATCTTACCTCTTTCTTCGTTCTCTGCACGATTAGATATATTTTACAGCCATTACCTTACATTACTCTACATTACTTTACATTCCGGTCAAAAGAACTTCTTAACAAATCTTCTCTTCCTTCCAAATGTGAATAATCATTTATTCTCTCTATACTGAAATTATTTTTATCTAAATAATAATTCAGCTCAGTTATTGAACAGTTTTCCATTGTTTTCGCAAACGTAAATCTGCGCCCCCAGGGCATTTTTAGTATCCCCGCAAGAAAACATCTTATTGCACCACCATGTGATACAATGACTATATTTTCATAGTGATTATTTTTTGCATCCTCTATGACCATATCCATTGCCATTTTCATTCGTTTATATACTTCCTCACCATTTTCACCACCAGGAATACGAATATCTTCATCGCAATCTTCTCTTTTTTCAAAATAATCCTTAAACTTAACCTTTAAAACCTCATCTGACATCCCTGTCATATCACCAAATTCAGTCTCACGAAAATCCTCTGATATTTTTACCTCCAAATCAAGACATAACTCTTCCTTTATTATTTCAGCCGTTTCAATTGCCCTTATGAGATTGCTTGAATACACAGCATCAATTTCCATACCTGAAAGACGCCTTCCCACAAGCTGTGCCTGTGTTCTCCCCTCATCTGCAAGCTTTACATCCACATTACAGAGAGGACTTTCCTGTCTGCCATGTCTTATTAAAAATATTTTAATCTTTCCATTCAAAATTTCCACCTCATTTCTCCCCCGCATCTGATATGTACTGAATCATTCCCGGTCCCAGATTATCCGTAGGTCGTCTGATAAAATTAAATTTCTCATAAAATTCCTCTCGTCCCTTTGCACACATGAGACAAAGCATAATTTCTGTGTCCGAAAGCTTATTTTCCTTCACAAAGGAAATGAGTCTCTCAATAATCATTTTTCCAACGCCATTACCCTGTGACGCAGGACTCACAACCAAGTCCTGAATATATGCAATTACAACACCATCCCCCACAATACGTCCCATTCCCACTGGCTTCCCATTTTCATAGGCACATACTGTAAAGAGGCTGTTTTTCAATGCAAGCTCTGCCTGTTCACGGGAAAGAACCTTCCAGTTTACGGATTTTCTCAATCCCAGGTATGTATCAACATCCAACTTATTTTCAATTAATTCTATCATTTTTCATCTATTCCTCTTATGGTATACTCGGACATTATTCTACCATTATAAAATAGATAATGCAATAAAATACCAAGTTGAATTATTATGAAAAAATGGTATATATTAGTTTATAGCAGTACAATCAAAAAACGGCGTAGCCTACATTTTCGTAAGCTATGCCGTTTTTTGA
The DNA here is from genome assembly GCA_050309585.1 of Lachnospiraceae bacterium. Classification (GTDB taxonomy): domain Bacteria; phylum Bacillota; class Clostridia; order Lachnospirales; family Lachnospiraceae; genus Bovifimicola. Next base: position 26,055 of record JBNRML010000007.1, read on the forward strand.
TAAAAGAATACCTAATTAATGTTATCTCACAATCCTATATGATATCTACGCATTTCCCTTAGTTGTAACTGTAGCAATGTCAATAAGCGTAAGATTCTCGTGTGTATTACTTTCCAGACTTGTGAGCAATGCATTAACTGTATCAAGTGATGTAAAGCAGTTAACGCCCGTCTCTATGGAAATTCTCCTGATAAGGAAGCCGTCTCTTGACTTATCCCTACCCTGCGTAGGAGTATCCACAACAATATCTATCTTATGTTCTAATAAAAGGTCAATTACTGTAGGCGATTCCTGAGAAAGCTTGTTTACCTTAATGGCATTTACACCATTTGCCTGAAGAACCTTTGCGGTACTTCTTGTGGCATAAACCTCGTAACCTAATTTTTCAAATCTCTGACCAATTGAAATTGCATCCTTCTTATCCGCATCATTTACGGTGATAATTACCTTCTTGTGTCTCGGAAGATTCACACCGGCGCCGAGGAAGGCCTTATACAATGCCTCATCAAATGTCTTTGCGATACCAAGACATTCACCTGTTGACTTCATTTCCGGTCCAAGGCTTATTTCTGCACCCCTGATTTTCTCAAAAGAGAATACAGGCATTTTTATGGCAATGTAATCAGCTTTTTTCTGTAATCCCGGTTCATATCCAAGGTCACGGATTTTCTTTCCGATAATTGCCTTTGTTGCCAGCTTAACAATCGGAATTCCTGTTACCTTACTGATATAAGGAACTGTACGGCTTGAACGAGGATTTACCTCAATAACATATACCTGATTCTGATACACAATAAATTGGATATTTATCATACCATGCACATGAAGTGCCTTTGCAAGCCTTTTAGTATACTCCTCAATTCTGCCCACAATGTCATCTGTAAGCGACTGCGCAGGATATACTGAAATACTGTCACCTGAATGGACACCAGCTCTTTCAATGTGCTCCATAATACCTGGAATTAATATATCCTCACCATCACAAACCGCATCAACCTCTATTTCCTTGCCCATTAAATATTTGTCAACGAGTATCGGATGATCCTGAGCTATACGGTTGATGATTTCCATAAATTCTTCAATCTCTTCGTCACTGGTTGCTATCTGCATACCCTGTCCACCGAGGACATAGGAAGGTCTTACAAGAACCGGATAACCCAGCTCATTTGCAACCTTCTTTGCTTCTTCGGCCGTAAATACCGTTCCACCTGCTGCTCTTGGAATCTCACATTCCTGAAGAATTTTATCAAAAAGTTCTCTATCTTCTGCCGCATCAACATCCTCAGCCTTTGTTCCGAGAATAGGCACACCCATCTTCATAAGTGCCTCTGTAAGCTTAATGGCAGTCTGACCGCCAAACTGAACAACTGCTCCGTCCGGTTTTTCTATATCTACAATGTTTTTTACATCCTCTGGTGTAAGCGGCTCAAAATAAAGCTTGTCAGCTATATCAAAGTCTGTACTTACAGTTTCAGGGTTGTTGTTGATAATGATTGTCTCGTATCCCTCTTCCTTAAATGCCCAGGTACTGTGAACTGAACAGAAGTCAAACTCAATACCCTGACCAATACGTATAGGACCAGAACCAAGTACTAAAATCTTCTTTTCCGGTTTTGTCTCAATGACCTCATTTTCACTGCCGAAACATGAGTAATAATATGGTGTTGTCGCCTCAAATTCTGCCGCACAGGTATCAACCATCTTAAATGCAGCCTTAATATTATATTTATCTCTTAATTCAAGAACTTCTTCCTCTGATTTACCTGAAAGCTTTGCAATAAGCTTATCCGGAAACTCAATTCTCTTTGCTTCCCTTAACAGCTCCTCAGTAAGCTCCTCTTCCTTAAGTGCCTTTTCCATTTCTGTAATAATTGCCAGCTTGTCAATAAACCATTTGTCAATCTTGGTTATTTCATGGATTGTATCATAGTCAACACCCCTTCTGAGAGCCTCGGCAATTACCCATATTCTTCTGTCATCCACAAGCTTAAGCTGGTCCAGAAGCTCATCACCAGTTAATCCACTGAAATCATAATCAAGTAAACTCTCAACATGCTGCTCCAATGAACGAATAGCCTTCATAAGTGCACCTTCGAAATTTGTACATATACTCATGACTTCTCCGGTTGCCTTCATCTGGGTAGTAAGTGTTCTCTTTGCAGTAATGAATTTATCAAATGGAAGTCTTGGAATTTTTACAACACAGTAATCGAGTGTAGGCTCAAAGCTTGCATAAGTTTTTCCTGTAATTGCATTTTTAATCTCATCAAGAGTATAACCAAGGGCAATTTTTGCAGCAACCTTGGCAATCGGATAACCGGTTGCCTTTGATGCCAATGCAGATGAACGGCTAACTCTCGGATTAACCTCGATTACGCAGTATTCAAAGGTTTCAGGGTGCAATGCGTACTGAACGTTACATCCACCAGTGATATTAAGTTCACTGATAATATTAAGTGCTGATGAACGAAGCATCTGATATTCTTTATCTCCCAAGGTCTGTGAAGGAGCCACAACTATACTGTCACCTGTATGCACCCCAACAGGGTCAATATTTTCCATATTACATACTGTAATGCAGTTTCCGGCACTGTCGCGCATTACCTCGTACTCAATTTCCTTCCAGCCTGCGATACAGCGCTCAACAAGAACCTGTCCAACACGGCTCAGTCTCAAACCATTTGAGAGTATATCAACAAGCTCCTGATAATTATGGGCAATTCCACCGCCGCTTCCACCTAATGTATAGGCTGGTCTCAAAACCACAGGATAACCTATTTTATTTGTAAAAGCCACACCATCTTCAACATTTTCAACCACAAGTGAAGGTGCACATGGCTCATTTATCTTTTCCATTGTTGTCTTGAATTCAAGACGGTCTTCTGCTTTTTTGATTGTTTCAGGTGTTGTACCAATCAATTTGCAGCCGTGACTATCTAAAAATCCCGTCTCTGCAAGCTCCATGGCAAGGTTAAGAGCAGCCTGACCACCCAGAGTAGGTAAAATGCTGTCCGGCTTTTCTTTCTCAATAAGCTTTTCAACCACCTTGACAGTAAGCGGCTCAATATAAACCTTATCTGCAATATCCTTATCTGTCATAATTGTTGCAGGATTTGAATTTAAAAGTACAACCTCTATTCCCTCTTCCTTTAATGAGCGGCATGCCTGAGTACCTGCGTAGTCAAACTCTGCTGCCTGTCCAATTACAATAGGACCTGAACCGATAACTAATACTTTTTTGATATTTGGATTCTTAGGCATTCTTTTTTCCTCCCATCATCTGCATAAATTCGTCAAATAACAGTGCTGAGTCCTTTGGTCCCGGACAGGCTTCCGGATGGAACTGTACTGTAAAAACAGGTTTATTTTTGTAACGAAGTCCCTCCACGGTTTTGTCGTTAACATTAACAAATCCAACTTCCGCAATATCCGGATTAATGGTTTCACTGTCAACTACATAGCCGTGATTCTGTGATGAAATATAAACCTTGCCGGACTTCAAATCCTTGACAGGATGATTTCCACCTCTGTGACCATATTTCATCTTATGAGTATCTGCCCCTGTAGCCAATGCCATTAACTGATGTCCGAGACATATAGCAAAAATTGGAATTTCTGACTGATATAACTTCTTTATTTCTTCAATAATTGTAACACACTCTTTTGGATCTCCAGGACCGTTTGACAACATTATTCCATCAGGATTTGATGCGATAATTTCTTCTGCCTTTGTGAATGCTGGATAAACCGTCACTTCACAGCCACGCTCATTCAAAGATCTTGCAATATTATTTTTAGCACCAAAATCCAAAAGTGCAATCTTGTATCCTTCTCCCTTTAATACCTTCTTCTCCTGACATGTAACCTTTGCGACAACACCCTTTGGAGAGTATTCCTTAAGTTTAGGTATTATTTCTTCCACATTATAATTCTCATTTGTGGTAATCATTCCATTCATGGTTCCCTTTTCCCTCAATATCTTTGTAAGGGCTCTTGTGTCTATTCCTGCGATTCCCGGAATGTCAAATTTCTCAAGGATATGCTGGATAGTGTCCTCGCTTCTGAAATTGCTTGGAATTCTTGACAGTTCTCTTACAATATATCCGTCCGGCCATATCTTAAGAGACTCCATATCTTCACGGCAAATTCCATAATTACCAATTAAAGGATATGTCATTGCAACTGCCTGTCCTGCATAGGAAGGGTCAGTCAACACCTCAAGGTATCCCGTCATTGACGTATTAAATACGATTTCACTAATAATTTCTTTCGTGGAACCTATGGATGTACCCGTAAAAACAGTTCCATCTTCCAGTATTAGAAAAGCTTTCATAATTATTTCTTCCTTTCTTCCGTAAGTTGGCTTATTTTTTCTCAAATTGTAAAGATTATACACTAATGTATTTATATTTTCAACTTGTTTTTCTGTTGCATCGTAGAACTAAATATATCGCCCTTTGCTCCGATTTCCAATAGTCGCAAAATGCGACACATTTTAGTTACAAGATACTATAAAAGGTGCTGCTTCCCCCGTGGGAAACAACACCTTTGTTGTTATTCTTCAATCTTATTTAGTTTTACTTCTTCAAACTCCTTAATTATACTATCATCAGGAGCTTTTGTCAAAAGGCTTACCACAAAAATAAGCAAAATACTTACAAAGAATCCCGGCACCAATGAATACAGGCCAGTTGCCTTATAAATAGTATCTCCATTTATCAATGGAATGTAATCCCAGATAATGACGATGAGACCACCGGAAATCATACCTGCCAGACCACCTGCAATGTTTGTTCTCTTCCAATAGAGAGATAACAAAATCAATGGTCCAAATGCAGCACCAAGTCCTGCCCATGCATCAGATACCAAATCCATGATACTTGAATCAGGATTCCATGCAATAATAAATGCCAATGCAGCCACAGCGATAACAGTAACACGGCTGATTAACATTACTTTCTTTGAATCAGCCTTTGGGTTAATCACTCCTCTGTAAATATCCTCTGATACCGAAGATGCTGTTACCAAAAGCTGTGAATCTGCAGTCGACATAATTGCTGCAAGAATACCGCAAAGGAAAATACCTCCAATAAGTGGCAGTGCAATATCTGATGTAAAGATATGCTTAATCATCTCAATAAATACTTTTTCTGCCTCTCCCTTTTCAGGGTCTGCAAATTTACTGAAATCCTCTGCTGACATCTTGATTGAGAGATATGCTCTTCCCACGATACCGATTACGCAGGCAAAGAATAATGATAATGCAACCCATACTATTGCAATAACCTTTGATTTCTTAAGCTCCTTCTCACTCTTTACTGCCATAAATCTAACTAAAATATGTGGCATACCAAAATATCCAAGTCCCCAGGCAAGTCCTGAAATAATATCTATAAATTTGATATTTCCCGAAGCATCCCTCAACGGATTCAAAAATGCTCCTGTCTGGACACCACTGTCTATTAACGCACCCTTTACCTCAGAAGGCTGAACAATAAATAATGCAATGATTGGAACTGTAAGAAGTCCTATGAGCATAAGTGTTCCCTGAATGAAGTCCGTGGTACATACTGCTAGGAAGCCACCCATAAATGTATAAATAAGAATTACTGCCACACCAATTGTCAGTGCAACGTGATAATCAACACCAAATACAGAATTAAATAATTTTCCACCTGATGCCAATGCAGATGCTGTATACACAAGGAAGAACACAACAACCACTATTGATGCAACCATTAACATTCTCTTCTTTTCATCTTTAAAACGATTTTCCAAATATCCCGGGAATGTAAGTGCATTAACTTTTACAGAATATCTTCTGAGCCTTGTTGAGACAAAAAGCCAGTTACATGTAGTTCCGATAAACAGTCCCACTGCAACCCATATTTCTCCTGTTCCTGCAAGAAATATTGAACCCGGAAGACCCATAAGCAGCCATCCGCTCATATCAGAAGCCTGTGCTGATAATGCAGCAACCCATCCTCCTATTTTTCTTCCTCCAAGGAAATAATCCTCTGAGTTCTTATTCTTCTTCATAAATGCGGCACCTACCATAATCATACCCAAAAGGTATACGGCAAAAGCCACAAGTACCCATACAAGGTTTGTACCTTTCATATTATCCTCATTTCTGTACTGCTTTTTTTGTTTCACATCCCACAACCGTCGCAGTACCAACTTCTGTCGTGGAATGTTGTAACACTTATGCAATATTATATCAAAAACAACTTTTTTTCAAGCTTGTTTATCGCATACCTAATAAAAAACGTGGTCTCCAATGACTTCTCCATCCCTGGAGCCATCATTCATCCTGAAGAAAAGCCAGCTTCCCACAATGTTACCATCCAAAAGAACCTCTCTTGCAGCTTTGTAACAGGTTTCGTTGGCGCCCCTGGCCAAAACCAGTGCAAATCTGTTACTCACAGTGACAGGCGTAAACTGATACGGCTGATAGATGACTTCATATAATGTATTCGGGAACCGCGAGCTCGCTATCCTGTTCATTACAACAGCCCCTACACAAAGCATTCCGTAATATGTCTGGTCCCCTGCCTCACATTCAATAAGTGCGGCTAACATGTCCAAATCACTTTCTGCAGGCTCATAATCAATAACAATATCTGAAGACGGTGGCTTTGTTGTTTCATCTTCCTCACCGGTCTCCCCGGTCTGGCCTTCCGCATCCCTGCTGGCCTGCTCCCGACTCGCCTGCTCTCTGCTCTCTCTTTCTCTTCTTTCCCTTTCAGCCTTCTCCGCTGCAATAATGCTCTCCTCTTCTATTCTCCTGGATTCAAGCTCCATCTGACTTCTGTTCTGTTCGACCTTTTTCTCATATTCCAATGCCTTGGCTTCTGCCTCCGCAATTTCTGATGCATATAGATTGATACTCTGGTTTGTGTTATGTATCTTTTCCTGAATCAGTGCAATTTGTTCATCGGCCTCTTCCTTTAATTTCAAAAGCTCCTGTTTTGAGACACTCAACTCCTCTTCCTTCTGTATTCTCAATTCTTTTGCTTCCTTATATTTTATGAGCATCATTCTGTCGTATCCAACAAGACTTGAAACATACTCAGCCTTGTTTATATTATCAGCAATTGAATCCCCTGAAAAAAGGATGTCGAAATAAGACTTATCCCCCATTTCATACATAAACTTTATTCTCAATTTCATATCCGCATACTGCTTATCTTCTGATTCCTTCGCCTCATCAAGAGCAGCCTGGTTTTCTTCTATTTCATTTTCCTTTTCAGAAATCTGTCTCTCTATTTCATTAAGTTTTTCGCCAATCACTGCCAGCTCGGAATTTAATGAAGAAACCAGATTCTCCAAGGAAGCCTTTGACTCCTCCAAACCTGAAGCCTGTTCTTCATATGAAGACTGGTGTTCTTCATTCTCCTGTTTTTGACTTTCCAGGTCCTTCATGTTGTTGTTCGTCGCCTTGCTGTCAGTAGAATATATGATAACAAAAAAGATAATCACAAAAGAAAGCAATAAAATCCCGATGTATTTCTGACCTTCTCTACCTTTATCCATAAATATACCTTTCAAAAAATTTTTCCATGGTTATATATTAATAAATCATCACAATGCCTGCTTATCATTTGACATTATTTTTTACATCAATTCCGCTATTTTTGTTACCCCAACATAAATCTGGGATATTTTATACCATGTTCTAAAATCTATCACACCTGTCTGTGGTAAGTCAAATGTTTTTTGGAATTCCCTCACCGCATTTTGTGTTTTCTCACCAAAAATTCCATCTGCCTGTATTCTTGGAATATTTGAGTATACCTGGGCTATTCTGTCAAGCTCCTCCTGAATATGCCTTACCTTGTCTCCATAGCTTCCTATATCCAGTTCATAACCGGGATAGGAAATCGGTATTCCCGCAATCTCATCGGCACTGTTAATATAGATACTGTCACCATAATAATACCTTAAAATCTCAATTGCTGAATATCCCTGCTCACCAAGGCTCTTGCTTCCCCACTGGGTCATCCAGTTTGGACAGCTCACCTGTCTGCCATCACAATACTGTGTGAGAATAGGCTGTTTCACATTTGGCCTCGACAAATAGGCATTAAATATTTCATCCACCACCTCTGAAATACTGTCAAAAACATTTCTGTTGTGAATCCACTTCTGGTCATAAGCCGTGGATGAAGTGATGGTAAATTCATATCCCTTATTCCGGTACCATTCCGTATATACCCTGTTCAGTGTAAATGACATAATGGCAAGAACATTTGCCTTGATTGTCTCCCTCGGCCATGTGGCATAAATTTCACTGGAAGCAACATTTTTTATATAATCCCTGTATGAAACATAATAATTTCTTGCTGTGGAATCTGACGGGGCACCATCGTGAACAATCACGGTTTCCGGTACAACCACCCTGCTCAGCACAATTTCTCCCGACGTATTCATCGGCTTTATCTCAGCCTCCGGTATCTTTTCCGGATATTCCCCATAAAGAGTGTGTGCCGGAATTACATATTCGTTTCCGGCTTCATTATTTCTGGCCGGGACAAGCACAACATTCTGTGTTGCAGCCTCCGTGGACAAAATCTCCACACCGGAAATATTCACAGGCTCATATCCCTCGGCCTCAATCAGCACCGAGTACTCTGAATAAGGCTGAATAATGTTATTAATATTCAGACTGAGCTCCACAGTCGGTGCCGCAAGCACAAGCTTCTCCGTCATTCCCGCACTATCCGTCCTTACCTCTTCAATTTTCTCTGTAGGCTCGCTCTCACTAAAGATTGAAATCTCAGCATTTTCTATGGGAATATTATTTCTTGTTGTACAATTTACCTGAAGTAATCCATATCCGTCTACCTGACTATCCATATTTCCTTTCATTTTAGTTCAATTCGCTTCCAAACCAAACTAAAAACAGCATACATTTACTAAAATATATGCTGTTCAGTCCCAATTATGATTTAATTTTTCTCATATTTTCTGAAATAGTATTCAACATCAAAATATGTCTGTTCTTCACTTTCCTCAGTGAGTTTCCATTCCTGTTTATTATCAAGATTTGGAAAATAACAGTCCGCTTCATATGAATAGTCAATATATGTCACATACGCTGTATCACAATAATCCAGCATCTGTTCGTAAATGCTTGCCCCGCCAATGACATATAATTCCCTGTCTGCGTATTTTTTAGCCTCTTCTACTGCCTCCTCCACGCTGTGTACAATTATTGCATCTCCAGCCGTAAAATTTTCATCACTTGTCAGTACGATGTTTACGCGATTTTTCAGAGGGCGTCCGTTTGGAAAGCTCTTTAATGTGTTCTTTCCCATAATGACAACATTTCCCGTGGTGGTTTCCCTGAAAAATTTCATATCATCCGGTATGCTCACCAGCAATTTGTTTTTATTTCCTATGCCCCAGTTTTTGTCTACTGCAACTATAATTTTCATATCGAATTTCCTCACTTTCTGTACAAATATTCGTCAACTTCCATTCTCGGTCATAATGTACTAACTTCCATTCTCAGATTTAATTTACCAAATGCCTTCCTCAGACATTATCCACTAAATCCCAATCTCAAACTTTAACTGCGGATTCTTTTCCTTTATTTCCTCACGTGGATAACCAATTATCCTTATATCGTCAACCGTAAAATCATAAAAAGAAGTTTTTTCAGGATTCAGATAAATCTTCGGCTGACAAGGTATTGATTCCCTATTTAACATTTCCTTTACAGGTTCAATATGTCTGTCGTAAATCTGAATATTAGCCACATACCAGGTAAATCTTCCCGGTTCATATCCGCAATGCCTTGCCACTAACATCAAAAAAACAATATACTGCATCTGATTGATTATTCCGGCGGTTGCATAATCACTTGAGCGCTGAAAAAGGCACATGTCAAGGTAATCCTTTCTGTCTTTTCCATGTCTTACATTCCACACAGTCTGGTATGCACAGGGCTTCAATCCGTGTTTATCCTTAAAATCATCTTCCTGCCACATATTAATGATGTGTCTTCTTCCATCCGGGTCATTTTTCAAATCATCAAGCAGCTTATTCATCAAATCATGCCTGCGAACAGTTTCGCCATAACATGCACCAATTGTCCTGTCCCCAATATCCCATTCATCCCACCATGTGACATTATATTTATCTCTCAGCAAATCAAGACTATTTGACTGGTCCTGATAAATCCACAGCAATTCACCAATGGAACTCTTTACGGCAATAGGCCTTAAGGTAATCAGCGGAAGTTCTCCCTTTGAAAGATCGTATGTCTGTGAAACATGATTGATTGAAAGGGTGTGAGCCGGTGTTCCATCAGCATATTTAGGTCTCGGCTCTATATCAATTGACCCCTCTTCCAATATTCTTTTTACTATATCCTTAAACATTTCGTCTGCTCTGTTCATATCTGTAAGATACCTCCTCTTTCGTTTTCTGCCAAAATATCCATAATCTATTTACCATAATCCTCTTGCTAAATACTCTCGCTATAGTCCTATTTCGATAATACTCTTACCATAATTTGTCTGCTATAGTGGCATAATCTCAATTGGCACATACGCTTCAACATATATTCCGTCCCCACGATATTCTTCCTTTAAAAGTTCCCCGTATTTTCTTATCTTCTGGATTTTAGCGGCCTCCTTGTAATCAATTACTTTGGATACAAAAATCTTTTGATTTCTCAAAATTTCCTCTACAATCTCCAAAAGCCTTTCAAGACCCTCTCCATATTTTATGGACGCATTGACTGTATAATCTGCCTTGAAATCCTTTAATATCAAATCATTTATACTTCCTTCCTCCTGAAGCTTTCTTACCTTGTCCTGTTTATTAAACACTGTAATTATCTTTTTATCTGCAACACCCAGAGACTCCAGTGTCTCATACACAATATGCATTTGTGCATCCATCTGTGGATTTGAGGCATCCACCACATGTATGAGGATATCCGCATACTTTGCCTCCTCCAGGGTACTTCTAAAGGCATCTATAAGATGATGTGGCAGCTTTCTGACAAATCCAACCGTATCCGTAAGCATTATTTCCTGCCCGCTTTCAAGCTTAAATTTTCTCGTTGTAGGGTCAAGGGTAGCAAATAGCTTGTCTTCCTCCAGCACTCCTGCTCCGGTAAGCTTATTGAGCAACGTGGATTTTCCTGCATTTGTATAACCTACTATGGAAACCACCGTAGTGGGATTCTTTTCTCTCTGGCTTCTGGAAAGCTCTCTGTGAACCTTCATTTCCTCCACCTCATGTTTGAGAGTGGCAATCCTTGACCTTATCAATCTCCTGTCAATCTCCAGCTTCTTTTCACCTGGTCCCCTGGTTCCAATACCACCACCAAGTCTGGACATGGAGGCTCCAAGTCCTACAAGCCTTGCCTGCCGGTATTTAAGCTGTGCCAGTTCCACCTGAATTTTACCTTCTCCTGTCCTTGCCCTTGCGGCAAATATATCAAGAATAACCAGTGTTCTGTCCATAACCTTTGTTTCTAGCAGTTCCCTCAAATTTGTCAACTGGGCCGGGCTCAATTCGTCATCACATACAACTCCCGTTGCCCCCAGTTCATCTATAAGTATCCTTACCTCTTCAATCTTACCCTTTCCAATATAGGTTCCTGAATGAATTTGTTCTCTGTTTTGAATTACCTTCCCAACAACAACTGCCCCTGCCGTTTTCACAAGGTCTTTTAGCTCATCAAGCGACTGTTCCGTGTCATCGTTTTCATATGTGGATACACCAATTAGTATAACTTTTTCCTGCTCCGTTTTTGTTTCATATATCTTTTCCAATTCACTAATCCCCATTTCTGAGCGACCTGTCACGAAGAGGCGAAGAGAAATCTTCCTCACTGATTCCTCGCAGGCAGTTTCTCCTCTGCCATTATGGCTATTTGCCTTCGCTCAGAAGCAAATAGCTGTGTGAAAAATAAGGACATCAGCCTTATTTTTCATACTACCTCCACGAATCACCATTAATGACCGAATTATAACAAAGGATTGGCTTTTTTTCAACTCAATTAATATTAATCCTCTTCTCATCGCCCAGAAGCAAATAGCTGTGTGAAAAATAATCACCTTTTTCTCTACCCAAATCTGAATTTTATGTAAATTGGTAAGAAATCCCCATGTATACAAGGTATACTGAAAATAGCGAGACCAAGCAGCTTGTAAGCCGCGTAATAATATGATGTATTACAAAAGTGGGTGGTAGAAAATTCAACTTGTTTATTGAAGTAATTTAATATTTTCTATATAATTAAGAAAGTTTGGAAAGCATGAATAATATTAATCAAAAATACAAAGATAGATTTATCTTTAGTACAGAAGAACATAAGGAGTTTTTATTATTTCAAAAAATGGCGTATTAGCTGATTTGTTAGAAGTAAATCGTTCGGAGGTAGTAGATATGTGTATAACAGAATATAACGAAGAATTACACGAAAAAACATTAAGAGAACAGGGCAGACTTGAAGGTGAAAAAAACGCAAACAAAAAGGCAATTCGCAAAATGATTATGCTTGGAAAAACCAAAGAAAATATTCTTGAGATATATTCTATCGAAGACTACGAAGAAGCTTTGAAGAATGATAATGTTTGATAACATATTATATATCTGTTCAGAGCCAACCTCGAAAACTGTCCACGAAAAACAAAATAGGCATATCACTTGGTGACAGCCTATTTTAGTAGTTTTATTTTAATAAATTCTCTCAATAGATTTCCATAAGATAATTTCTATTTATACCTTCCTTGAACTTGCCAGTGCCAATGCCCCAGGTCCGATATGGCATGATACACTAAGTGATAAGTCGTATATCTCTATATCTTTTATATCCGGAAAAGCTTCAAGAACCTCTTTTTTGAACTCCTCTGCCGCTTCCTGGTTCCTTGTATGGGCAATAAACAACTGCATGTCTCCCTTTTCATTGTTATTGAATCTCTCCCTGAAATCCTTCTGAACGGCTTCAATCATTGTCTTCTTGGCAATCTTCATTGTTCTCGCCTTTGAAAATGCGTCAAGCTTTTCTCCCTGAATCTGCAAAACCGGTTTCAGCTTCAATAAAGTGCCAAGAGCTGCTGCCGCCGGTGTAATCCTTCCACCCTTTTTAAGGTAATACAAGGTATCGAGCATGATGTAAATAGTAGAATTAAACTTCTCTTCCTCAAGAATAGCCTTTATTTCTTTTGCGCTTTTTCCCTGCTCTGCCAGACTAAGGGCATCCCTTACAGACTGGAGCTGTGTAACGGATATTCTCTGATTATTTACAACCTGAACTTTTCCATCATAATCATCCGAAAGCATGATAGCTGTCTGGCATGAACCGCTCAGACCGCTTGACATAGGAATATGTACAATCTCGTCATAATCCTTTAGCACCTCATCCCAAAGTTTCAAAATACTCTCAGGAGAAGGCTGTGATGTTGAAATATTACATTCACTCTCTAACTTGATAAAAAACTCTTCAACACTAAGATTTACTCCCTCAAAATATTCTTTATCATCAATCATAAAAGGCATAGGCAGAACAAATACGCCCATCTCCTCTGCCTGTTTCTGACTTATTCCGCTGTTACTGTCTGTAATTACTGCTACTCTGCTCAATTCCTCATCCATAACTTTCTATAATGCCTTATAAAACAAATAAAACACTAATGCATGGCTCCTTTCCTATAATTCACAATTCAACTAAATCGTAATTCAACCAAATAATTCAATTAAAGTATATTTAGTAAAATTCATCATACCTATGGCAATTTTACCATTTGCATAGGCTTTTTTCAAGACAATAAAAATAAACAAATTATAAACTGGAAGCAGGCACCATTTCATATGAAAAAAGCTGCCATTTCACGACAAAATAATCGTCCAAATGGCAGCTTCTGACTTTCATATAAAACTCTAATACGAAATAAAAAATAAATTTTTATTTAACCACAACCGTTACTGAATTTGTTGCAACTATTTTTCCTGAGCTGTCCTTTACATTTACTGTAAAGATTTTTGTTCCCGTGCTTACCAGTGGGCCTGTGTAGCTTGTGGCACTGCTGTAATTCTTAAGTACCATATTTGAGCCTGCCGCTGATGTCTTCATCAAGTACTGATATGTATATGTACCTGAACCTCCTGATACCGCAGGAACCAATGTCACCGAGCCTCCCTTTGAAAGACTTATTGTTCCTGTAGCTCCATTTACCTTGAGGCTTGCACTTAATGTCGGGCTAGCTGAAACCACTACTGTTACAGAGTTTGTCGCAACGACCGTTCCTGTGCTGTCCTTAACATTTACTGTAAAGACTTTTGTTCCTGTACTTGTAAGTGGGCCTGTGTAGCTTGTGGCACTGCTGTAATTCTTAAGTACCATATTTGAGCCTGTCGCTGATGTTTTCATCAGGTACTGATATGTGTACGTACCTGAACCTCCCGTTGCTGTTGGCGTAAGTGTTACACTTCCACCCTTTGTAAGATTTATCGTTCCTGACTGGCCATTTACCCTAAGACTTGCACTTAATGCATTACCAGCTGTTACAACTACTGTTACTGAATTTGTTGCCACCACTGTTCCTGCACTATCCTTTACATTTACCGTAAAGATTTTTGTTCCTGCACTTGTAAGCGAGCCTGTGTAGCTTGTGGCACTGCTATAATTCTTAAGTACCATATTTGAGCCTGCCACTGATGTCTTCATCAAATACTGATATGTGTATGAACCTGTTCCACCTGTGGCTGTTGGCACCAAGGTAACGCTGTCACCTTTATTGAGATTTAGAGTTCCAGTACTTCCATTCACCTTCAACTTTCCTGTTAATGTTGTTACATTCTTCTTATACACATAGGTTACCGTAATGTTTTCCTTCGTATATGTACCCGTTGCATTTGAAGGTGTTGTCTTCAATGTGTAACCGTCAATTGTTTTGGCAGATGTGGTATAAGAACTTCCAATCTCACCTTTAATAGTCTGACTTGCCAATACATTTCCATCTTCATCCACATAATTAACAATAACTTTTCCCTGGTCTGCTACCACCTTAACGAAACCGCTTACGTCATAATAACCATTTCTGTAGAATTTCAAGTCATCTGTCTTACTAGAATTATCATTAAATATAATCATTGTTCCATCTTCTGTTTCAGTAGATGAAAATCCATAAATATTATCCTGCAATTTTTGAATTTCAGTACCCGGCCAAGCTCCCAGAATTTGTTCACCTGTGTTATTGTTCCACATATAAGCATAAATTGTATCTCCCCAATTAGAAGGTTTCTCAAAATATACTCCATTTTCAATGACAGGCACCGTTTTTGCCTCAACTGTAACCGTGACTTTAGCAGAATATCCGTTAAATGTAGATGCCGTAATCGTCGTAGTTCCTTCTGCCACGGCTTTAATCGTTCCTGAACTGCTTACTGTTGCAATGGCTGTATCAGCAGATTCCCAGGTTACTGTTTTATTAGCCGCATTTGACGGAGTAACTGTAGCTGTCACCGTTTCTGTGTCACCTTCCGTAAGTGTAATTGCACTCTGACTCAGTGTAATTCCACTTGGCTTTACAATATTAGGATTAGTCGATACCGTTACTCGTACTGTTGCCGTTAATCCATTCGTAGTCTTAGCTGTAATGGTAGCCGTACCCGGGGCAACACCTGTTATCGTGCCACCACTTACCTTTGCAACAGCTGCATCACTTGTTGTCCATGTTACTGTTTTCTTTGTTGCATTTGATGGAGCGATAGTTGCAGTAACAGTTTCTGTATTACCTTCTAATAATGATACAGATGATTTGTTAAGGGTAATTGAAGTAGGTTCTATAACATTAATATCAACAGGTCCGATTAACTGTCCTGTTCCACCATCTGTAAGATATGTTCCATTATAAATAACTCTTCCCGGTGCAGGTGTCTTTGCAGTATCAAGTACATAGACTTTCATATTACCTTTTCCTGACACGCTGGCTTTTAATGTACCATTTGTTACATTCTGAATATCACCTGTGACTGCATCCACATATTTACCATTAGGTATTCCTGTAAATGTAGCATCACCTGAAATGGCAACGAGACAGAAGCTGTCTGTTGTGCTGTCTGTGTAACGTCTCTTAAATGCCATGTTTCCTGAGCATCCATCTACGGAATACTGACCTTTTCTAAGTGCAGGAATAGCCTGACGAAGTCTGTTAAGTCTCATGATATGTTGAGAAAGCGGTGCACTAAGTGTATCCTGAACTGTACCATTCACATCGCCAAACACGGTGAAATCAACGGCAGTCAGGTCACCTTCCATATAATCTCCGTAATACGCTCTTCCTGTATTGGCAAGCTGTGTACTAGGACCAACATCAATAGGTTTACCTTTTTGAAATTCCACTTCACTTCCATAATAAACACATGGGATGCCACGGAATGTAAACATCAGAGAAAGGTTTTCTGCCCATGCATCTGTACCACCTGTGTATCTCACTGTCTGGCACTCATCTGGTGCGTAATCGTGAGAATCCACGTATACTACATTCCATGTTGAATCGTTGAAATACTTATCTTCCTGAAGTGCCATGTTAAATGCGCTATTTGCATTATAAAAGCTCCAGTGCATCTGGAAGTCAATTACATCCATACCGGACTTCTCCGAATAATCCGGTGTGTGATATTCATTTCCATTTAAAAATGCATTATCACTTGTTGGCTGATTGCTGGTGTCACCATGTGCAGTGTAATGTTCCTCAACCAAGGCTTCATTACTTGCCAAATCATTTGACCATCTGTTTAACCATGCATCTGTATCTGCCCATGTATAAAAACATGTTGAGATACCTGGTTGTCCACGATACCACACATCATGTCCCTTTGTACATACCTCTCCAAACATATAAAAGTTATCACCACCTGCTTTCTTAAATGCAGGCACGAACACAGAGTTAAATGTTAATCTTGAGATATGCTTAACTGTATCCACACGGAATGCGTCTACACCCATGTTAATATATTTTGTATAACAATCCACCAGATAATTATATACTCTCGGATTTTCTGTCTCTAAGTCAAAACAGTCATCAGCTATTGTCTTATTCTGTGCTGCGTAGTTGTCCCAATCCGAGCCTCCGCAGAAACCATTATGATGATAAATGTTTTCTGTATCATATTTTCCACTGGCTACTACTTCACTACGACCACCTGCATATACCGGGTCAGTAATCTGCAAAAGATTCTCCTCTCCCCAGTTACAGGTATGGTTGAGTACAACGTCCTGAATTAACTTCATTCCCTTTGCATGTACCGCATCAATTAAGTCCTGATATGTAACACCATTTGATTCATATCGGGTATCCACCGCACTAAAATTATAAGCGTGATATCCATGATAATCATATCCGGAATCATTCTGTACTACCGGAGTAATCCATATCGCCGTAAATCCCAATGCCTTAATGTAATCAAGTTTCTCAATTAATCCGGCAAAATCACCTCTCCAGGATGGGTCATCCTCCGGATTATGTGCTTTGTTATCGTCCTCCGAGGTTCTCACATTGTTACCTGGATCTCCGTCATAAAATCTTGTCACAATAACAAAATAGATAGATTCATCTCGAAAATCCGTTCTGGAATCTGCATAGATGATTCCTCTTTCGTCATCCGGCAGGAGGTCTGCTGTTGCTGTTGCTGCTTCTGCTTCAATGTTCACTTGTCTTTTAAAATCAAGACCATAACCATTTACCGCAAAAGTAGTTGTTGCCAAAACAAACGCTAATGTTTTCTTGGCAAACCGTAAAAAACTCCCACGTTTTTTCATTTTTACACTTTCCTTTCATTAAAATAATCTTTGCCTCTTCATTATATTTTATTGTTATAAAAAAAGCAAGATTTTCATTAATCGTTTATTCACAATTTGTTAATATTTTTACTAAAATTCGAAATCTGCCACATTAGTAAAAAGCTCCCTTCCAGATAACAAGTGTCATTTTTTATTTTACACCTGTCTGCCTGAAAGGGAGCATACATAGGTTGCTTATTCAGTTGTTATTTTATTTCAACACTTCAATTAATTTATCATCACTTCACTGTAATTCATCATTTGTTTTACAACTTTGCTCAATCTATTTAACCACAACTGTCACAGAATTTGTGGCAAACACCGTACCCTTGCTGTCCTTTACGTTAACCGTGAAGATTTTCTCTCCCTGGGACGTAAGTGCTCCTGTGTAACTTGTGGCACTGCTGTAGTCCTTAAGGGTTATGTTCTTTCCTGTGCTTACATTCTGCATCACATACTGGTATGTGTACGGTGCTGTTCCGCCTAATGCTGTTGGCACCAATGTCACATTTCCACCTACCGTGAGGTTTTGGGCTTCTTTACTTTCATTTACGTAAAGCTCTGCCGTAAGCTCCTCTTTTTTTTCTGCAGGTGCCGGTGCAGCAACGAAAATTATGTAAGACTGCCAATATGAATTATAACTAATTTCTCTTGGAGTAACCTTTACACCATTAAGATATACACTTATCTTTTCAGCATCACTGTTAAAGCAATAACCGTTGGATGTCTCAACATAAAAACACAGAATGTATTGTTTATCCCCGCAAACCTCTGTTTCCTGACTTATTCCGTATACCGTTGTCCCGTTCAGATAACGCAGACCTGAATTTGCTAAATTTAAACTATATTTATCAGTTTCACCGCTTCCCTGTACATCATATCCCAGTTGGTGGTCTGTTTCATTTATGTCATTTCCTACCACATATGTTGTCCAGGCTTCATAATCTGCCGTCAGATGATGCCCCGTCATAAAACGTTCCCGAATATTCTGAGTTTTCATTTTTCTCAAACTCATATCCCTCCTCAGGTGTCAAAACCAAAGACAATGTATATGTGGCACTACCCGTGAAGGTATCTCCTGCCTTAAATCCGTCGTCTGTAGAACTAGTCCAGCCCATATTGCTGATTGAATAAAATGTGGAATACTTATTTTCCAACACACTCTGTGCTGCCCGTCCTATGGCAGGCTGCTCAATTACACCGGATTCAAATGTCACAGAGTTGATAATGGTTGTATCCAATTTTTCTGCCGGAGCATAATCCACAGCCACAATCATATCGTATAAGTCCCAATATTCATTATAGTAAATACTTTGAGGCGTTACTTTTACATCATTTATATATACACTCATCTGCTCCTTATCGCTGTTAAATGAATACCCACTATTTGCCTGCACTGAAAACTGATAATAATACTGTGTGTCAGCCATAATGGCATCTCCATATGAAACCGCGGTCAATTCACTTCCATACCTTAATAAAGCATTCGATATATAGTACTTATTTTCGTCTGTGTTCTTTACTCCCGCAACCTCAGATGCAATCTGCCACGATGCCTCCAATGCGTCCTCACCTACCCGGTACAAAGTCCAGGCATCTGCATCCACTGTCAGGTAAATGGCATCCATTAACTCCTCTTCGTCCGCAAAACTAATTTCCGGCAGCATCAATACAATCATTGCGACTGCCAGGAAAAGACTTGCCAGTTTTTTCAATCTCTTCTTCATATTTACCTCTTTTAAGCACTTACTACTATGCTAATTTTATAGTTTTTCCGTAATGTAATCATCATACAATAATTGGCTTTCAAATGTCAATGACACTTGTGTCAGTGGTTTGTGTCAAGTAATCGTTGGCACTTTTTCTTTTTTCTTTATGATTAACATATTTTCTTATAAATGCCTTTGTTGATGCGCTTTGCATTGCATCCAGTAACGGTATATGCATTCTGATTCTGTCTGCATATGAATTACCTTTCCCGTCCTTTTTCGGTGTTTTTGCAGCACTCAGGATTTCTATTACTTCCCGCATCTGAAGTGTAAATATCAGTCCGTCTGTGTAGCATTCGATTGTATTTACTAATTCCTTATTTTCTTTTCTGTAAAGTGCTTTTGCAAGATTATTTGCACCTGCTTTTGACCATCTCATCCGGACTTTCCACACTGTTTGCATATGTTTCTATATACTCC
>JBNRML010000008.1:0-10245 GCA_050309585.1 Lachnospiraceae bacterium
AGCATTGAATCTTTCCATTCAAACATTTCCTGTGGGGATTTTAGCATGTTGGAGTGTTACTTTCAGCTTAAGTTTATCGAACAGATTATCGTTTCTCACCTGTTCTGTCTAAAGTCAATGACATTGGCTCTGAACAGATACAAAAATATCATGTAATAAAATAAATATACAGGCATATATTTAATTGACCATTATAGAATAGGAGATTGAATATATGTCTTTTTCTTTAAAAAAAATGAATTCACGTCTTATTATTACCATGCTTTTGGGATGTATGGCAGGAACATTATTTTTTAATCTCAGTTTATCAAACAACATAAATAAAATGGTGGTGTATGGGAATTATTATAAAAGTATTTTATCCAGTGTTGAAATTGATAAACTTGGGTTTTTAAAGTATATTTTTACAAGAAGAATAAAAGAGATGTTTATAGTGGCTATATTAGGTCTCACGACGTATAAATTGTTTTTTCAGCTATGTTATGTGTTTTATTTTTTTATTGAAAAATCCATTGGAATATGTATGTTTGCTGTTATGTTCGGTGGAAAAGGGATGATTGCGTATTTGATTTTGTCAGAACCACACATGGTAATTTATGCATATATGATATACCGGATAATAATTCTTTCTAATGCTATGTATGACAATAAAACAAAAATTAGGCAATATATATTAATTATTTTATGTGTGTTAATGGTAAGTATGTGGGAATGTTTAATTAATTATTTTTTTATATCAAATTTTATTTGATTTTAAGAGGGAAAGTATTATATAATTAGTTTTGGATATGGGTTGTTTTTTAATGGAGTTTTTACAAATGTATTAGGATGAAGGTGAAACAAATGGGAGACACGATAGACTTGTTTATAAGTTATATACGTGAAGTGAAAAATGTATCAGAAAACACAGCTGTTTCGTATAAGAGAGATTTGATAAAAATGTCAGAATATTTCAGAGACCAGGGGATACTGTCACTGAAAAAAATAAATAGCACAAACATTAATACATATATATTATATTTAGAGAAGAATGGACGTGCTCCGTCTTCTATATCCAGAACTATTGCGGCTATGAAGTCGTATTTTCACTATATGCTTCAGATAGGTAAAATAAGTAAAGAGCCGACAATGTCCGTAAAGGGACCGATAATAGAAAAAAAGACTCCTGTGGTCCTGGAACTCAGTGAAATAGAAAATTTGTTGGAGAAACCCAAAACCGACAATATAAAGGGTATTAGAGACAAAGCAATGCTGGAACTTTTGTATGCCACAGGAATAAGAGTTTCGGAATTAATCAATTTGAAGGTTGAAGATATTAATTTGCAGTTGGGATACATCTTGTGCAAGGATAGTAAAAAAGAGAGAATAGTTCCATTTGGTATTCCGGCAAAAAAAGCTGTTATGTCATATCTTGATGGTCCGAGAGAAGCAATGCTTAGAGACAATAAATGTGATTTGTTATTCCTTAATTGTTCTGGAACCGGAATGAGCAGACAGGGGTTTTGGAAGATAATAAAACACTATGGAGAAATGGCAGGTATAGCGGATAAAATCACTCCACATACCCTCAGACATTCTTTTGCTTTGCATTTGGTGCAAAATGGGGCAAATCTTCATGCAATTCAGGAAATGCTTGGACATTCAGCAGTTTCAACTACACAGATGTATGCAAATATGAAAAATGTGAAAATCAGGGATGAGTATTCTAAGAGTCACCCGAGAAAATAATAATTAGATAAAAATTAGACTGTACCATCGCGAATAATGTTGGCGGTACAGTCTTTTGTATTTTGTCAGTATATAAATTATGGAATTTACAACAAATCTGCCAATTCGTAGATAAGTGTTTCGGTCTGATCCCAACCGATGCAGGCATCTGTAATGGATTTTCCATATATATGCTCGCCAACCTTCTGCGCACCAGGCTCAATGTAACTTTCAATCATAAGACCTTTTACAAAATTGTTGATTTCGTTAGAATGTCTCATACTGTGAAGAATTTCTTTTGAAATTCTCAGCTGCTCTACATATTTCTTTCCAGAGTTTGAATGGTTACAGTCAACGATAACGGCAGGATTAGCTAAATCCATCTGTGAATATGCATCATATAATCTGATTAAATCCTCGTAGTGGTAGTTTGGAATGCTCTGACCGTGTTTGTTTACAGCACCTCTTAAAATTGTATGTGTGAGTTCATTTCCGGTGGTTTTGACTTCATAACCTCTGTAAATGAATGTGTGTCCTGACTGTGCTGCAACTACTGAGTTCAACATTACTGAATAGTCACCACTTGTAGGGTTTTTCATTCCGGCAGGAATATCCATGCCACTTACGGTTAATCTGTGCTGCTGGTCTTCAACTGAACGGGCACCAATGGCAACATAAGATAAAATATCTGAGAAATACTGATAATTTTCAGGATAGAGCATTTCGTCTGCGGCAGTAAGTCCTGTCTCTGTTATTGAACGAATATGCATTTTACGAATTGCTGTTAATCCGGCGAGTAAATCAGGTTTTTTCTCAGGGTCAGGCTGATGAAGCATGCCTTTGTACCCCATACCGGTAGTTCTTGGCTTGTTTGTATAAATTCTAGGGATTATAAGAATCTTGTCAGAAACCTTATCCTGAACCTTTGTAAGACGTGAAATGTAGTCAATGACCGCATCTTCGTTGTCGGCTGAACATGGTCCGATTACTAATAAAAATTTGTCAGACTCGCCAGTAAATACTTTTTTAATCATGTCATCTCTGTCTGCTTTTAATTTAACAAGATTTTCAGGTAATGGAAACTGTTCTTTTATTTCAGCAGGAGTTGGCATTTTTTTCATAAATTCGAAACTCATTTTTTCTCCTCCATTATTATTTTTATGTGATCTCGGAGTCTTATTCGCATATGACTTTCTGGCTATACTTTCACTGTACTTCTTCAGTTGTTTCGTCGTACACACCGTGTACTCACTGCGAAAACTTCATTGTACAGTAAAAATCTATCTCAGAAACTCATATACAAAAGATTCCAAGAGTACATATTTTTCTTGTTTTGGTATAAAAAACACAAGGTGTATTATAATATAGATAATCTTAAAAAACAAGAACAGAATAAAAGTTTTCAATGGTAAATACAGTGTATATATGCTATATTTAATATATAAAAAAGATGCGGAATCAGATATATAATAATAAATGGAAGGAGAAATTTTATGGGTAAAATAAAAAGGGCGATATGGATTATTTTAGACAGTGTGGGATGTGGAGAACTTCCGGATGCTGACAAATTTGATGATTTGGGAACAAATACAATAGGTCATGTATCGGAAAAACACGGGGGATTAGTTATTCCTAATATGGAAAAAATAGGCCTGGGAAATATAGAAAGAATAGAAGGTGTGGGTAATGTGGATTTTCCATTAGGGGCTTATGGTAAAATGGGCGAATTATCAAATGGAAAAGATACAACCATTGGACATTGGGAGATGATAGGAATATATACTCCGGTAAAATTTCCTACATATCCAAACGGATTTCCAAAAGATATTATTGAAGAATTCGTGGAGAAGACAGGAGTGCCTGGTGTTTTAGGTAATAAAGTTGCGTCAGGAACAGAGATTATTAAAGAACTGGGAACAGAGCATATTGAAACTAAAAAGCCAATTATTTATACGTCCGCAGATAGTGTGTTCCAGATTGCATGTCATGAAGATGTATATTCTCCGGAAGAGTTATATAAAATGTGTGAAACTGCAAGGGAGATTTTGTGTGGCGAACATGAGGTGGCAAGGGTTATTGCCAGACCTTTTGAGGGAGAGAAACCATTTTCACGAACTGCTAACAGAAGGGATTTTTCTAAGCTGCCGGATGAAGATAATCTGCTTGTTAAAATGAAAAAATCAGGGATGAATGTGATTGGTGTGGGAAAAATCGAGGATATTTTTGCAAAACAGGGAATTACAGAGGCAGTTCATACCAAAGATAATATGGACGGAATGGATAAAACTCTTGAGTATATGAAAAAAGTTAATGAGGGATTGATATTCACAAACCTTGTTGAATTCGATTCGAAATGGGGACACAGAAATGATTATGATGGTTATGCCGTGGGGCTTGAGGAGTTTGACATCAGATTAAAGGAAGTAATGGAAAATTTGAAAGAGGATGATATTCTCATCATTAATGCGGACCATGGTTGCGACCCTACAACAAAGGGAACTGATCATACCAGAGAATACGTTCCGTTACTTGTTTATGGAAAACAGGTTAAGGAAAATGTGAATTTAGGGATAAGAAAGAGCTTTTCGGATGTGGGACAGACGTTGGCAGAGATATTTGGAGTTGAACCACTAAAGATTGGTGAAAGTTTTTTGAGTGACATATTAAAATAAACGGTAGTTGTTAATAATTAGATGAAAATTTGAAAACAAAAGTTTTATGTGAAATGAGGATGCCTATGAGAATGTATGACATAATAATGAAAAAAAGAAATGGTCAGGTGCTTACAAATGATGAAATATCATTTTTTGTTAACGGATACACAAGGGGGGAAATACCTGATTATCAGATTGCGGCACTGTTAATGGCTATTTATTTCAGGGGATTAAATCAGGAGGAGACGCTATATCTGACACTTAATATGGCTGAAAGTGGTGATAATATGGATTTGTCACGGATTGAGGGAATTAAGGTTGACAAACACAGTACAGGCGGAGTGGGTGATAAGACTTCACTTGTTATTGGTCCGATGGTGGCTGCACTGGGGGTTCCGGTGGCGAAAATGTCGGGAAGAGGCCTTGGACATACTGGCGGAACAATAGATAAATTAGAGAGTATACCAGGCTTTAAAACTGCTTTGTCAGTAGAAAAGTTTATTGAAAATGTTAATAGAATCAAAATCTCTCTGGTAGGTCAGACAGCAAATCTTGCACCGGCAGATAAACTTTTGTATGCACTTCGTGATGTGACGGCAACTGTTGATAATATGTCGCTTATTGCAAGTAGTATTATGAGCAAAAAACTTGCTTCAGGTGCAGATGCCATAGTGTTGGATGTTAAGACGGGAAGCGGAGCATTTATGAAGGAAGAAAAAGATGCAATTGAGCTTGCAAGGACAATGGTCGGTATTGGAAATGGTGCGGGAAGAGATACCGTGGCAGTTATTTCAGATATGGATCAGCCATTGGGTAAAGCAGTTGGAAATGCCTTGGAGGTTAAGGAGGCCATTGACACACTTAAAGGAAATGGGCCGAAAGATCTGGAAGAAATTTCTTTTGTTCTGGCTGGCTTAATGCTTGTTGCAGCGAAAAAAGCCGACAATCTGGAAACAGGGATTAACATGTTACGGCAGACAATTAAAGATGGAAGTGCACTTAATAAATTAAAGGAATTTATAGAGGCTCAGAATGGTGATAAAAATATTGTGGATAATCCGGAACTTTTGCCAAAGGCATCCATATCCATGGAGATTAAGGCGGAGAATAGTGGTTTTGTTGAACACATAAATACTTCTGAAATAGGTATGGTATCACTTATACTTGGTGGAGGAAGAGAGACAAAGGAAAGTCTTATTGATTTGGCGGTTGGAATTGTACTTAATAAAAAGGTTGGAGACAGGGTTGAGAAAGGAGACGTTCTTGCTACCCTGTATGCAAATGATATAGACAGGCTTTCCAAGGCAAAAGACAGATTTATGGCAGCATACAGTATTACTAAAACACCGGTGGCTAAGGATGCATTAATAAAGTGGATTATTACTAATAATGAAGTGAAAAAATATTGAATTCCAAGTAAATTAAGAAAATGAAATCTTTGTGAATTTATGGACAAGAAAAAATAATTGTGATAAACTCATAATGTTTGTCGTTTGAAAAATAATGGATTGGAAGGATATATGTATGGAACAGAAAGAAAAAAATAGTAGTAAAGTTTCCATAAAACGTAAATTGTATGATTTTTTTGGAAACGAAATTTATTGCAAAAATTGTTTTATATTTGTGCTTTTACCATTGCTTTTAGATTTTTTTATTGAAGTATTGCACAGAGGTTCATTGGTGCTTGGGTTTAAGTTTGTCGTAACTCATCCGGTGCAATTTTTGTGTAATGTGCTGGTTATTGCTGTGAGTTTGTCAGTTGCATTGCTTTTGAAGAGAAGGTTCTTTTATGTTTGTCTTATATCAGGTGTTTGGCTTGCACTTGGAATAACAAACAGAGTATTATTGTCAAAGAGAGTATCTCCTTTTAATGCGTCAGACCTTCAGCTTATTGATGCTGCCATATCGCTGATGGATCAATATGTATCACCACTTACAGTTACATTGGCGTTGATTGGAATTGCCTTGGTGGTTATTTTACTTGGTGTACTTTTTGTCAAGGGGAGAAAAGTACAGTATAAGATTAATTATTGGAAAAATGCCACTATAATATGCATAACATTTATTGGTTGTATATGCGCAACAAATGTAGCTCTTGAAACAGGGTATCTGGTACAAAAGTTTCCTAATCTTACCATTGGTTATAATGAGTATGGAGTAGTGTATTGCTTTGGTTCGGGACTTTTTAATTCAGGAGTTGAAAAACCGGCCGGATATTCTAAAGATAAAATAGATGAAATTAAGGAGAAAAATGAAATAATTGGCGATGGAAGCGAAGATTTAAAGAAGCCTGAAAAAACTCCAAATATTATTTTTCTTCAGTTAGAATCATTTATGGATTTGAACAAAGTTAAGAATCTTAAATTCAATCAGGATCCTACACCGTACTTTAACAAATTGAAGGAGGAATATACATCAGGTTATCTCAATGTATACAATGTAGGTTATGGAACCTGTAATACAGAGTTTGAGATAATGACAAGCATGAATCTTGAAGACTTTGGTCCGGGAGAAATACCTTATAAATCTGTTTTGAAGGATACCACATGTGAGAGTATTGCTTTCGATTTGAAAAAGTATGGATATTCAACTCATGTTATGCATAATAATGATGCCACATTTTATTCGAGAAAAACAGTATTTCCGCATTTGGGATATGATACATTTACTTCTATTGAATATATGAATGTTGAAGAGTACACATATGAAGGCTGGGCGAAGGATAAAGTATTTACAGGTGAAATAGAAAAAGTTCTTAACAGTACGGATGATCAGGATTACATTTATGCCATTTCAGTTCAGGGACATGGTTCCTATCCGGCTGAAAAAGTATTGGAAGAGCCGGTTATAAAGGTTGAATCAGGTTTTAGTGATGAAGGTAGAAATAATATGATAGAATATTACGCAAACCAGATTTACGAAATGGATGAATTTATTAAGGAACTTACGGATATGCTTAGCAAGCGTGATGAAGATACAATTCTTGTCATGTATGGCGATCATCTTCCGGGACTTGGATTTTCTGAAAAAGATTTGGTTAATGCCTCTTTATATCAGACGGAATATGTGATTTGGAGTAATTTTGAGATGGAAAAACAGGATGAAGATATAGAGACATTCCAGTTAGCACCAAAGGTTATGGCTTCAGTCGGAATGAATTCAGGTGTCATTAACCAGTATCATCAGAGTTTTCTTAATCTTTCAGAAGAAGAGAGAAAAGATGAGTTAAAAGATTATCTCAGTGGATTACAGAGCCTGGAATACGATATTTTATTTGGAGATATGCTTGTATATGATGAGGTTAGTCCTTATGAAGCCACCGATATGGTGATGGGTGTAGAGGAAATCACCATAAACAATGTTGAAAAAGTAGAAGATGAGACTGGAAAATATATTAAAATTTCCGGAGAGAATTTTACTAAGTCCAGCCGGGTTTTTATAAATGGTGTTATGACTGAGACAGAATTTGTCAATGCGGATACATTGAAAATAAAATACTACGACTTGAAATCACTGGATTCCTTTATTGTAAGCCAGGTAGACAAGGATAGCGATTATATTGTGGGTTCCACAAAAGAGTTTTTGTATTATGATGTGGAAGAAAAGGTGGAATAAATGGAACTGGAATTTAAACTTCAGGTGTTTGAAGGTCCTCTTGATTTATTGCTTCATCTAATTGAAAAAAATAAAGTTAATATTTATGATATTCCTATCGTAATGATTACAGAACAATACATGGAATATGTAAAACAGATGGAAAAACAGGATTTGGATGTGGTCAGTGAATTTTTGGTTATGGCCGCAACACTCCTGGATATCAAAGCAAAAATGCTCTTGCCTAAGGATCCAGAAGTAGAAGAGGAAGAAGGAGATCCGAGACAGGAACTTGTTGAAAAGCTTCTTGAATATAAAAAATATAAATATATGTCTTATGAGCTCAGGGACAGGCAGATAGAGGCTGAAAAGAGTATGTATAAGAAACCCACTATTCCTGACGAGGTGAAAAAATACGAACCGCCGGTTGAACTTGAAAAACTTCTGGATGGAATTACATTACGAAAACTAAATGACATTTTTAATGAAGTTATGAGGAGACAGGCAAACAAAATTGACCCAATAAGAAGTAAGTTTGGTAAAATTGAAAGAGAAGAAGTCAGCCTTGAGGATAAAATGGAATTTGTGGAGGAGTACATTACCGAAAAAGGTAAGTGCAGTTTCAGACAACTTTTCGAAAAACAATGTTCAAAGGTTCAGATTATTGTCACATTTTTGGCAATACTTGAGCTGATGAAAGTTGGAAAAATAAATATTATTCAAAATGGTATTTTTGATGATATTGAAATAAATGCCATTTAGAATTGTGGAGGAAAAATGAGTATCGAAAAAACAGAAGCTGTTATAGAGGCTATCCTGTTTACAATGGGTGAGTCTGTAGAGGTTGAAAAAATTGCGACGGCTATCGGACATGATAAAAATACAACGGTAAAAATCATTCATAATATGATGGACAGATATGAGGAGGAACAGAGAGGCATAAAAATACTTGAGTTAGAGGATTCTTTTCAACTCTGCACAAAGACAGAGATGTATGAGTATCTTATTAAGGTTGCGTCACAGCCTAAGAAACATATTCTTACGGATGTTATTCTGGAGACTTTATCAATAATTGCCTATAAGCAGCCTGTCACGAAGGCTGAAATAGAAAAAATACGTGGAGTTAAGTGTGACCATGCTGTTAATAAACTGGTTGAATATGATTTGGTAGCCGAGGTTGGGAGGCTGGATGCACCGGGAAGGCCTATGCTTTTTGGAACTACTGAAGAATTCTTAAGACAGTTTGGAGTGACTTCCATAGAAGACTTGCCACAATTGAATCCGGAGAAAAACGAGGAATTTCGTTCTCAGGCTGAAGAAGAGGTTCAATTGAAATTAAACATATAATGATTATCTTTTAGAGGAAATATAAGGATATTTTTTATGCAATATGCACAAAAAAATATCCTTTTTTATTATTGGAAATATTGACAATAGTGGGAGTCAATGTTATACTTACAAAGAACAGTAAAAATAGTGTCTTGTTTTGCACATTTTTAACATTTCCACAGCAAAAATAATTAAAAACATTTATTTTTTTTGTGAATAATGTTAAAAATAAGCATTGATAAAGATATTATTTTACTGGGTGCAGATTAGAATGTATTGTTGATTTTCTACAATTTCTAATCTTACCGGAAAATATGTAACATTCTGTAAGATCACTGGGATTATGAACGAAAAAAGTGTATTTGCAGAAAAAACAATTGGAACATAATGTTCAGAAAGGCGAAAAATATGAGAAAGAGAATTTTAGCTGTTGCCATGGTGGCTGCTATGGCGACAACAATGTTTGCCGGATGTGGAAGAAAAACAGAAAAAGCTGACACATCTAACGTAGACAAGGAGAAAATGAAGTCTGAATTTACTACAAATCAGAAAGTAAATACTAAAGACAAAATCACACTTACTGTTTGGGAATCAACAGCAGGTCCTGATGCATTCATTAAAGCAGCTGGTGAATTATTCCATGAGATTTACCCAAACATCACAGTTAAGTATGTAAACGTTGAGTCAACAGATGCAAACTCAAAGATTGTTTTGGATGGTCCAGCAGGAAATGGTCCTGATCTTTTTGCTACAGCACATAATAACCTTGGTATTATGGCTTCAGGTAACCACATCTTAGAAGTGCCGGAAGAAGAAAAAGAAATTGTAAAGAATAACTGTACACCAGAGGCATTTCTTGGTGCTACTCTTAACAGGGCAGATGGTACTCAGACACTTTACGGATATCCTGTTTCGACAGAAACATATGCTTTATTCTACAATAGAGCATTGATTAAGGATG
>JBNRML010000009.1:0-9678 GCA_050309585.1 Lachnospiraceae bacterium
TTATAATGCTCTCTTAAACAATAAAAATATGCTTTTCCATCTTCCCACATATCATTATCAAGTTTTTTTACAACCTTGATAAATTCTTTAGGTTCATTCCTTATAATTTTATAAGCATTTATCAGAGCAATATTTATATCATTAATTACCGCATTTTGTGGGAGAATGTCAAACATTACTGCACCTCCTCCAACAAAAGGTTCATAATATTTGTCAAAAATATCTGGCATTCTCTCTCTTATCTGTGGTAAAAGCTGTCGCTTTCCACCAGCCCATTTTACAAATGGAGCTACCTCAGAATTATCCATATCAATACCTCTTTCATCACAAACCGTATTCCCTGTATTACAATTTGGAGATAAATTAATAACAATGCAATCTATCAGTTTTTATGAATATCACTTTTGAAAAACAAAAATATATTCATGTGCTAAAAGCAAAAAATCACTACTCCTGCCCTTCCAATACTCTGTCGAAGAACAATTGTGTTGTTCTTTAATAATTATCTCTTTTGACATAAAACCCTGTTTTAAATACACATCCATAACACGAAATCCCAACGGTACAACTTTTCCGTATCTTCTGATATCCCCCATCATAATTGCACAGAATTTACCTTTTTTCAAAACTCTGTATGATTCTCTTGCCACATTTATCATCACTTTCAAAAAATCATCTTCATTCAAAAGCGAAATATCACCATCAATTCCACTACTATACCTGATTATATTTGCATATGGCGGGTGAGTACAAATAAAATCAATCTTGCAATCTTTAATAAAACCAAGATTTGCTGCATTTCCCCTTCTCACAAACAATTTTGATTTTGAATCAGATTGAAAATTTATATTTTTTTCAGCAAGCGAAATAGCCTGTAAGTTGATATCAACACCAATTGCATTTCGATTTAATAGCTTTGACTCCACCAATGTGGTTCCACTCCCTACAAATTGATCAAGAATCCAGTCTCCTGTTTTAGAATATCTAAGGATTAAATTTCTAGGGACGTATGGTGACCAATTTCCTCGATACATCCCTGAGTGTGTAGCCCAACTTCCTCTTTCTGGAAATGACCAAATCGTTGTTGATTCCAATGTAAAATTATTTGGTTGTAAATCTATACTCCATGCCTCCTTTTAATATATGATTTATATATTTTACCTTAATTCCGTAAGAAAATCTATAGTTTTTATTCATAATACCCGAATAAAATCACATTTCCTAATTCCCGATTCTGTGTAAGACCAGCTCCTTTGCAAGAGCAAGCCCCTCTCTAACCATATAATTCAACAATAATCTGTTGTCAGATTTTGCCGCTATTCCATCCACATCTTCAAAACCCACATATTTTCCCAGATGCACTGCTCTGTACACGTGAAAATTATTAGTAACAATAGCCACACTGGCATCCCTGTCATTAATAATGCTTTCCGCATACTCAAGATTCTGATATGTAGATGTGGACTTGTCCTCCACAATAATTCTATCCTCCGAGATACCTTTTTCAATAAGATAGCCTTTTTCAGCCATGGCCTCCGAAATATCTTCTCCTCGTCCCTGACCTCCTGTACACACAACCTTTGTCTCAGGGTTATTCCTAAGATATTCACAGGCTGCGTCAAGTCTTTTGGCAAGAGATTTTGTAACCCTTGTTCCACGGACCTGGGCGCCCAAAACAATCACATAATCCGCACCCTTTTTCGCCCGGCTATTCATTTTACTTAATATCAATGCTTCCATAAGCAA
Source organism: Lachnospiraceae bacterium (assembly GCA_050309585.1). Lineage (GTDB taxonomy): Bacteria > Bacillota > Clostridia > Lachnospirales > Lachnospiraceae > Bovifimicola. The sequence goes on from JBNRML010000009.1 coordinate 1,747, forward strand.
AAATATTGATATCAGGCAAATAATTAATACCATTCCAGTCATCCTTATACCCCTCGGAATTTTTGCATAAAAATTATACTTTCTATTTGCAAATATCAAGAAAATAATAAAGGCAAATCCAAAGGCAGCCAGCAGCCAGAATCCCAGAAATGAAGATGCAATTCCGGCATATGATGCAGCAAAAATATAATATCCTATACAAAATACAACGGCTAAACTTAAAATAAACAAAATAACATTCATCAAAATCTCCATTTCTGAGCAAACTATGCCATATTTCTATGCAATCCCAAGAAATCTCTCTTCAAATTCCCGAATCTTTAATGGTCTTCCATAATAAAATCCCTGAATCAGACTAATATTCATTGTCTTTAATGTATCGAGCTGCTGTTTTTCCTCTACGCCTTCCACGCACACCTGAACATCTAACTGTTTTGACAAATCCGCAATAAGCTTAACAAATGTCTTCGCGTAATCATCATCTGTTATATCTTTGACAAATGTTCTGTCAACCTTAATGATATCCAAATCCATCTGCTTAATATAATTCAACGAAGAATAACCGGTTCCAAAATCATCAAGGGCAATTTTAACCCCAAGATTCTTAATATCTTTAATAATTCTTTTCATACGTGTCATATCATTGATTGCAAGGTTTTCAGTAACCTCTAATACAAGATTTGCAGGATTAATCTCTGTTTCTTCAATAATATTCCTGATAACATCTACAATATTATTTGCAAGCAATTGAATAACAGAAAGATTAACATTGATTCTAACGTTAAGTCCCATGTCACTCCATTTTTTACTTAAAAGACAGGATTTTTTGAGCACATGTTCACCAATGGAGGTAATAAGTCCAATATGCTCCGCCAACGGAATAAAATCTCCTGGCAAAACAAAGCCAAGCTTTTTGCTATTCCATCTAACCAATGCCTCTCCACCAATACATCTCTCTGAGGTCATATCAACTATCGGCTGAATATACACTTCAAACTCGTGACATCCCGATGCCACAGAGGCTCTCATGTTTTTCTCCATATCAAGCTTCAAATATGAACTCTCAACATCGCCTTCCGAATAAAACCTATGTCCATTTTTACCACCTCTTTTTGCGGTGTACATGGCAATATCAGCCTTCTTTATGAGGTCGTTAACATTACAGCCTCCCTTTGGAAATGTGACAATTCCCATACTCGTTGTGCAATAGTATTCATTTTCTCCCAATACCCATGGTTTTGAAAAAATATTCTCAATTTCCTGTACAATGCGTTCACATTCATTATACATATCCGGTTCAATAATAATAATAAATTCATCCCCACCAACGCGGTAACATCTTCCTTCAATTCCATTTATCTGGCTGAGTGAAGCTGAAATCATTCTTAACAGTGTATCACCATATTGATGTCCCAATCCGTCATTAATGTGTTTAAAATCATCAAGGTCCAGAAACAGAACTGCACCTTCTTTTCTTGTCTCCTCCGACTCTCTGACCAGTACTGCCAGATCATCTTCACATCTCATTCTGTTATATAGGCCGGTAAGGAAATCGTTGTTCGCCTGAAATTCTATTCTCTGCTGGTATTTTTTCATATCTGTGACATCATTCATACTGCACAGTGATACCCTTTTTCCATCCACCCAGATAATATCGCTGTATTTTATTTCATACCATCTTTCTCTCTTTTTATCATAAAATTCTCTGTGATGTTCTTTACTCATGTGAGGAACACAAACTTCACAGACCTCAGACTTTTCTCCATAGAAATAATCACAGCAGGTTTTTCCCACCATATCATCCCCGGCTATTTTTCTCATTACATCATTACAAAATAAAATTTCCTTTGTCTCCTTGTTTACCACAAAGATTCCACTGCTGATATTATTGAGAACAGCTTTAAGAGCCTCATATGAACGCAAAAAATCCCTTCTTGAAATTCTCTTATATATATAATTCTGAACCTGCTTGGATACATCAAAAATATATCTTACAAGATTTTTTTCCCAGCTTCTGTTATATCTCTCCTCGCCAAATAATACATATATCTCAGGTCCTTTAAGACATACAATCGGAACTAAAATAATACTTTTAAGTCCAAAAATTTCCATTTTTGCCTTCAACTCTTTATTTTGTGTGTCATTTTCTGCAAGAAGTGCATTATCACCATCAATCAAAGGTATAAGCTCCCTCAATATCAGATTATAATCTTCCTCGTCCCTCTCAAGACCCGGCACGCAACAATTTCCCAGAATCTTTATCATTCCCTCATCAATTGACTGTGCAACAACAAACATACTGACATCAATACAATCCGCCATTATTTCCATTATTTCATTAGTTACTTTTTGGAAATCATCACTTTCCTGGAGACAATTCATTATCTGATTAATACTCTTCTTTAAGCGGAGTTCCTCTTTAATTTTTAACTCTTTTTCGCTTATTTCCCTTATCTTTTTTTCTGCAATATTATTATCGTAGGCGGCACCGATGAGCATTTCCGAGAAATTGTTCAAAAGCCTGACTGCCCTGTTTGCACCATTAACAGTCACCTTCATATACTTGTGCTCAGTTGGTAACACATTTGACTTGTCCTGATACAAATCCTCCCTGTAAACCACAACCATTACAAAGGCTCCCAGATATTCACCATTTATGCAATTCGGAATACCAATAATCTTCACATTATCAAGTATGGTATCCTTCCAGATTGTCTCAACACTTTTTCTACATTCAACGGCAATTTCCAATGAAGCGTTAAATAAATATTCTTCACCTACAAAGCTGAATAGATATTCAATTTCATCCTTTCTGCCTGAAATAACTGTAACCTGTTCATCATTCATATTAAAACAGGACAAAAACACCCTCTGTGCCTCACAAAATATATCCTGATAATTCTGCAAATCATTTAAGTCAATGAATTCCTTAACATTTTTTTTACTCATGTCAACCCACACCTTTCATACCCAAAACTCATTTTATTCCCCGAAGAACCTGAATTCTTGTATCTTATAACTTTAAAAACATTGCCGCCACCCTGAAATATACAAGCAATGAAACCGCATCTACTATGGTTGTAATAAACGGACTAGCCATTACAGCCGGGTCAAACCCTATCTTTTTTGCCAGAATTGGCAATGTACATCCTATTATTTTAGCAATGAATACCGTCGCAACCAGGGTAATACATACAACTGCCGCAACTGTCACCGCAACCTTGTCAAACAACAATAATTTTGCAAAATTGCAAATGGCAAGGGTCAAGCCACACAGCACCGCAACTCTTGCCTCCTTCCAGATAACTTTAAAAATATCCGAAAACTCCACTTCCTCCAATGAAAGAGCACGAATAATGGTAACAGATGCCTGTCCGCCTGAATTACCTCCTGTATCCATCAGCATTGGAATATATGCCGTAAGCACCGTATATGCTGCCAAAGCGTCTTCAAAGGAAGTAATTATCATTCCCGTAAATGTTGCAGAAACCATCAAAAGCAAAAGCCATGGTATTCTCGCCTTCCATGTTTCAAAGACTGTTGTTCTGAAATATGTCTTATCTGACGGAATAATAGCCGCCATCTTTTTAATATCCTCTGTAGCCTCATCCTGCATAACGTCGATGGCATCATCGAATGTAACGATACCAACAAGTCTGTTTTCATCATCAACGACCGGCATCGCTAATAAATCGTATTTGCTGAACTTGTTCGCAACATTTTCCTGGTCCTCTAAAGTATGTGCAGAAATATAATTTGTATCCATTATATCTCTCACAAGCTCACTCTCATCAGCCAGAAGCAGAGTCTTAATGGAAATACTTCCCAACAACACTCTGTTTTCATCTGTTACATAACAGGTATAAATTGTCTCTTTGTCAACACCTGTTCTTCGTATTCTCTTAATTGCTTCTTCAACGGTCATATTAAGTCTAAGGCTGACGTACTCGATAGTCATAATACTTCCGGCACTGTCGTCAGGATACTTTAAAAGTTCATTAATCATCTTTCTTGTATCCGGGTCAGTATTTGAAAGAATTCTTTTTACAACATTTGCCGGCATTTCTTCAACAATATCAACCGCATCATCCAAATACAGCTCATCAATGACTTCCTTTAACTCATTATCACTAAATCTCTGGATAAGCATTGCCTGCTGGTCAGCCTCCATCTCAACAAAAACCTCTGCTGCCAGCTCCTTTGGCAAAAGTCTGAACATCAATGGAATCCTGTTCTTTGGCAATTCTTCAAATATCCCATAAATATCCTGAGCATTCATCATTACGATGATATCTTTTAACTCAGCGTACTTTTTTTCATCAAGAAACTCCTCTATTTTCTCGACTAAATTGATTTCTTCTCTCTCTTCCATTATCTTCCATACCTCTCTTCAATTTATGTATGTTTTGATATATGAAAGCAAGCCCGCAAAAGCTTCGGTATAGATTTTTAAGTCAAATGTGAGCAATCATTTGGCACAAAAATCTATACCGAAGCATTCTGACTGGGGGGTCTGCTTCCGCTTCCCGTTTCACCTTCCATATGTTATTCTCCTTTCATAAAAAAATCATCTTTCTCCACAATAATCTTAGCTTTTTTTTTACTCTTTGTCAATAAATAGCCAAATATATTTATTAGGTTATTTATTGGGTAGCTGATTTAAATCAACTACCCGCACTCTCATATGCACTTAGACCTCTTGTCCATACAATCAGGCTAATTAAAAGTAAAAGCATTGAAGAAATAATTACTCCTCCAATACAAAAAACAGGGTCATTTCCTCTTAATATATAGCTTGCCGGGTAATAAGCCGTAAAGGCAAATGGAACAATGTATGTAACAATATTTCTAACTGCGCTGTTATATATTGTTACCGGATATCTTGCAAAATCACTTGTTCCATAGAACACCTGAAGAATACTTCCACTTTGTTTTATCCAAAAAGCTATTGCCGCACCAATTATCTTTATGGCAGTAAATATCACTGCCCCAAATATCATTGAAATTATCATGAGGCTCATGCTCGTAAATGTATAATCCAGTGACAACTTAATTGAAGCATATACTACCAATACTATTCCCGTAATAAGCTCTCCCAATGCATCAAACTGAACATTTTCCATAATAACGTGTAAAAGTGGAGAAATTGGTCTTGTCATATATTTGTCAAAATCTCCCTTTCGCACAATAAACCATGCCACCTTCCACAGATTATCCGTCAGCAAATGGTCAAGCCCTTTTGGTACCAGTGAAAATCCATATATGAATATTATTTCATAGTAGAGATACCCGTCTAATTCCGGTATCTGGGTAAAAATAATACTAATAAAAACCAAATTTGTTATCTGATTAATCAAAAAGCTTGTGGCACCCGTCAAAAAATCCACACGATATTCCATAAGCATTTTAAGACGCTGTGTAACAAATATTTTGTATAATCTCAAAAATCTCATTTTTAACCTCCTTTCTTTGCGACGTTAGCTAAGACATCAGCCTCCCTGAACTGCCAATCTCTGTTGAGCCCATTTCCATATCATTCTGCTGATAAACACGAAAACAAACAGCCATATTACCTGCTTTGCAAGAACAAACCATATTTCTGCTGATGTATATTTCCCCATATATATCATTGTTGGCACATATACAAGGGATGCAAACGGAAGCTGTTCAAATACTGTCCTGACCATCCCCGGAAAGAATGCCAATGGGATTAATGCTCCTGAAAAGAATTTAATAATTGATGACTTTAAAATGGTAAATCCCCAAATATTCATCAGGAAAAATGCCAGATAACCAAAAATTAAATTAAGATAAAAGGCAAGCAGATAGCTAAGTATCACACTAAGTGTAAATATCAAAAAATTGACAATATCAAATGCTATATGCCCAATTACCACATACCTGTATACTTCCACCCCCAACATTACAGGAAGGAAAATACATGTTATTATCATTACCTTATTTCCTATTTCAAAGGCCAAAAGGCTGTAATCCACATTTACAGGTTTTATCATTCTCATAATGATGCTTCCGTCATGTATTTCATCCGCAAGATTATCTGTCGAATCTGTTGCAGTCAAAAAACCCACAATATTCGATAAAAAGACATAAACAGTCATATCTGTCATATTAAATCCCATAAAGGTTGGGTTTCCTGACGACATAAACACTGCCTTCCAAATAAAATACATTACAAAACAATATAATGACTCTCCCAACGCAAAAAACATAAAGCTTGCACGATATTCCATGGAGCTTTGCACGCCGGCTCTGGTAAAAGGCTTATAGATTGATATAAACTTTTTTAGTCCTGTCATTGAGCCTCACCTTCTTTTCCATACATTCTGCATACAATTTCCTCAATATTTACATCACTTACGGAAATATCCTTTAAATTGGTATGCTTTAATATATATTCCAGCATATCTGCTATTGATATGAGGTCTGAGTTAAAAATAACCGTGGCCTTTTCCTTGTTCACATTGACCTTCATATTTTCCGGAGCAACTAAAAAATCACTGACCATCTGCTTTTCATCTAACTTATCGCCCTCTGAAAGGGACATATTAACCTCTCTGAAGCTTCCAAACTTTGTCTTCATCTCAGCTAGTGAACCGTCATAAATAAGTTTGCCTCTATCAATCATCACTATTCTTTTACATAATGACTCAATATCATTTAAATCGTGAGTAGTAAGAATAATTGTTGTCTTCTCCTGCTCATTTATCTGAGTAATGGCCTTTCTTATATTGTTTTTCACGGCCACATCAAGACCTATGGTAGGCTCATCAAGGAAGAGCACCTTTGGATTATGTATCATACTTGCAGCTAAATCAGCTCTCATTCTCTGTCCTAAAGACAAGGTTCTTACAGGACTCTTGATAAAGTCATCGAGCTCCAGCACTTCATTCAAAAATCCCATTCTCTTTTTATATGCACTATCTTCCACTTCATATATTTCCTTCAATACTGAAAAGGTCTCAATCAATGGCAAATCCCACCAAAGCTGTGTTCTCTGTCCAAATACAACTCCAATTTCCTTTACATATTTTTTTCTGTTTTTATAGGGTATCTGACCATTAATCTTAACTGTTCCGGATGTTGGTGTTAAAATTCCTGTAAGCATTTTAATGGTTGTTGACTTTCCTGCACCATTTGCCCCAATAAATCCAAGAATTTCTCCTTTCGGAACATGGAAAGAAATGTCATCCACTGCCTTTACCACATCATATTTTCTTGAAAAAAGTGACTTTACACTTCCCTTTAATCCAGGCTCTTTTACGACCTTCTTAAACTCTTTTGTCACATTATCAACATATATCATTTCTCAATCCTTCTTTTCTGTTACTATTTCTTCAAGCATAGAAAAACACATATCCAGATAAACCTTATGTGCCACCGTAATAATTGTATTTCTAAGCATCGTTTTTTCAGAGGTATTGTCAACCCCCACTGCTTCAAGTTCATCCTTTATTCCAAATACATACTGTAAAACATTCTTGAATTCAAGTCTGAAATACTCATATGCAACTTCACTATCATAGGATTTTTTTCTGAGTTCAAGCATCAACTGTATATGTTCCAGGGACAACACATTTTTTGCCACGGCAATATACATAATATATGCAATCTGTTCCCTGTTGTACTGCTTTTTCACCGGATTTGAAACCAAGCCCATTTTGACATAATTACTTATCATCGTTGAAGTTATACTAATATTCCCCAATGGCTCCAAATAACCTGAGATATATTTGCAGGTCTGCTCCAGATAAAGTCCCACATCTGGTATCTCTCCATATCTTGGAAGTTCAAATTTTCTTATTATCTCAATTTTTTCATTATTTATCATGGAATCCATACAATTTTATCCTTTCTAAACATTTCCCGGTTTTTGGTGCGTCGTTCTATTATACATTAATAAATGTATTAATT
>JBNRML010000010.1:0-6213 GCA_050309585.1 Lachnospiraceae bacterium
AGATTATATTGGGGTAAGAAGATTTGATGTTACAAGGAATTATGAGAAATTAATACAGCTATTAAAAAACAATGGTTTAAGCGTAGGAGTTGTTGAGAATATACCTTGATACCAAGGGAGAATCATATTCTATGGTCATCAGAATTACAGCAACAAGGCATTGCGAGATTTGTGTCGAAACATGTCGCATTAAATAACGAATGATAATATACGTTATTTCCTCTATAGGGTAAAATAAAAGAAAAGGTAGCTACTAAAAATTAATTTTGAAGTAATTGTTATTATTTTAAAATAGTGGATTCAATTTCTGTCGATACCGATAAAGATTTACATCTTAAAACAGATGTTATCAAAGCAAATGCATAAGATATATTGAAGAAGTATTGACTCCCAGAATTCTGTAGAATGCTCGAGAGGTCTGTTTTTGTATTAAAGGTAGAGATAAGAAAGTACGATTGTACTTTGTTGGAGGATGTTTGATATAAGCTGAAAAGCAGGTAGTTTTGAAGGGCTGATGGTATTAAATGTGGAGAATTGGAAAGATCTATTCAGAACTCACATTTTAGAACTTGGATTGAATTGTTAAAAAATGGGATTAGTTGAGAATATATAGAAGACTAAGGCGGGCTTTTGAGCTACTGTAGTGGTTTTTATAGCTAGAGTAAGGTTTATGAAAATATGAATCTTTTTGATAACTGCTCATATGGACTTTAAAGAAAAACTTTACAGTTGCCAATTATAAAGAAAAACTTAATAACTGAAATAAAATGAAAATCTGAAATTAATGGGAGGCTTGAGATTTTGCAAGAGCAGAGATTTACAAAGGGGGACTGGACGCTTTTCAAAAATAAAATTGCTGATTGGCAGGAAGCCTATATGAATAAGCTCAGTAAGGAATATATAGAATTACTAAGTGAAGATGCAAAGCCATCAGAAAAGTTTTGGAGGCTGGACAAGAGAATAAAGGCAGATAGGAAGAAAACTGGTGTTCAACTAGAAATGAGCCGGTCGAACCTTATTTATAACATTGTTTCACTTATAAATGACGGTGCAATTAGCTTTCAGGATCTTGCAGAGTTCAGTGATGAGCTGAAGGAAACTGTAAGCGCCTTTGTTAAGAGGTAGTTTGGAGTATACGAAGTTTTGAATGATTGACACTCATGAAATGCTCTATTGGAACAATCAATGGTATACGGCCTGGATTTTGCCATCTTCAAAGCGAAATCAGAAGTTTTCGGGCTGAACGGATTTTGCGGATAGCGGTCGCAGATGATAGAAATTCGTAGGTTTTTAAAGATAAATGCAAAAGAGTTGGAATGATGGAAGGAAAAAAATGAATAATGAGCGCATGAAGTTGCCTAAATTTCTCAAAGAAGTGGATGCACTTTCAAAGAATTTAAGCCATGAAAATATGGAAATGCTGATCCACGAGATAGCAAGAACGTGGCCTGAAAATAGAAGAAACAATTTGCTGCAATTGATGAGGTCTTATGAAAATATATCAGGGAGCAAATCCTGTGAGAAGTGCATTGATGATGGAATATCTCAAATAATACTTAGCATAAAAAGCATAAAAGAGAGATTAACAAAAATCAACTCCGCAGATCGTTTTTTAGAAAGTGAATATAATGAGGAGTGGGATGACTGGTACAATAGTGATGTGGATGAGGTTCTCTTCTCTGACCCAAAGGGAATTTTAAAGGATATTAATGAAGCAATGGAATTAATTCATACCTGTGTTGATAGGGAGTTATATAAAGAGGGATATGAGCTGTCAGAAATTTTATCTGTATTGGAGGTATCTTCGAAAGGGGATTATTGCGATTATGATGGCTCTCCTTTATATATGTGTGAGTTAGATCAGCATAAATTATTAGAGCATGAGTTTATTCCGTTTGTAAAGGAATGTTTATATCTTACCTATATGGGAAACCAACTTGAAGACAGAGCAGATGAAATATATTGTATGATGGGTAATTTTGAGTGTCATGATGTGAAGCTTGAGGATATCATGCAATCTGGAAATGATGAACTGCCACAGTTTGATGCCTTTCTTCCGATGTGGATAGCACACCTCGGTGCGCAAAAAAGTAAATCAGCGGAGAAATTATTAAGAGAAGCTCAGTCCATGATTCAAGATGAAAGCTGTCTATTGGAAAATGCAAGAAAATATGTGACGGAGCATCCTTCTTTGTATCAGCAGTTTTTAAAGATAAAACTAAATTCCGATGAAAGTGATAGCATGTTTCAAATTGGGATAGAAGCAATGGAAAAAATACCATCTTCTTATCTAGTCAGGAGTGAAATAGCACTTCTTACAGCACAGTATGCAGTGAAATTAAATGATCCTGAGAAGATGGAAAAATGCTGGATCGAAGCATTTCGTTCTGAAACTACAGTGGTTAACTATATGCGAATAAGAATCTGCTCTAATAATTGGAAACAATGGGAACAGGACCTTAAATTTATTATAGAACAGACTTATCAGGAAACGAAAAATCGAGATAAAAGTCTTTCTTACGACATAAATGCCGAGAGGGAAAATTATCTTTATCAAGAGAGCTATTGTACTATGCTGTTTTTTGAAGAACAGTTTGAAAGGATGTACTCTGTGGGTATGAATGAAAAGAATGCCCTTGGCTGGTCATCAACATTTATGAAGCAGGGACTGGCATTTATGCTTTTGCTGCTGTTTCAAGGAGAAAAATTTCCGAATGGTATGAAGGCAATGCAAGGCAGAGCAAAGTCTGCCTGCGAAATATCTGCTGATAAGTTTTATCAGGGGATGGAAATTAATTCCAAATTATCGGATAATGAATTGTTTTCACAGCTTTTCAATTCATGGAAGAATGGAGTACAACTGACAGCAGAGGAAACAAAGAAATGGTTAGATAGAATTGAAAAATGGATTGCCGGCAGAGTGACTGGGATTATGGAAGGAAATCATAGAAAATATTATGGAGAGTGTGCTTCTTTTATCGCTGCATTTGGAGAAGTACAGGAGTCTCTTGGTATTCCCGACGCTAAGGCGCATATTATGGAGAGGTATAGAAGTGAGTATCCCCGACGAAGTGCGTTCTGCAAGGAATTGGTGACATATGGAATGAAAAAATAGATGAATTATGATATGAAAAACAGGGGATGGAATATGGAAGTGAACATACTCCATTAATACAAAAGGAGATTATATGAAACTATTTCAAAAGACAGCAGAAAAATTAGGAAAGGAATATCAAATCTTCCTGGATTATTTTGAGCTAAATGAAGTACAACTGTCAAAGCGTACAGGTCATATTGGGAAAAAGGATTGCTTTGCATTGAATGGTTTGTTTGATATAGTTCAGGAGAAATACCAGTCATATGGAAGAACACAGGATTATTATACAGTAATTGATTTCTTTTATTTTTTTTCGATACGTGCCGGTATTCTCCAGGTTGTGAGCAAGAAGGGGAAAGGTATGACCGTTCAAAAGGGTCAAAGATGTTCAATATTTTTCCAGATGTCGGCTATGGAACGGTATATTCTTATGATGGCAGTATGGCTTGGGGAGTATCAGGAGGCATTGGGTGATTTTCGTTCGTCATTTATGAGAGACGGAATATTTGAGGCGATTAGAAGAGCAAGGGAAGAGGAAGCGCTACAGGATCCGTTCAGAGGAAGGATAGCGTCACCCTGGGGAAGCTATTATATTCCGGAGATCCGTCTTTTTGCATTATTCCAATTGCTTCGTATTCAATGGTTGGAGGATAAAGAAGAGAATAAAGATAATAAGTTTCGAATTAAGACACTTTATCTGACAAAGGAAGGGTATGTCTGGAAAGAACTATTGGAAAAACAGGACATGGTATTTTGGTATAATCTGGATGTCAGTACGATGTTACCAACCATAAGGAATGTCGTAAGAGATGATACTGTTAACATGGAAGAGAAGCTGATGGGTTTTTGGGCATATCCGGTGGAAGCAGGCCTTCACACAATTGAATTTAAAATAACGATTGGTTCCTGTATCAGAAAAATAACAATAGGTGATCAGTTTACTCTGGAGGAATTGCATTATTTGATACAAAAAAGTGTTGGCTTTGACATGGATCATCTGTATTATTTTCAAATTGGCTCAGGAACCTCCCAAAGAAGATACTATGCACCGCAGTGTGAGGATGAAATATGGCAGGCAGATACAGTTTTATTGGCAGAGCTTTTGCCTTATGAGGGGATGCAATTAGGATATCTATTTGATTTTGGGGATGAGTGGTATTTTCAGATTACAGTAGAACGTATATTGAATGAACATACACAGGAATGCGAGATAAGTGAGATAAAAGGTGAAGCACCGGAGCAGTATGGTTGCGATTGGTAGTAAAATGGGGATTGAGTGGTACATATATAAATAATATTGAACTGAAACATTCTAATAATATATAAGAAAAGTGACATTTATGCTTGCTAAATTTATGATAAAAGCGTAAATGTCAAGGATTGGAGACCAATGATTATGAAATCTGATGATAGAGAAAGCAAAGTCAAAAAACTAGAAAAACAAAGAAATAAAGCGATTAAAAGCTTGACGGACTATAAGGAAAGTAATCTGACGGTTTCTGCAGCGGCAGAATATTTGACATTTGTTGCCGGAAGTGGTGAAAGCTCCGTTGAAGTTCGTTACCAAGATGAAAATATATGGCTGACACAAAAAATGATGGCAGAACTGTACGGTGTTGATCGTTCTGTGATTACAAAACATTTAAAAAAGGTATTCTTGGACGATGAATTAGAAGAAGATTCAGTATGTGCAATTTTTGCACATACTGCTAGTGACGAAAAAACATATAAAGTGAAATTCTATGCATTACAGGCGGTCATTGCTGTTGGATTCAAGATTGATAATCAAAGAGCTGTACAATTCCGTAAATGGATCATCACAATTGCAAAAGATTACACAATAAAAGGCTTTGTTATGGATGATGAACGGTTTAAACTAGGTCACAAATTGACGAATCAATATTTTGAAGAACAGCTTGTCAGAATTCGTGAAATTCGTGAATCTGAGCGTATGTTCTATCAAAAAGTTACAGATATTTATTCTACAGCCATTGATTATGACAAATCAGCCAAGACGACAAAGGAATTTTTTAAAAAAGTGCAGAACAAACTACATTATGCTGTTCATCGACACACCGCAGCAGAAATAATTATGGAGAGAGCGGATGCAGAACGAAAGAATATGGGATTGACCACTTGGAAATCGGCGCCAGAAGGAAAAATTCAAAAGTTCGATGTTTCCATTGCAAAAAACTATCTTACGGAAAAAGAAATTGACTTTTTGGATCGCTTAGTTTCAATGTATCTCGATTATGCAGAAATACAAGCAGAGAACAGCATTCCAATGACAATGGAAGATTGGGCAAATCGATTGGATAGTTTTATAGAGTTCAACGGAAGAGATTTATTGATGGATGCAGGGAAAATATCAGCAGAACAGGCAAAGCTCCATGCTGAAACACAATTTGAAAAATACCGCATTGTGCAAGACCAATTATTCAAGAGTGATTTTGATCTGTTTTTAGAAAGTGACGATGAGTGATTCTGCTACAAAGTACACGCTTTATGGAAATTTAAGTCAATTACATTTGGTATAAGGTTGGAAATATACTCTGCCACCAAGGTGGTATCAGGTCTTATGGTCATCAGAATCACAGCAACAAGGCATGTTGAGACTGTGATAATGATGACGTATTGTGATTTTAAGGGCGTACTTGACTACAATATGTTGTGATTTGTGGGTAGAAAACGAGCAAAAAAATGGACAAAAAATACCGTTTTTTTGACTTGAAAAATAGGCCAAAATATAAATGACATAGTGATATTTTGGAAAAATTGCAGATTTGAAGATCAAGACCTGCATTCAGCGCCATTCTGACCTTAGTATTCTTGTGAATTGCTATTACAGCCATAATCTCACCTCCCTTCACCCCATTATATACATAAGCTTCGGGAAGGGTGACAAGCAGTGGCGGAACATCAGTAGTTAAATGCATTTACGCCCGCAATTGAAAGCGAAATTGATTTGAAAAGCTGCTTTTGCCCTGACCTTGACATTGGAATTTCCGCACCTGATTTCATTATGAGTGATTTATAGTCATCGCTTATTTGCTCAATATTGAAAAAATTAACAATATATCCCTTGCTGCATTTTATGAAATAATTTGCATCTATCT
>JBNRML010000011.1:0-30692 GCA_050309585.1 Lachnospiraceae bacterium
ATTTTTCACACAACGAATTGAGCCGGAGCCTCAATTCGAGCTATCGCAGTCGAGAAACAGGATAACCTGATTTCTCGACGCGTGTCTGCACAAATAAATTTGTTCCGACATGGAGGATTGGTGTGAAAAATTTAAAGCTTAAAATAGCATATGACGGAACTAAGTACAATGGATGGCAAAAGCAGGGAAATACGGACAACACAATTCAGGAAAAGTTAGAGAGCACAATAGGACGATTTGTGGGAGAAGAAATTGAAATAGCTGGTTCGGGAAGAACAGACGCAGGAGTTCATGCCACGGGTCAGGTGGCGAATTTCAAGCTTTCAAATCCTGCTTTTGAAAAACTAATTACTCAATACAGTGGACTTTCAGGTGTCAGGAACGCACTGAATGAATTTCTTCCTAAAGATATTAAAATAATAACTGTGGAAGAGGTTAATGAAAGATTTCATGCACGTCTCAATGCCACAAAAAAGCATTATTCTTACACCATTGACAACGGAGATGTTCCTGAGATTTTTTTGAGAAAATACATGATGTACGTCAGTGAAAAAATCAATGTGGACAGAATGAAACAGGCTGCTGAGTATCTTGTTGGGGAGCATGACTTCAAATGCTTCTGTGCAAACAGGAAAATGAAAAAATCAACAGTGAGAACCATATATAAAATTGATATTAGTGAAGAAAATGGAATAATTACAATAGATTATTATGGCAATGGGTTCCTGTATAATATGGTCAGAATAATGACCGGAACTCTGATAGAGACCGGACTTTCAAAAAAAGAGCCTGAGTCAGTTAAGGAAATCCTTGAGTCACTTGACAGGGAAAAGGCGGGATTTACTGCTCCACCATATGGGCTTTTTTTGAGAGAGGTATTTTATGAATAGCCCGATTTATTAATGGGCATTGACTGGTACAGCGAATATTAAGTAATTGGCAGTTTGACTTGCCTATTTTCCTGATAGCACAACTCCCCAAGCCTCGACGTAGCCACCGCTACGCCTGCGTTTGTGAAGCAGCGATCTCAGAGAAATATTCTGCGTCAAACTATCCAAAACTTAATTTTAGCTGTACTAGTTATCGTGTTTTCAGTTGCTCGAAATTCGCATATTGTGGGACAGGCATCGTGAAATTAAATATATACTCTCGAAAAGGCATATGCGAAAGATATTCCGAGAGTACATAAATGAAAAAGGGAGGCGTAGCTATGGATATTTTTCTTGAAAATACAGAACATATTTTGACATATACTGTTGAAATATGTACAACCTTAATGGAGTTTTTTGGCATTGTTATTTTGGTGTTTACAGCCATCAAGTGTTTCGTAGGGTGGATTAGACACGATTCAAAGCTCAGATTGAATCTTGCACAGGGAATTGCCATTGCACTTGAATTTAAAATGGGTGGAGAAGTTCTTCGTACTGTAGTGGTTCGTGAATGGACAGAACTGGGAATTCTTGGAGCAATTATTTTGTTACGAGGCGTGTTGACATTTTTGATACATTGGGAAATCAAAAACGAAGAGGAAGCGTTGGAAAAGAGAAAAGACGAGTAAAGGGTTATCTATGTTGCCGCAAAATGATTTTATTGCATTACTGCCATGCTAAATGAAAAGGATGAATTGGAAGAGGCATTATTGGTAAAAGATATATCAGAGGAACAATATAGTCAGGCAATTAACACAAGTGTAAAATTGAAAGAAGGATTACTAAATAATATTGAAACATTAATAACATATACCCATAAATGTTTGGAAAGTATATGTACTGTCGTAGGGGAGAGATAAAGCCTGAACCATTGGATTTCATGTTGTGTACACTATTGTACAGTGTGAATAGAGGATTGATGATATGAGAAAAAGAGAAGAGGTTCTTGCCTTTGGCTTATCCTTTCCTGATACTTATCAGGATGCTCCATTTAATGATGAAAACTGGCAGCTTGTGCGGGTAAAGGTAAGTAAAAAGGCTTTTTTATGGACATACGAGAGAAATGGATACATTAACATTAATGTGAAGGTTGACCCGGATTGGCGCGAGTTCTGGCGCAAGGCATATTCAGCTGTGGTTCCGGGATGGCATCAGAATAAGGAACACTGGAACACCGTTATTCTTGATGGTAGTATTCCTGATAATGATATTAAGAGAATGATTTCTGAGAGCTATTATTTGGTGACGGACTCCCCGTCAAAGAGAATATATGAGGCAGTTAAGAAGATTCCAGCGGGACGTGTGGCAACCTATGGTCAGGTGGCATATATGGCCGGGGACAGGAAGATGACCAGAGCAGTTGGTAATGCTTTGCATAAAAATCCAGACCCTCTTAACATTCCATGCTTTAGAGTGGTAAACAGTAAGGGAGAGTGCTCAGGTTCATTTGCGTTTGGCGGACCGGAGGCCCAGGCACAGCGGCTTAAGGAGGATGGAGTAGAAGTAATTAATGGAAAGGTTGACCTTAAGAAGTATGGTATTGATGAAGAGGAAGTCTAGGAAAATAAAATGTCTGTTACATTGTGGATAGTTATTATTATTGTTGTTGGAACAATGGCTGTATGGTTTAATATCCCGTATTCACCTGTCAAAAAGCAATTTCAAAATGATATTGATGTACTTATGAATGGAAATAAATTATCCTTTGATAATGAAACATTTACCGACAATGATTTTTCACATTTACCGGCTGTCATTCAAAGATATGTTGAAAATTGCGGTTATATTGGAACACGGAAAATGTCATATTTTAAAATGGAATACAAAAATGTTGATTTCTTACAGGGGAGAAAAGGTCCTTCTCTGAAAATTGATTATACTCAGTACAACTTTATCAATGAGCCCAGCAGAATGGCAATCATTGATAGCAGAATGTTCGGAGTGACTTTTGAGGGTTATGACTATTATCAAAATGGAGTCGGCGGAATGAAAGGTGTGATTGCAAAAGCAATCACATTGTTCGACCAAAAAGGCACGGATATGGATAAGGCTTGTCTTGCAACCGTCTGTTCCTCGCCAACCTTGGTATCGACTACGATGCGCTTACTATGGAACAATTTACAAATCTGATTGAAGTGCTGAAGCTGTCCAAGCACATGAACAGCCCAATCAGCCAGCGTGGTAAAGGCAGTATGACCCACGGCAAGGGAAAAAGAAAACGTAAATAACAACAAAAACTGCAGCAAGGCCCTTATGCTTATAAGGACATTGCTGCGGTTTTATTGTCGTTATTAGCTATCTTACATTTCTAATCTTTTGGTACTTTGGAATTACTGATTCCATTTTCCTGATCTATAGAACATGATGGAAAGGATTGCAGCTACTGTCCATCCAATCGGCCATGCAGACCAAATACTAACGGAACCCAAGGCCGTTCTGGAAAGTACGATTGCCAACCCTACTCTTAAAATCAAATCAGTAAATGTAGCAATCATAAACTTATTCATCATGTTTGAACCACGCAAGATACCATCAGCAACTAACTTTGCTGAAATTACAAAGTAGAACGGAGAAAGAATTCTCAAAAAGGCAATGCCGGTCTGAAGTGCAAGTGCAGAGGGATCTTCCATGAAAAGATAAAGCAACCATTTTCCTGCAAAGAAATATGCAAAGAACAGCGGAATACTCAGGAGCCAAACAAGTTTAATTCCAGCACGGAAACCTTCTTTGACTCGTGCTAATTTTTCCGCACCTATGTTTTGGGCAGTATAATTTGAAATTCCGTTGCCCAGCGTTGTAAACGAAGTGATAACGAGATTGTTGAGTTTTACAGATGCTGAATATCCTGCAATAACTCCTGCACCAAATCCATTGATTACGCCTTGAATGATGATGTTACCTATCGAGATAAAGCTCTGCTGCAAAACACTCGGCACAGCAACACTCAAAAATTTTTTTAGTATCAGAACAGAGAAAACACTGATTCTTCCATCTGCGTGAATTTTTCTCAGCCTCAGGAACACTACGGAAACGGCAAGCAAACAACTAATGCCCTGGCATAAGAATGTAGCCCATGCGACACCAGCAACTCCCATATTAAACGCAGTTACAAATAAAATATCAACTGCTACATTAACTGTTGATGAAGCAGCTAAGAAATAAAAGGGTGTTTTAGAATCACCTAAAGCAGAGAAAATGCCTGTCGCAATATTATAAAAGAATACAAATGGAAGTCCCCAAATGTAAATATCCAGGTAGAGTTTGGAGTCTGCAAACAGTTCTTCCGGGGTACGTATCATGTGAAGCAGAGTGTCACAGAAGCCAATTCCCAAACACATTAAGACAGTACACACGACTGCACTTGTAATCATTGCAGTATATACTGCCGTTTTCATTTCACCATAATTTTTGGCTCCAAAAAATTGTGATACGATTACCGAACACCCGATGTTACAACCAAACGCAAAGGCTATAAAAATAAGTGTAATTTCATAGCTGTTACCAACGGATGCAAGGGCATTTTCGCCGATAAATTTTCCTGCCACAAAACTATCAGCAAGATTATAGAACTGTTGAAAAATCACACTGCCAAAGAGAGGAATACAGAATCTCCACAAAACTTTTTCTGGCTTTCCAACCGTTAAATCTTTAATCATGTTCTATCACCTCCATGTTCTGCACAGAGGGTTTTGCAGGCCACGTAAATACCAATGTCACATATGTAAGGTACGCACCAGTGCAGCAAAGAATCGTTGTCCAAGTGTTCCCTAAGTAGCTTTGCCAAATCAAGCCAATAATAAAACCTATAGCAAATGTGATAAGTGTAAATCTTTCACAATAATCTGCGAAACTTTTTTTGCGAATATGATGTACAAACCTTGTACCAACCACACAACAGAATGCACCTATCATTAAATTTACAAACAACATATTTTCCTCCTACAATAAACATCCACAACTTGATTTTTTACATCCATGTTATTATAATAGGCCTATAACCATGTGTAAAATGTATGTTATGAATGCAATTCATATCAGTTTGACATATACGGAGGAGAATATGAATATAAGTTATGACCACTATCGTATCTTCTATTATGTTGCAAAATATCGTAGCATTACACAAGCAGCAACTATTCTGCTGAGTAATCAGCCCAATGTTACAAGAACAATCAAAAATCTGGAAAAAGAACTGGATTGTGTGCTATTTATTCGCTCCAGGCAAGGAGTACGGCTTACACCAGAGGGAGAAAAACTATTTGAGCATATACGAATTGCTATTGAGCATATCGAAGCAGGTGAAGAAGAAGTTGCATTGAAGAAAACAATGCAACAGGGAATCGTCACGATCGGTGCAAGTGAGCTGGCACTTCATTGTCTGCTTCTTCCAATTTTGAAAGAATATCGACAGTTATATCCAGGCATTCGTATTCGTGTCTCCAACCATTCTACCCCCCAAGCATTGAATGCACTTAAAAATGGTCTGGTAGATGTTGCTGTTGTAACAACTCCATTGGATTGCTCTGATTCTTTGAAAAGCACCCCGATCAAAAACATTCAAGAGGTTGCAATCTGTGGCACAGCATTTTCTTTTCTTGAAAAAAACCAGCTTACACTTTCAGAGCTTGCTGAGTATCCACTTATTTGTTTGGGTGAGCAGACAAAAACATTCGATTTTTATTCAGAGTTCTTCAAACAAAATGGGGTTGTCTTTTCCCCAAGTGTTGAAGCTGCAACGGCAGACCAGATTATGCCTTTGGTAATGCATGATCTTGGCATTGGTTTTGTTCCTATGAAGTTTTTGGAAAATGTAAAAGACGCCAACTCCTTCCACATTTTACATCTTGAAGAAACGATCCCAACAAGAAGCATTTGCCTTGTAAAACGTACAGGAACCTCCTTAAGTATTGCCGCCAAAAAATTAGAGGAAATGATTTTGGAAGCAAAGACTATAAAATGAGTATCGCCCGTAGGATTATCCTGCGGGCGATACTTATTTTCCTTTTTTAGAGATAGATTTAGTTTTCCTGCATGACTTCCAGCATCATCCTGGCACCCAGCTTGAAGCCATTCTGGAATATCAGGCAATCCGTGATGGTCTGATACTCCCGTACACAATCGGTGTACTTCTCGAACAATTCTTTCTGCTCGTCCGTCATGGTAGCTTTGAGCTTTTCTTCATTCCTGCAGATCAACTCTTGTAACTTTTTGTACTCCTTAGAAGAAGTGTCGTACTCTGTAGGTTCGATGTTGCCGTACCAAAGTTCTTCCAGTAGTCTCATGCCACATCCTCCCCGCAGATCATTTCTCGGAGGATGATTTCCTCTGCCCGGTTGCGGATACTGTTCATAGCACCAACCCACGCCATCTGGTCAGCTGCTTTCAAGTCCTCGGTTACACCCTCGGCTTCCTTCATCTGCTCGACGATCACGGACAAACGCTCCTGCGCCTGCTCGTTCAAGTCAGCCAGATATGTCCAGAGTTGACCGCTCAGAATCAGGTCGTTAAAGAGGATCGGACGATGCTCTTTGAGGTACTCCCGGTGCATCCGTCCCCATTTCCCAATGGAGTGCTGTTCCTCAGAGGACAGAGTAAGAACCGGAATATAATAATCGCCAATGAGTTCATACCAAAGGCCATTGTTCTCATCATAAATGTGTTTCTTCATCTCAGTCATAGTATTGATCTCCTTATTCTGGTATTAGAATCCGCAAGTCTGCCTCTCCAGAAATATTGGTAAATCTTTGGTAAATTTGAGATCGAAACACAAAAAACGCTTAAAAACGGGGCTTATGAGACGATTTGAGACTTTTCATCTGCCACGGCAGGAAGGTGCTTTTTTAAAAGAATCCAGTAAATACAAGGGCTGCAGAGGAGAGAAAGTTAATTTTAATACAGACATAATACATATTTTTATGATTTTGGGTTGTGACATGGCGGGAAAATTTAAAGGGCAAGTCTAAAGTAAGAAAGTTACTTTGGGATTGCCCTTTGTGTTTAGTAAATTGTGGATATATGGATTTCTTTTTCGATTTCCATAAAGGACTTTCCATTAAAGCAGTTAATGGAGAGAAGAGAAGATATGATATCTTTAGCATCTGTAAGATTAGATGGTGTTTCTAATTTTGCAATACACTGATTATCAGTATCTTTCTCAGCAGTATATATTGTGAGCCAATGAGTATCATTAGATACTTCTGGCTGAATAATATATATGTTGCTATTATACGTGAACTCAATCTCATGATTATTCATCAGATAATCAATTAGTTCATCAAAGGTTATACCGGTCATTTGATTACCTCCTTGAAGAGTGATTTGTATTTTCGATAAAGAATATCGGAAGGATACAATTCTATTGGTTTGCTGCTACGAACGCCATCTTCATAATAATGAACATGAAGATATTTCTTTCCTTGATGCATACCATAATCAATGTCAAATTGTGGTATGCGGTCTGCTCCGAAGACTCTTAACTGGTCAAAGGTGCCATCTTTTCTGTAAATGACATACGATGTTCCGGGAGTGTTAGAGCGTTCAGGAAGACTCATACTTGCTTTTTCGTCTTTAGGCGCTAATACCTTTATTCCATCAATATAATCGATGGTGTCCCATTTGTGTGGGGTACTAAAGCCTCCGCTTTCAAGAAATGAACCTCTGCTACCCATTTTTAACACGCTCCTTCCATCGCTGAGAGAAGCTAGGATAATACATGACGTTTGCCATTTCGTTTAATTCGGAAACTTCTCTGCCACATACGACTAAAGTGGATGGATTCTTCTGTCCAATTAATTCTTCAACGCCTTTGAAGAAAATCTTTTTAGCGTATGTACTAGATTTACAACCATTAGTAGTAATTGCAATAGAACTGTTGGTTGGCAATCCGTCAAAGCACCATTCAAAGTCTTCTTCCAGACACCAAGATGCGACAGGAATGACATTAAATCCATTCTGTTGAAGATAATATGCAAGTACACGATTGCGTGTACAGTTCCAAATACGCTGTGCAGGAAGTAATTCTGGATACATAGAATAATCCGTAGCGATAATTCCAGCAAACTTTTTGAGATTGGAGAAACTTTTTTCGGGATGATTCCAAAATGGTTCAAATAATGGGGCATCGATAAAAAAGTCTACCCAATGTTCTTCTGGGTGAGAAATTCTAGTACGCTCGTTAAAACTGATTACGTTAAATGGAATGGCTTGTGTTGCTTCCAATTGTGGCATTTTATAGTTGCCAACGAGTTCGGCGTTGTGCCAGTAATAGGTGCGAAAAATGTCATATTTCGCTTTGCCTGTTTTTAACATGTTTACCTCTTTCTACCACATTTTTCCGTGGATTTTATGCTTGTTTGTAGTTGCATTTTTTCCATGGATATGATATAAAAAGGTATGTGAATTATTGGGTATAAAATATCCATGGAATGAGCATCGTATGAATTGCGCCAACAATTTATATGATGCTTTTTCTTTTTCTTCGACAATCAATTGAATCACCTCCTAAGCTACTTCGAAGAGTTCTAGTAATTGTATTTCATACTCAGTGTAATTGTCTCCGCCAAATCGTAACCATTTTTGATAATAATTAAAAGCGTTAAGTGCAGCACTTACACTGATTTGAAAAACCTCTGTTATAGTGTGTGGATTTATTTCGCCACGCATATTGTGGATTAATGGTGGTGGAGCTAATGCATATTTTGCAAAGAAGTTTGCCTCAGCTTCTTCTGAAGGTCCGTCTTGTGTGTGACCGAGAAGAAAATGTGCAATTTCATGCATTATAGTATTTTTGACTCTACCGTAACTACGACATTTATCGTTATAGTAAATGGTATATGAACCATCGCTTCCAGGTACCGAATAACCATCAATACTTGTTTTTAGACTAAGTTCCTTTGCACGTTCATTAAGTGCGGAATAAGGAATAATAGTTATTCCAAGTGTGATAGCAATTTCAAAGGGATTAATGGGAATGCCCCTGATTTTATAATAAATGAAGTTGTCAATTACAACTTGTTTTATGTATTCGTATGTTTCATCTTTGAGTCGCAAGTACAAGTCCTCCTTATTTTTTGTGGGTTAATAAACTTATTAATTCAAGTCTTTCAGTTTCTGATAAATCTCCTGCGTTACGAGCGATTAAGGTTTTTGCTAGTGCAATATCCTCATCTTTATCGGTTGTTTCGCCTATGCCTAAAAGATAATCAGTAGTAGTGTCCAATGCAGTTGCAATCTTTGCTAGGTTTACACCTCGTGGAATACGGTCGCCATTTACGTAGTGGGATACAGCGGATTCTGTTATGTTGGCTTTAATTGACAAATCTTTTTGGGAAATCCCCCTTTCTGTTAACAATTCAGATATTCTTTTGCCTATTTTATTTGCCATAGTACGTCCTCCTTTAGTTTTTTGTGTAGTTTTTCATGTTCTCACTGAAATAATAAGGCGAAATTATCACTTTGTCAAGCATGAATCGATATTTTGTAAAAATAAAGTGCAGAAAACACAAGATGTTGTGTGGTTAAATAAATTTAGATGTTGCACCAAAGTGATAATTATGATAATTTATAAATATTAAAAAGAAAATTTATTAAAGATTAATAGATATTATAATAAAATGCAGTAGAGGCAGAAATTGCTCCTGTTGTAATAATAATGTGCAGTGAAGGAGGATGGAATTATGTTCCCAACAATCAACCTTAGAGAAACTGGAATTAATCTCCATCGAATTATGGATAAGCGTGGGATTACTCCAAATGATATAAAAGAGTTTTTAAATCTTGGAACAGTGCAAAGTGTGTATAACTGGTGCAATGGCCTAAATATGCCAACAATTGACAATCTGTATGCATTGAGTCAATTTCTTCAGGTTTCAATAGATGAAATTATTTGTGGAAATAGAAAAGCAATTATACCGGAGCCAATTGTTATTATAGATAATCCAAGAACTAGACGATTATATGCTTATTATAAACAACTAAATAGGATACTAGCAGTGTAAATACAAACGAAAAATACGCGTTGTGATGTTGCGTTTGTCAAGAATTAAAGCACAGATGGAATGACAAAGAGATAATCCTCCTACAAAATTAAATTATCAAATTTTGTAGGAGGATATTTTTATGACTAAAGAAAATGAAATTGTATTATTTGAAACTGATGACAAAAAAATCTCATTAAATGTGTCGGTAGAGGATGAGACGGTATGGCTAACACAGTCACAAATGGTGGAGTTGTTTCAAAGAGATGTGTCTGTTATTTCTAGGCACATAAGAAATGTTTTTAAAGAAGGGGAGTTAGAAGAGAAAAGCAATTTGCATTTTTTGCAAATTGCAAATTCGGATAAACCAGTAGCATTCTATAGCTTGGATGTCATCATCTCCGTCGGCTATCGTGTGAAATCCAATCGTGGCGTAGAATTTCGTCGATGGGCCAATTCTGTATTAAAACAATACATATTACAAGGCTACGCAGTTAATCAAAAACGTATTCAACAGTTGGGCGAAGTAATACGCATCATGAAACGTACAGAAAATGAATTGGATAGCAAACAGATATTGTCTGTTATCGAAAGATATAATAATGCATTGGATTTACTAGATGCATATGACCATCAGACAATGAAACGGCCAAAAGGAAATGAAGCAACTTATGTGCTTACATATGAGGAATGTGTCGAAGTGATTCAAAGTATGCGATTTGGAGATGAATCAGATTTGTTTGGAAAAGAAAAGGATGATTCTTTTAAAGGTAGCATTGGAAATATTTATCAATCTTTTGGTGGTAGTGATGTGTATAAATCTCTTGAAGAAAAAGTTGCCAACCTTTTGTATTTTGTCACAAAGAATCATAGTTTCTATGATGGTAATAAGCGGATAGCTGCGACTATGTTTTTATATTTTTTGGACAAAAATGATGCATTGTTTTTTGAAGGGAAGAAACGTATTGAAGATGCAACATTAGTGGCATTAACGATTATGATTGCTGAATCAAGAGCGGAAGAAAAGGAAATGATGGTTAGCGTTGTAATGAACTGTATGCTATAAGATGGGATAAAGATATATGGATAATAAGCATATTCTTAGTAACATAGAAATACAGCTATGTGATATACAAGGAAGATTATTTAGGCTCTCTGTCCGAAGAGGAATCAGTAGTGCGGAATTTATCAAAGTATTTATGAAATCAGCTACTGCGAAAGCATTGGATTCCACATATAACCGAATGCAATGGGCAGGGGAAGAGTATTTGCTAGAAGAGGTGATTGATGAAGCGGGAGACAGATTTAATAAGCCAGGAGAAATATATGCGGAGGAACTGATATATTGGATAGGATATATTTATCGGTATTGGCATTATGTGACTGGAGAATCCAGTAAGGAGATATATAAGCAAGCACCGGTTAAGATTATGAAGAAAAATTATGAAAAGCTTTATATGATGACACCGGAAGAAGTGATAGTACAATTAAGAGAGAAGAATTGAATATGTTTACTGTAGGCGGTAGCTATGCTACGCTGAATAGCAGCAAGGCGTTGATTTTTAGATGTATTCTGGGAGTTGACGTCTTCTTTTTTTGCCTTGCAGCATAGCTACGGGTTCCTACTGTCAACATATAGCAAAAATTACCTGGTTGAAACTATTCCGATAAAAGAATATAATATGAGTATGTGGGAGTAATTGGAGGTTATATATGGATTATTTAACTACTAATGAATTAGCAAAAATATGGAAAATATCTGCAAGAAGAATATCACTGCTATGTAGTGAAAATCGCATCGAAGGAGCTGTTAAGAAAGGAAAAACGTGGTTGATTCCAATGGATGCAAGGAAACCAGAAGACCCTAGAAAAGCTCGTAAAAATATATCTACTAAGGAGGCGTAGGATATGACGCAGGAGAAATTATTAGAATTGCGTAGCGGATTTGAAACCGCATATATAGATGGAACAGTTGCGTCTAATCTTGCATATAAGCCACAATTTATTTCAAATAATTATAAGCAAGGAAAGAAAGTATTATCATCTATCGAGGATGAATTATTGGTGTGTGATCAATTTCAAATCAGCGTAGCATTTATTACGATGGGAGGAATTACGCCACTGTTACAGACGTTAAAAGAGCTGGAAAAAAGAGATGTTAAAGGAGAAATCCTTACAACAAACTATTTAAACTTTAGCGAGCCACGAGCATTAGAAAAATTAAACAATCTTTCTAATATTACTTTAAAGATGTATGATGTGGAAGCGTCAGGAGATGGATTCCATACAAAAGGATATATCTTCAGAAAAGATGAAATTTATAGAATTATCATCGGAAGTTCCAATATGACTAAGACTGCGCTTACAAGCAATCGTGAGTGGAATGCCCGTGTTGTATCAACGGAAAAGGGTGAGATTGCGCAGCAAGTGGTAGAGGAGTTTAATGAGCTTTGGAACAGTGAATATGCACTAGATTTTGATGAGTTTTATGAGATATATAAAGAACGCTATAAAATCATAAAAAAACAGCGTGAAATCGCACGCAGCGAAGAGTTACCATCTATTGAAAAGTATCGTTTGCAGCCAAACTCTATGCAGGTTGGTTTTATAGTGAATTTAAAGAAAATTATTGAGGCAGGAGAAGAACGAGCATTATTGATTTCTGCTACGGGAACTGGAAAAACGTATGCGTCTGCATTTGCCATGCGAGAACTTGGCTACAAGAGGGTACTTTTCTTAGTTCATCGAGGACAATTAGCAAGACAGACAAAGAAATCTTATCAGAAGGTCTTTGGTAAGAATATATCTATGGGATTAGTGGGTGCTGGATATTCGGATTATGAAGCAGATTATGTTTTTGCGATGGTGCAGACATTAAATCGTGATGAGCATCTGCACAAATATAAACCGGATGAATTTGATTGTATTATTTTAGATGAAGCACATCATAGTTCTGCTGATACATATCAGAAAGTAATGAATTATTTTAAACCTAAATTATGGTTAGGTATGACCGCAACTCCAGATAAGAGAGACGATGATGTGGCAGGTCGAAATATTTATGAGATATTCAATTATCAGATTGCATATGAAATTCGTTTGCAGCAAGCAATGGAAGAAGATATCTTATGCCCATTCCATTATTTTGGAATCAGTGATGTGTCATTAGTGGATGAAAAGCAATTGAAATCAAGAAAAATGACAGAAGGTGATTTCAATCTGCTTACAGGTGATGAGCGAGTGCGACATATCATTGAACAGGCAGAATACTATGGGTACAGTGGCGATAGAGTTAAAGGGTTAATTTTCTGTAGTAGAATTGATGAATCAGAGGAATTATCACAGAAAATTAATGCATTAGGATATCGCACCATTGCGCTTAATGGTAGTGCAACCGAGGACGAAAGAGCAAATGCATTTGAAAGGTTAGCTATGGATGAAAAGGATGCAACGGACAAGATGCAGCCACTAGATTACATTTTCTCAGTAGAAATTTTGAATGAGGGCGTAGATATTGTAGAAGTGAATCAAGTTATTATGCTTCGTCCTACAGAGTCTCCAATTGTTTTTATTCAGCAGCTTGGTCGAGGGTTGCGCAAAGCAGAAGGAAAAGAATATGTAGTTATCCTTGACTTCATCGGTAATTACAATAATAACTTTATGATTCCAGTGGCGCTTTCAGGAGACCGCTCATACAATCCGGATATCATTAGAAAATATGTTATTAGTGGTAATACAACAATTCCGGGAGCATCTACAGTTCATTTTGATGAAATTGCAAAAGATAAGATTTTCTCATCAATTGATAAAATTAAAGGCATGAAATCCATTATCAAGTCTAGTTATAAGAACTTGAAAAATAGACTTGGACGAGTTCCATATTTAATAGATTTCTATGAAAATGGAGAAGTAGACCCACTTGTAATTATTCGTGAGTATAAAACATATCAGGCTTTTTTGGAGTCGGAAGAAAAGGAATTATATGTAGGTAAAATCTCTGAACAAGAATTAGTAACATTGGAATATTTATCAAAGACAGTGTTATCTGGTGCAAGACCGTATGAACTTGAAATATTAAAACGTTTGATGAAATATGAAGAAATTCGTGTTGATGAGATGAAAGAAGAGCTACAGGCTAAGTATGGTTACGCTGTTGATATGGATTCCTTTACAAATGCAATAGATGTACTACAGGGACATTTTGTAAGTAAGGAAGAAGAATATCAGAAATATTGTCATATTGATATCGTGAATAATGATAATGCTGGTATGCTTCGTAGAATGATGGGATTTGCCGAACGCTTACAACATATGGAATTTAATCGACAGGTAGATGATATTATTGAAGTTGGTTTGAGAAGATATGAGGAGAAATATTACAATGGAAGAAATGAAGAATGCCCATTTGTGTTATATGAAAAATATTCCAGACGAGATGTAAGCTTATTGATGAATTGCGGAAGAGATTTATCATCTACAATGTATGGAATGAAACGTATCGGTGAAGATGTATTTATCTTTGTAACATATCATAAAGAAGAAAACTCTGATATGGAAAAAAGTTATGTTGATGGTAAACCAGATTATGCAGATGCATTTGAAGATAATGTTATTTTTAGATGGGATTCACAAATTGGTAGAGGCGTAGAAAGTTCCTACATGGAAGATGTTTGTACAGCGACAAGAAAACACTTACTAGTAAAGAAGAGTGATGCAGAGACAAATTTCTATTATATGGGAATGTTTGATGTAATTGATGTAAAAGCAGATACTAAGAAGGACAACAATGGAAAAGAACGTGATATTGCAAAGGTAACAATGCAGATGAAACATTCGGTTAGAGATGATTTGCTTCGTTACTTGCAAAGCAATATTCAGACAGAAGGAGAAAAAGCAGTATGAAAATAATTAGAGTAGTAGCAGCTATTACTAAGTCGGTAAATGAGAACGGAGAAACAATTATTTTTGCGACACAGAGAGGTTATGGAGACCTTAAAGGCGGTTGGGAGTTTCCGGGTGGAAAAATCGAAGAAGGAGAAACGCCACAGGAAGCATTAAAAAGAGAAATTATGGAAGAATTAGAAACCGAAATAACTGTTGGAGAACTGATTGATACGATAGAATATGATTATCCAACATTCCATTTGTCTATGGATTGTTTTTGGGCGGAGATTGTTTCAGGAGATTTAGTTTTAACAGAGCATGCAGCTGCAAAATGGCTTACAAAGGCTGAATTGGATTCAGTTGAATGGTTACCAGCAGATATTACTTTGATTGAAAAAATCAGAGCAGCGATTTAGAGGGTATTATAACTATAGTTGTAAAAATATCGCATGAGAGGTTTTTATGAGTTCAGATAATGGCATACTAGATTATTACAATTCTAAAGCGAAAGATTTTGTCTCTGGTACAGTGGGGGTAGCCTTTACAGAGATGCAGGACACATTTCTTGAATACATTCCAGCAGGTGGAAAAATTCTTGATTTTGGCTGTGGTTCCGGACGTGATACAAAGTATTTCATAAACAAGGGATATGATGTAGATGCCACTGACGGTTCAGAAGAGCTTTGTAAGATTGCAAGTGAATACACAGGCATTCAAGTAAAGCAGACCTAATTGGACAAAAAATCCTAAAATTACACGTACAAAAGAGGGACTTTATGCACATCATAAATATGAAGACCATGCGATTATGTTGTCGCATCTAGAATATGCACAGAAAAATCCATATGAATGGCAGAAAAAAGAAAATATTGTATATTGCAATCTGTTAGAACACTTATTTTTACATATTTTAATTTGTGAGAATCCTTCAGCAGATAAAAATACAAATGAAAAAGTTGGGTTTGGTGGTGTAGTAAATTATATTGTACCAGAATTGAACGATGTATATAGCGGATGGGTTTCGAAACAAGTATGGCAGAATAATTGTCATAGCGTAATTATTGACGAAAAAGAAGTATATGCAAATGTCAATATAAAAATGGGATGTGTTTGGAACAATTAAGCCAAATGGCTACAGACAGTTCAATACAGCCTATATTGAGATCCCAAAGAAGATGGGAAAATCAGAATTAGCGGCAGCAGTTGCACTTTTGCTTACCTGTGGAGATGGGGAAGAACGTGCAGAAGTTTATGGCTGTGCTGCAGATAGGCAACAGGCTTCTATCGTATTTGAGGTTGCTGCTGACATGGTGCGTATGTGTCCGGCATTGAATAAAAGAGTAAAGATTCTGGCATCCCAGAAGAGAATTGTGTATCAGCCGACAAACAGCTTTTATCAGGTGTTGTCGGCTGAAGCCTATTCTAAGCATGGTTTTAATATTCACGGAGTTGTGTTTGATGAGTTGCATACACAGCCAAACAGAAAACTGTTTGATGTTATGACCAAGGGTTCAGGAGACGCCAGAACTCAGCCACTGTATTTTTTGATTACAACAGCGGGTACCGACATAAACAGTATCTGCTATGAAACACACCAGAAAGCAAAGGACATTATTGAGGGGAGAAAGATTGACCCGACGTTTTATCCGATTATCTATGGTGCAGATGAAAATGATGATTGGACAGATCCGAAGGTATGGAAGAAGGCAAATCCTTCTCTGGGAATTACAGTCAGTATTGATAAGGTGCAGGCTGCGTGTGATTCTGCAAAACAGAATCCGGGAGAGGAAAATGCTTTCAGGCAGTTAAGATTGAACCAGTGGGTGAAACAGGCAGTCCGTTGGATGCCGATGGATAAATGGGACGCTTGTGCTTTTCCAGCAAATGAAGATAGATTAGAAGGACGTATATGTTACGGTGGTTTGGACTTATCATCCACCACAGATATTACGGCTTTTGTATTGGTGTTTCCACCAGAGGATGAAGATGATAAGTTTGCAATTCTACCGTACTTTTGGATTCCTGAAGAAACACTGGAACTGCGAGTAAGGAGAGACCATGTTCCATATGATGTCTGGGAGAAGCAAGGGTATCTAATGACTACGGAAGGGAATGTTGTTCATTATGGATTTATTGAAAAATTCATAGAGAGATTGGGTGAGCGTTTCAATATTCGTGAAATTGCCTTTGACCGTTGGGGTGCGGTACAGATGGTGCAGAACCTTGAAGGGATGGGATTCACGGTTGTTCCATTTGGACAGGGCTTCAAAGATATGAGTCCACCGACAAAGAAATTGATGAAGCTGACCTTAGAAAAGAAACTGGCCCACGGAGGTCATCCGGTTCTTCGTTGGATGATGGATAATATTTATATTCGAAATGACCCGGCGGGAAATATTAAGGCGGACAAGGAAAAATCTACAGAGAAAATTGACGGTGCCATTGCAACGATCATGGGACTTGACAGAGCAATCCGATGTGGAAATGATGTAAGTGCCAGTGTTTATGATGAACGTGGTATTTTGTTTATCTAATTTAAATTGTATATCACTTTGGTGATAGAAAAAACTCAAATCAATTGACATACTATCACCATGGTGATATAATGACGGTGATAGGAATGGAGGTTGGGAAAATGGATAAACTGATTACGATATACCACGGTTCAGAAAAAAATGTGGAACAGCCGATTTTTGGCGAAGGCAAGAAGAATAATGATTTTGGACTTGGCTTTTATTGTACTGCAAGTGAGGAACTTGCAAAAGAATGGGCAGTATCTTCTTTACGTGATGGCTTTTCCAATCGCTATACGCTGGATACCGAATATTTGAACATTTTAAATTTGAATAGTCCCGATTATACAATTCTTAACTGGATTGCCGTCTTGGTGGAGCATCGCTTGTTTTCGATAAAAACTCCTGTAGCAAGACGAGCAAAGCGATATTTGATTGATAATTTCAGTGTTAATGTAAATGCCTATGACTTGATTACAGGTTACCGTGCGGATGATTCCTATTTTGATTACGCAGAGTCATTCCTTAACAACGGTATTTCTGTAGAACAACTTGCACGTGCCATGCGACTTGGAAAGTTGGGCGAACAAATCGTTATTAAGTCAAAGTTTGCCTTTTCCAAATTGAAATATGAAGGTTTTGATGTTGCAGAGAAGGACCAGTACTATGTTCTTCGCAAAGCCAGAGATGATGAAGCGAATCAGTTGTATCTGGAAATGCTTGAAGAAGAGAGCGATGGACTGTATATTCAGGATATTATGAGAGGAGGCATTAAAAACGATGACTCGCGCATACCAAGAAATATATCTGAGTAAGGCTCAATCGGTGATTGGAGATGCCTTTGATTATGCAGTCAATACTTGCGGTATTATTGGAACTGATTTTGTGAAACTGTTTATTGCAAGTTCTGTGAGCAAACGAATGGAGAACGGGGAGCCTGCTTATCTTGCAGGGAAAAGCGGCATTGAAATCGTTCGGGAGATCGTTGCAGAAACCAAAGGGCAAGAGCTTCAAATAGAACCGCAGGAGCATTTTGGACGTTCAAAAGAATACTGGATTGGTTGGGCTATTGCTTATTACCAGTGGTATTCAGGCAGGAAGTATAGCGATATTTTCAAAGTTCTTTCTTTTGAGGATTTGCAAAAAATGTACTACACTCTCCACGAAGCGGATATCACAAAATTTGTTGATATTGTAGATTCAAAAATAAAGGAGTATTTTTCTGAAACTAATTTAAAGCGCATTCGTACAGCATATGGATTTACTCAGGCAGAATTAGCGGAACGTTCCGGTGTCAGCCTTCGTTCGATTCAAATGTATGAACAGCGAAACAAAAACATCAACAAAGCAAGTGCGGATTCAATGTATAGCCTTGCCAAGGCTTTGGGCTGCACAATGGAAGATTTGATCGAAAGATAAATAAGATTTTGGATTATAAGCATCTATCAGAAAGTTAGTGGTAGGTGCTTTTTTTATGCAATTTTTAGGAGGAGAGTGAGGAACATGGGAATATTAACAGGAATTTTTAAATCAAGAGATAAGCCACAGAATGCAACATCAGGCGGTGCATACCGATTTTTTATCGGTGGTAGTTCCAGTGGAAAGAATGTCAATGAGCGTTCTGCCATGCAGATGACAGCGGTGTATTCCTGTGTGCGTATCTTATCAGAGGCAGTGGCAAGTCTTCCGCTTCATGTTTACAAATACAACGGAGATGGTGGGAAGGAAAAGGCGGTAAAACATCCGCTTTATTTTTTACTCCATGATGAGCCGAATTCGGAAATGACTTCCTTTGTATTCAGAGAAACATTGATGACGCATTTGCTCCTGTGGGGGAATGCATACGCCCAGATTATCCGTAATGGCAAGGGAGAAATCATCGCATTGTATCCGCTGATGCCGAACCGAATGACCGTGGACAGGGACGATAAAGGACAGCTTTATTATCAGTACAACACCAGTAAGGACGATGCACCAACCATGAAAGGAAGTATGGTAAATCTGAAACCATCGGATGTACTTCACATCCCTGGTCTTGGGTTTGATGGACTGGTCGGGTATTCTCCGATTGCAATGGCAAAGAATGCCATTGGAATGGCCATTGCCTGTGAAGAGTATGGTGCAAAATTCTTTGCGAACGGTGCTACACCAGGTGGTATCTTGGAGCATCCGGGAACTGTAAAGGACCCACAGAGGGTAAGGGAGAGTTGGACATCTACTTTTGGTGGAAGTTCCAATGCGAATAAAGTAGCAGTTCTGGAAGAGGGAATGAAGTACACACCGATTTCCATTAGTCCGGAACAGGCACAGTTTTTAGAAACAAGAAAATTTCAGATAAATGAAATAGCTCGTATTTTCCGAGTTCCGCCACACATGGTCGGGGATTTGGAGAAGTCGAGCTTTTCTAATATAGAGCAGCAGTCTTTGGAGTTTGTGAAATACACTTTAGACCCTTGGGTTGCAAGGTGGGAACAGGCCATTGTCCGTTCTTTATTTTCTACGGATGAGAAAACACAATACTTTGTCAAGTTCAATGTGGACGGGTTGCTCCGTGGTGATTATCAAAGCCGAATGAATGGATATGCCATTGGCAGACAGAATGGTTGGATGAGTGCCAACGATATCAGGGAACTTGAAAATCTTGACCGTATTCCGGAAGAGGAAGGTGGCGATCTGTACCTTATCAACGGGAATATGACCAAATTAAAAGACGCAGGAATATTTGCGGGAAAGGAGAGCGAACCGAATGAAGAAGTTTTGGAAGTGGAAGAACCACAAGGTTCTGAATCAGGAGACACAGATGGAAACGGTGGAGAGAACACTGTTCCTAAACGGCACCATCGCAGAGGATAGCTGGTTTGATGATGACGTAACACCGCAGATGTTCAAGGAAGAATTGATGGATGGGAATGGAAACATTACACTGGATCAATTCGCCTGGTGGCGACTGTGTGGCTGCCGCCCAGATTTACAACATGCTCCGTGAGTATGAGGGCAAGGTTATCGTCAAGATTGATGGGATTGCGGCATCCGCAGCTTCGGTCATTGCCATGGCCGGTGATAAGGTGCTGATGTCTCCGGTATCCATGATGATGATTCACAATCCGATGACCATAGCATTTGGAGATTTCGGGGAAATGCAGAGAGCCATTGACATGCTGAAAAGCGTGAAGGACTCCATCATCAATGCCTATGAGCTGAAAACCAGAATGTCCAGAACAAAGCTGGCACATCTAATGGATGCTGAAACATGGATGGACGCAAACAAGGCCATTGAGCTTGGATTTGCAGATGAAATTATCCAGAGAACAGGTGCTGTGGATGAGCTGGAAGTTCCACAGATATCTATGTTGTATTCAAAGACTGCGGTGGTCAATTCCTTAATGGATAAGATTGCCGAGAAGTGCAAGATACAGCAGAAAGAAGAAGTAGAAAACAGTAACAAAGTCAAAGCTGATTCGCTGATGAGTCGGCTTAATTTATTAAAAAATTGGAGGTAATCAATTATGACTATTTTAGAACTGAGAGAAAAGAGAAACAAAGCATGGGAAGCTGCGAAGGCTTTCGTGGAAACAAAACGTGATAAGGATGGTTTGTTATCTGCCGAGGATGCAGCGACTTATGCAGAGATGGAGAAGAAAGTACAGAACTATACTGCTGAGATTGCACGTATGGAAGAGATGGAAGCTATGGAAGCAGAGCTGAATAAGCCTGTGAATACTCCTATCACAAACAGACCTATCCGTTTTTATTAATAGCTGGAATAGAGCAGATTATGACAAGGCTTGCGTACATGCTTTTATCGATGGAAATGATGGTACCGTGTACCAGACCCTTCCGTGGAATCATCGTGGATGGCACTGTGCTTCAGGAAAGAATGGCTCTGGAAACAATACGCACATCGGTGTAGAAATATGTGAGCCTGCTTGTATCAAATATACAGGTGGTTCTACATTTACCTGTTCTGATCTGGCAACAGCAAAAGCAGTGGCAAAACGTACTTATGAAGCAGCAGTGGAATTGTTTGCAATGCTCTGTAAGGAATATGACCTGAACCCGACAGCGGATGGTGTGATCATCAGTCATGCGGAGGGACATATATAAAGTATGAGTACAGAATAAACGGAAAGCATACCCTTAAGTGTGTTGGTAAGAATCCACGGCTTGCGCAGGCGAAGTCAAAGAACGATAAGAATATCTCCGGCTTGCTGAACCAAGTGGAGGCAGGAAAAATTGCAGTGCATACTTTTATGAATGCTTCGCCTTATACGATTGGTACAACGGATACGGAGATACGGGAATGCGAATTTCAGAGTTTTGTGGACTGACCCTTAGGGACATCGATATGAAGAACAGGGTAATCGACATCAACCATCAGTTGCAGAGAACTTCCTGGGGCGAGTACATTATCGAGCCTACCAAGACTAATGCCGGAACAAGGAAACTTCCGATGACGGATGATGTTTTCCAAATGTTTCAGGCAATCATT
The DNA here is from genome assembly GCA_050309585.1 of Lachnospiraceae bacterium. Classification (GTDB taxonomy): domain Bacteria; phylum Bacillota; class Clostridia; order Lachnospirales; family Lachnospiraceae; genus Bovifimicola. Next base: position 21,791 of record JBNRML010000011.1, read on the forward strand.
GAAGACAGACCAACAGACCTTCCCGAGATTATGGTGCAGGGTTATGCAGGATTCCTTTTCAGAGATAAAAATGGAATGCCGGAAGTAGCCATGCATTGGGAACACAGATTCAATCACGCAGTCAAGAGATACAATGACATTTTCAAGGTACAGATGCCGAACATCACTCCTCATGTTTGTAGGCATACATACTGTAGCAATATGGCGAGAGCAAGAATGAACCCCAAGACCCTGCAGTACCTTATGGGGCATTCGGATATTTCGGTAACGATGAATGTTTACACGCACCTTGGATTTGATGATGCGAAAGATGAAATGATCAGGCTTGAAGAACTTGAGGCGGCCAAGAAGGAAGTCGAGAAGGTAACGGGCGAAAAGCCGATAACCCAGAAGATGTTCAAGGCAATTTGATAAGAAATTAGGACGATGACCTCGGTGGCAATGTGCTTCCGGGGTCTTTTTTTTGATAGAAAAAATGCAGGTGTTGTGATATGATATAGATTAGGTGTTTTATATCCTACTATAAGTTCACGGGGGTGACATTATGGCTTATCAAACAGCATTAACGATTGAGAGCGTAATTAAAGATATTGATTCAAAGAAATACTTATTGCCGTCTATTCAAAGAGAATTTGTATGGAGTACAAAGCAGATAGAGAAACTTTTCGATAGTCTTATGATGGATTATCCCATCAATGCCTTTCTTTTTTGGAAGGTGCCAAAGGAGAAAGCAAAAGAATTTAGTTTCTATGAGTTTTTAAGAGATTATCATCAGAGAACAGGAAGGCATAACCCTAAAGCAAACATAAGTGGGTCTGATGACATTATGGCTATTCTTGATGGACAGCAAAGAATGACTTCTTTATATATTGGACTTAAAGGTTCTTATGCATATAAGATTTCTCATAAAAGATGGGACAATCCACAGGCATATCCATCAAGAAAACTATACTTGAATGTTCTGGGAGAATCAGAAGATACTGATTTGACATATGATTTTAGATTTTTGACAGACTCAGAAGTAAAAAGCATGAATGCACAGAAGGACCCAAATGGAAATGCTGCGTATTTCTGGTATAAGATAGGGGATATTCTTGATGTTAAAGAGGAATATGAAGTAAATGATATTCTCATTGACAACAACTTAAATGCACATCCTAATTTTAAGTTTGCAAATAAAGCATTATTTAAATTGTTTACTGTAATCAGAAAAAATCAGACCATCAGTTATTATTTGGAAGAAAGTACAGAACTTGATAAAGTATTGAATATTTTCATCCGAGTAAACAGCGGTGGAACAACGTTGAGTTATTCTGATTTGTTGCTTTCGTTTGCAACTGCACAATGGCAGCAGAGAGATGCTCGTGAAGAACTTAATCAGTTCATGGACGAAGTGAATATGATTGGAAGAGGATTTAATGTCGGTAAAGATATTATTCTAAAGGCTTGCCTTGTATTAAGTGGATTTAACGATATTTCATTCAAGGTTGATAATTTTAATCGTTCTAATATGCTTGTTATTGAGCAGAACTGGGATGAACTTACAAATGCGTTTAGAATGGCAGTAGAGTTAATTTCTTCATTTGGATTTAGTAGAGAGAATATTACATCAAATAACTTAATTATTCCAATTGCATACTACATCAAGTCTATTGGAAGTCCGGCAAACTTTGTATCATCAAGCAATTACACTGAAGATAGAAGATTAATCAAAAAGTGGTTTATCGCATCATTGCTTAATAGGGTATTTAGTTTCATGCCGGATGGATTATTGAAACCAGTAAGAACAATTATTGATGATAATCCTGGCTCCTTCCCGTTTGATAAGATTGCTAATCATTTTCGTGGTACTAACCGTGATATTACATTTACTGATGATATCATTGATAACTTGTTATGGACTAAATATGGTTCTGGAGATATTTTGGTTGTTTTATCAGTTCTTTATCCTTGGGCAGACCTTAAGAATAATTTCCACATTGACCATATTTATCCAAAGAGTAAATTTACTCCAAAGAAGTTGGAAAAGCGGGGGATTCCGGCAGATTCTATTTCCTATTATTTGGAGAATGTAAACTACTTAGGAAACTTACAGTTACTAGAGGCTACACCAAATGAAGAAAAGAATAATAAGGATTTTGATGAATGGTTAAAGGAATCATTTACTAATCCAGATCAATTGAAGGCATATAAAGAAAAACACTATATCCCAGATGTTGATTTGTCATTTGGTAATTTTGAATCTTTCCTAGAAGCGAGAGAAAAACTGATTGTAGCAGCACTTAAGAAAGAATTGATATAATACAATAGATTATATGATTGGAGAGGAGGAATGTAAGATAAATGCAAGTTTTTATCCAGAAATGACGGAAATGTTGAAAAAAATCACTAATGACATTTCTGAAAAAATAATTAAAGAAGGTAGTCCTATTATTCTAGTAGATGAATACAGTTGGTATAGAGAAGTTCTTTCTTTGATGGCAAAGCAAATAAATTTGTGTGATAGTTGTCTTCTTTTGTTGGAAAATGGTATGGAGCAGGAGGCTTATTTATTAGCAAGAAGCCAATTTAATAATATGTTATGGATTAAATATCTTTGTTATGATGATGCCGAGAATACTAGGGTGAAAGAATATTTTTATCAGCCACATATCAATCAAATTTTATCTTGCAAGAATATAAAGAAAATGATAGAAGATTATGGAACTGAACTTGATGAACAATTAGTATCCGAAGAAAATATTCAAAAACTAAATGATTGTATTGCTGAAAACTCACAAATATTAGAAGATAATAGTATCATTATAAGACCTAAGAGTATATCTGAATTATCAAGACAAGATGCATTATTATTTGGACTGTATATTACATTGTATAATGAGGGAAGTAAATTTGAGCATTCAGATATCAGCAAAACAAAACTATATCGTAAGCCCGCAGTTGAAGAATATGGTACTGATCAGGTATTTGTTTTTGACTTAGGAAAGTCTGATAAAGGTTGCTGGTTAACGGTGTTCAATTATTCTTTATTAAGTATGTTTTTTGCTTTTGATAGTATAAGAACAAGAATATGTGATAAAGAAGAACAATTGTTTTGGAATACAAAATTATCAAAGGCAGCATATAAAATGGATGATTTTAACAGGATAACTTTTGAATTTGGAGTTTGTCAAGATATGTTGGATAAAGCAATGAAGGAAAATGAAATGCCCAAATAAAATACGTAACGAAGGTTTATGGACATTCTAAAAATGAGGTTCAATCAGATGTTTTGTGTTTGAAATGAACATAAGCGGTAACCTAAAAACTTGATATTTTACCTAAATGACACACGGCAGGTGGCTGGTCAAATGCCGTCTGCCTTTTCTTATGAAAAAGACTTTTGCAGCCGATAGATTATTTGGTATTATGGTGATACTCGTAGGGGGTTCGAACCCCCTATGGTTCTATCGTTAAAAGGTAGAACCCCCCGAACCCCCATTCTATTAACGATAGGAATTAGGGGTAAATCAGAGTAGTCCGGCTCTTTGTAGTTGACTACTTTTTGACTACGAATGACTATTACATTTTGCCTTAATTTGCCTTATTTTGCATAGTGTGTCACATTATGCAGATTTTATGTAGATTTTTGCGAGTACGCAAAAGTCCCCAAAACACGGCAATTCACGGCATTTTAGGAGGTAAAAAATGAAAACGAGAGTGCTTTTCGTATGCCACGGCAGCAAGTTGCTTTTCGGGAGGAATGTAGGAAAATCAAGGGTTGTGGGATTTTAAAACGGAATTTTTATACCAGATTTATACCAAATTTTAGTGGATTTGGGGCTGTGACATGGTTGTTAAGAAAATGGTCAAGTATGATTTAGTCAATCGTACTTGACTATTTTTATGAGTAATTAAATTCTTGATACTACTTGCCGTATGACAAGTGAAATAAAAATCTCACTTGACGTACGACAAGTGATGGAATAAAATTAAGATGGAGGTGGCAGACTATGAACACACAGTTGATAAGAGAAAAACAGGACCTCACTTATTTGTCCTGGTCGGTATATCGTAATTCATCAGGAACAGCAGGTTCCTTTTTGAAATCGTATTCAGAATTGGGTGGCAGGAAAGTTTACTATAAGCTTTCGAATTTTGATAAAGTACAGGGCGTAACAGGTCATGAATGCGTCAATGAATTGATTGTTGATAGATTACTTACTATATTAGGGATTCCGCATTTGTCGTATCAGCTTATCCATGCAGATATCATGGTGGATGGGGTAATTAGAGATGTATACCTTTGCGCCTCTGAAGATTTTAAAGAAAAAGGTGAGTCCAAAATTGCCTTGGATGCATATATGGAAATAGAAGGTTATGAGGCGGAATCTGCCCTCGATTTTTGTGTGCGCAAGGGGTGGGAAGATTATATTTATCAGATGCTCGTGGTGGATTATCTAATTCTCAATCGCGACCGTCATGGTGCCAATATTGAAGTGTTGCGTAATAGTCGAAAGAAGAGTTTTCGAATGGCACCATTATTTGATCACGGACTTTCGCTGTTGTGTCGCTGTACGGATGATAGTCAGGTAGAGGCATTCGATGTAATGGAAGATAAGCCTTGCAATAATTATATTGGTTCAAAATCTACATGGGAGAATTTGAAACTGATACCTGCAGATAAAAGGCCTATGCTAAATCCTTTGTGTGAAACTGATAGAGAGAGGATAATGGAAGGACTTGATGGCATTATATCCGAAGTACTTCAAGACAAAATATGGGAAATGATTTGGAAAAGGTGGTGTGCGTATGAAGATTTTTGCAATTCGTGATGAAGCTGCCGATGTGCAGAAAGACTTGGCGTACCTTCTTTATTATGAGCTTGAAAAGAGATTTTATATCGAATTGCCTGAGGGAGCAGACCCATGGGAAACTCCTTTGCTGTTGGATTCTTTTGTAAAACAAAACGAAACTACCATAAACTCCTATTGGAGCAAAGTATGGGTCCAGCAACGAATTATTCCCACAGACCGGCAGAACATTGGAGAGATTCTACGTGATAATCAGTTGGAGGAATACGATGAATATGAGCTTCTGACGTTAGCGATGGGAAGATGTGCTCAAGACGACTATTATCTTGTCCCAATGGATGAAAAGGATCTCCCGGAAGAAATCAGAAAGCGATTTGCTACAAGAATAGAAGATGTGCTTCCTTTGGATGATTATTGTTTGCTTGTATTTTTTAGAGATGGAATTATCAAGAAATGTGATTTGAAGAAACATTTTGAGAAGACAAAAGGTTTTCAAATCTTGCTTAAGAAACCGGAATATTTTGAACATGTTCAAATGCAAACCGGTGGATATGGTGTGGCATGGGATGTGAATATGAGCATTTCAGATTCTGTACTATATCGTATGGGGAAAATTGTTCCTCTTACTGCGGCAGATTTTCGGAATTTTGTCACACATAGAGTAATTAATGCAACGGAAGCAGCGGAGCTGCTTGGGTGCTCCAGACAAAATATTATTGATTTGACAAAGCGAGGTAAACTGCATCCGCTCAAAACATCTGACAAGAATACATTGTACTTGAAGAGTGAGATATTAAAGAGAAATTGGCAATAAGAATTTGGTGAATGCCATTGCATTTTAATATTTTGAAAGTGCAAACTTGTGTATAAAAAAGAAACGAGCACCCTTTTCCAGTCCGAAGACTTTACTCAGTAACAAAACCCGTTTCTTAGTTATAGAAGCGAGTAACCTTTTCCAATCCGAAGAAATTACTCAGTCAAAAACTCGCTTCTCTGAAAATGAAACGAGCTACCCGATTGAGCCGATGGCTGTACACGACATAAAACCCATTTCTTGAGACTATGATAAGTGAGTAATGCAGTAGAATCAAGTGGAAATATCGGTAAGCTGTGGTATATTAAAGGTTAAGGAAAATATCTTAATTGGAGGCGATATAATGGTAAAGAGAATTATATATCCAAACATAGATATGCAACAAACAGGAAGAAAATTAAAGTATATCATTGAGTCGGCAGGTTACACGCCACGCATGATACAGGAATATTTGCATTTATCATGTGTGCAGCCGATTTACAGATGGTATAAAGGATTGATATTACCATCTGTAGACCATTTGCTGATGCTTAGTGAACTACTAGATGTTCATATGGAAGATTTATTAGTAAAGAAAAATGCAATGCCTTTCGTATATGATATCGAGCAATATAATGCAGAGTCAGCGCAGAGACGAATTATATTATACTGTAAAAAGATATATCAATCTGTTGCATAAAGGTTTTGGACTAACAGTCCAATGCAAAAAGTATTGACAAATGCTATCCTCTTATTATAAGCCCGCGCAGGGTTTATGGTAGGAGGATTATTTTTTATGCACCAAATGAGGAAAAGAGGTTAGAGAATGTCTAGAAAAACTGTGATTTTGGAACCTAATACAGAAGATAAATTAAAGAAATTGGGGCATCGTATAAAGAAGGCAAGGTTACGTAGGAATATCAGTGCTGAAACAATTTCTGGGAAAGCTGGCATAGGAGAAAGCACATTCTATGCAATAGAGCGTGGAATAGCTACAGTGTCACTAGGAGCATATGCTGCGGTGTTGTCTGTATTGGGATTAGATAGTGATTTAGATGGAATTGCTGTGGACGAAGAAGGAAAGGCTCTGTTTTGGGAACAGAATATCATAGAACGAAAGCGAGCAAAAAGAAGAAAGGCAGATAGGAAACTGCCGGTGCCAAATGGAATAACAGATTATCGCAAGATTTCAAGTGAATATTATTACGTGGATAAAACATTGCTGATACGAGATTTTATAGATGAGCGTCCATTGGTGTCATTGTTTACTCGACCATCAGGATTTGGCAAGTCATTAAATATGGATATGTTACGAGTGTTCTTTGAAAGGACAGAGGGGGATACATCTGTTTATTTCAGAGATAAGAAAATATGGAAGTGTGGAAAGGAATATCAAGAGTACCAAGGAAAATATTCGGTTATTTATATGTCTTTTGCAAATGTGAGAGGCGAAACGTGGGAAAGGTCATATGAACTGATTTACAAAATAATACGAGGAGAATTTGAAAGACATAAGAAACTGCTTCAAAGTGAAAAAATAATATCTTATCAAAAGGAATACATGGAGAAAATATTGAATGGGAATGCAAGTGTTGTAGATGTATCGTGTGCCTTTTTAAATCTTTCACATATGCTGCGGTTGGATTATGGAGTAGCTCCGGTTGTTATAATAGATGAATATGATGCTCCGCTTCTGATGGGGTGTGCTCATGGATATTATGATAAAGTGGTTAGTTTTATGGATATATTACTTTCCGGTGGATTAAAGGATAATCTGCACTTGGCTTACGGATTTTTGAGTGGAGTTATGAGTATTGCAAGATGGAAAGAACTGACCGGGCTTAATAATATAATAGAAAATTCTATTTTGGATAATCGTTACAGTGAGCACTTTGGGTTTTCTCAAGAGGAAGTACAAACAATGATAGATTATTATGGCGCTACGGAAAAATATGGGGAATTTCTTGAGTGGGATGGAGGCTATTCTTTGGGAGAAAAAGAGATATTTAATCCAAGGTCTGTTGTCGAGCATTTAGCTAATGAAGTGTTACAGTGAGACTTGAAATCACAAATTGTGATTTCAAGTTTAAGATAAATTTGCAAATATAATATACTTACCCGGGTAGTCGGGGGACGTGCTCTCATCCGTTCCGAGCCTTATGGAAAGGATGATGCTTATGAGTACATACGAGGAATTTATGATAATCTTAATCGTAGCGTTATTGATTGTAGCAATTCTGGATATGAAAAATCATAAAAAATAGCCGTCCTGCTCTCTGGAAAAGTTTAGGACGACTACTTTTTGTAACTTGTTTTAAATTTCGCCGGGACGGGTGAAGTGCACTCACCTTCCGACTGCCTTGTTAAGTATATTATAGGCAATTATTTTGAAAAATTCAATACAAATAAAAGATAACTATTGATAAATCAAGAGAAAGGAATAATTTTATGATACCAACACTATACGAACCATTCCGCCATTGGTCAGAGAAGGGCTCTGTTTACATATTATCGGATTTGCATTTTGATGATGCAGATTGCAAGTTTATGAGTCCGGATTGGATTACTCCACAGGAACAGATTGAGATCATCAATAGGATTGTAATGAAAAATGATACATTTATCTGCTTGGGAGACGTTGGAAGCCCGGAGTATCTCAAAGACATCAAGGCGAGAAAAAAGATTCTGATTCTCGGGAATCATGACGCAAAAGGTGCATATAAGAATTACTTTGATGAAATCTATATAGGTCCGCTTTTTATAGCGGAGAAAATATTGTTATCACATGAGCCTGTGTACGGATTGCCATGGTGCCTGAATATACACGGTCATGACCATAATCATATGGAACCATACAAAGAGGGATGTAAGCACATTAATATGGCGGCGAATGTATGTGGATATACACCGATAAATCTTGGAAAGATTATCAAGGAAGGTGTGCTTGCAGATGTTCCGAGCATTCATCGGATGACGATTGACAGGCAGGTGGAAAGAGGAAAGAAAAAATAGAACAAGTTTTGTTAAAAAGATAAACGGAATATGTTTACGGAAGGAGGCGGTCATGCTAAGCTGCCTCATCGACAAGGCACTGATTTGTGGATTGATATGGTCTGTAAGTTGGTGCCTTTCTTTGTGTATTAGAATATGAACAGGACTCAAAGAGGTGTGCGGCTCCGAGCTTATAGCGAGGTTCTTAGCAATGTCATTAAGATAAATAGATATTAGTATCATCCTATTTCTAACTTTTCAAATATAGCTTAGGAATAGGATGATTTTTATTGTATTTTGAATTTTTGGGCAAACACAAATAGAC
>JBNRML010000012.1:0-4836 GCA_050309585.1 Lachnospiraceae bacterium
TAGCGGCGTTGCGGACGCGACTTTGTTCAATTCGGCAAAATCGCTATTAGCGCAAATGAAAGGGCAGATACTGACAGTATGTAATCTGCTTTTTCGTTTACGCTAACAGCGATTGTAACCTATTCAATAATCACGTGCTTTCAGTCTCGTCGTAAGACTGAAAGTTATCTCTCTGTTAATGCTTCAACAATATTTTTTTCAATATATTCTACTCTGTCAAAAACCATAGGCTTAAAATGTGCAGTTATGGCTACTACAATTTGATTTTTTCTATCAACATATATAATATTACCACCATCACCAATAGCGGCAATTACCTCTCTTGTTCTGTGAGGAAGCCACCACAAAAAACCATAATCCTGATTTTCAAATTTCTCATCGGTAGATATGTAGGATTTTGTCATCATTTCAATCCAATTCTCACTTATAATACGGGTATTATTATAAACTCCGTTATTAAGAATCAAAGAAGCTATTAATAGGTGATGGCTTTCTTCAGTTTTCCGTTGCTTCCCGGGTTTACCTGATTTAGCCACGACAAAAAGCCCTCAATAACCGGCTTTTCGTCTTTGAGGCGGCGATTGTATATTTGTTTATGGCTGAGACCTTTTTCTCTATAAGAGTGTTCATATGCGAACAGCTTCTCACAATAGAGAAATCCCTGGACTGCCGGATTGGTGTAATCCTTATCCATTCCCTTTGGAATGGACTCCAGCAGATATCTCCGGATATGTGCCCAACAACAGCATCGGTTTGTTTCCTTTACTTTGTTGTACCCCTGATATCCATCAGCCATCAGAAACAACTGATACAAGCCGATCTTGCCAAAGAAATAGGTAGTACCGATAGAACCATTAGCCGTATTGAAACTGGGAAAGGTGACTGCTCTCTTGAGCTTGCTATAAGAATTGCAAGAAGTCTTGGAAAACATGTGGAGGAAGTATTTGAGGTGTAATCCCCCCTCTTAACAAAGTAACCCAAGTGAAACACTGTATTAATCACTGTTTTACTTGGGCTCTTTTTTAACTTAATGTCGAAATCCAATCCTTTAATTCTTCGACACTTGAACTTGCCTCAAGAATTATCAGCCATCTCAACGATACTTCTTGATTCATTGTTCATTTGAACTAAAATTTCTTCTTCAATATCCTCTTTTTTTATTCCTCATATCAAACTAGTTTCTATCTTCTGCAATTCTTCTGTCAGTCATATTTTTTATGAATACCGCTTCCATCCCTCGTGTACTTAACACCATTAACAGTAAAATCCATAGATGTATCAATACCAAAATATCCCAAAACCTTCTCTACATCTTCATTCCACTGTGAAATCCGACTTGAATTTGTTCCGACATGCTGTAACTGACCACTGGCATTTCTAAGAAGAGTTGCTAATGCACCTGCCATATCTGATGCCTCTTGACTCTCTTTCTGATTATTCCAATTGGTTACACCCTGTACTTCTACACCATACTCTTTTACAACGAGGGTAAATCCTCCAGGAACTCTCACACTTGCCCCAAGAGCTATATCAATTAAATTATTAGCCTTATTAACTTGGGTATGTCCTGCTAGTTGCATTGGTTGCTTCAACACATCTGCAATATCGTCTACCGGCTTGAGTTGTGATGAATACTTTTGTGCTAACTCTTTATTAATATGCATATTGTATTCATCTCCGACAAGAATGCCTGAAACTTCCTCTAAGTCTTCAATGAATTTTTTATAAAATTCCTTTTCCTGTTCACGATACATGCGAGCACTCTCGCTTCGCTGGCTGTCTGGTGTCAATGGATTTTCTAAATCAAATAACATTTCTTTTGCAGCCTGCAAAGCAGAAGCTACAGAATCTCCAAATACATCCTGATAATCCTCCACTCCATTTTCTCTGTTAATTACTTGCCTTACAAGTATCTGTGAAATATGATTCATCTTACCACCTGCAAGATAACCTGATTCTTTCGCTGCCTCCATCCATGCCTTTTTCACAATTGCTGGTGCATTCGGTGCTGCCTTGTCAAATTCAGCTCCATGTCTCTCAAACATAGTATCTGCATTTATATCGCTGTTTAAGAATTCCTCCCAGAATTCCTTTGAACCAGAAAACTTTAAATCTGCATCATTGTTAAATCTGCCAATGAAGTCTAATACTCTTTGAGCATCTCCAGCATTTTTGTATTTAATCTCCCAACTATCGTATACCACTCCATTTTTACTACATCTTTGGCTAGTGATTCCATCTACTCCAAAGCAAGTAATCGTCCAAATCTTTTCTCCATTTTCATCTTTATCTACAGATGCACATTCAGTTACATTCTCTGTGGATGTTGTGCCCACTGTAGTTGTTTCTGTTAATTGAAGTTCCTGAAGTTTTGATATTGCCGAAGACTCTCTACTCTGTGCCGCACTTGCTTCACTAAGTACTATCTGATCATCTGTTTCCAGATTTTTTGTCCAATTCATCTTATCCTGCTCCTTAGTAGTTGCAGAACCTACAATATCTGAATCGGATGCTTCACCTAAACCATTCGCTGCCACATTCGTTGCTGCTTCAGAGGCTGCTGTTGTTTTCATATCTGCATCAGCAAACATTGCCGCTTTTGCTGCTGCCTCTTCCTGCATTTCTTTTAGCTGCTTTAATCTCTCTTTATATGCATCAATATATTTGTCAATATGTTCTAATAGCTTATCCCATTCATCATCAGACATTTCACGCCAATCCTTATCCTCTTTAAGTTCAGCTGTTGTAAGCGTATTATTTTCCTCTAACCATTTTAATAAATCTGAGGCACTTAATGTCTTACCAGTTCCCTGATTCTCCATGGTTACTTTTGAATTTGAAAGTGTACTATTCCAGTTCATCTTCTTATTCATAATATTATCAAGTGAACCAAAATCTGCTCCACCTAAAGGAGACATTACACTCTTAATAGCATTCCAGCTTCCCCATTTGTTGTCCACACCTTCTCCTATTGCATCCTTGTATTCACAGTATGCAAACATTTCTACTGGTGTAGCATTCTTTGGATCAAAATTAGATAAATTGACATCTATTGTCTCTGTGCCACTTCCTGTAGAAATCTTTACTCTAACGATAGTATCATCATTACCAGCCTGTTCTACTAATGCTGCACTCATGCCATATCCCATATTTCCTGCGTTCGCAAAGCCAAATCCAAGAGGTGTGACTATTTCTTGTGCTTCAATCTCTTCATCATTCACTTCCTTTATAGCTTCACTCGATAAATCTTCACTTATCTTTCCTGCAATGTCAGGATAATCATTAATATCTACATCCTCTACTAAATATTTCACCATAAAAGGTTCAAATATTGAATCAATGGAACTTTGTATATTAGATAACTGATAAAGTGTCTCCACTAATTTGTTAGCACATTCCATCATCTGTTCTGTCTTTTCAAATACAGAATCCATAGAAAAACCTTGAAGCTTTTCTAAGTAATTTCCTTTTTCAAGGATATCATAGGTTGCAAAATAATCATTTGCAAGCATATCTGCTGTATCATCTGTTTGTTGAATATACATACAAAGTGCTGCAAACTCTGGAAAATCTGCATATTCTGGATCAATCTCATAAGGATTAATTTCCTTTTCGAACTTATTCCCATCCTTATCATATCCACTTATTGAATATGTCTTATTTGAACCATCTGAATTAATTGTAATCTCAAAACTCTGTTCTGTTTTCTGATAGGAATAAACCATCTTCCCATTTGACATCGCACCATATAATTCTTCTGTTTCAATACTCGCAGTAATTACCCTTGTGTATGGTAGATTAGTATTTGACTTTTTATCCTCTACCAGTTCATTACCATCTTCATTATTCTGACTTACTAATCCAGCAAATCCGCCCATGCCATCTGCAATGTCTTCACTTTGACTTTTCTTAATGGCAGAATAATAATAACTAGTGCTACTATAAGCACTAACTCCACCTATTGCCATAACTTCTCCTTCCCGCAGTCAATCTGTCAGTCATGACCGCACCACTGCCCGAAAGGTCCCAGTGGTATAATTCTTATTACTTTTTATTGCATACCTAATCACAATTCGTTTAATAAATCTTATTAAGTAACAAATCATAATATTTTTTCCAATCAAGAAATCCCTTAATATCGCCATGTTTGTAAGCTGAATCCATCATTTCTCTAATGTTAGATGTCCAGTCACATTTTTGGTTTTAATCTAGTTTTTCTCTTTTTTCTACAGCTCTACTCATAGCTGCTTTTACTACAGTATCTAAAAAACTGCCTTTTCCTTCTTCTTTCAAGCTTGCCGAATAAGTATAAAACTCAACCATATCGCAGTTACTACAATCGATCTTAGAAATATCTATCAGCCTTTCAGTGATATTTCCAGCTTGATTATGCATTTTGACTTTGTAGACTGGATTCTCACTATCAAAATCTTTTGTCTTGTACACTGAAAATTTAGTACCTGATTCATTATACAATGACCTAAAAATTGCAATATCTTCTTCACTTTCAGGAGTATCACTAACTGATATATCTTTTGATTCTTTCGTAGCACTTAGTACTAAATTGGAAAAGCTCTGATTTTGCGATATCTTGCTATTTTTCTTATGTAAAAATTCAGTATTCAAAACATTAGCTGCACCTATTGCTTGCATATACATTTTCCTCCTTTCCTCAAACATCATATTATAAAAAAGCATAAAATAGGCACTAATTTTCCAAGCTTCAATCCTTTGAAAAATAGTGCCATCCTAGCAAATATTATTTCGTCACATTTGCTAGTTATTTTTAGTCAAATTGCTATTATTTTTATATTTTTTATACAGACGTATTAAACC
>JBNRML010000013.1:0-9079 GCA_050309585.1 Lachnospiraceae bacterium
TAGCGGCGTTGCGGACGCGACTTTGTTCAATTCGGCAAAATCGCTATTAGCGCAAATGAAAGGGCAGATACTGACAGTATGTAATCTGCTTTTTCGTTTACGCTAACAGCGATTGTAACCTATTCAAGTTTGGGTAGAGAAATGATTTTCCAGGCCCCTTGAAAGTGCCAACTGCCTTAGCCATATCTCCTGCCTCAACCGTGCTGACTGCCTTAGCCGCCCCCTTATTGTAATCCCCTTTTAAGTTCAAGAATTTTCTCCTCTATCATTTTAATTATTTTCTTGAACTCATCATCACTTTTTCCAGACGGGTCAACAAGCCCCCAATTATCATCAAATACCCTATCAATAAAAGGACAGCCCACATTGCAGCCCATAGAAATTGCAATGTCAGGCTCTGGAATATCTCCAAGCAATTATGAATACTGGGATTCTTCCATATCAATGCTATTTGCCTTCGCTCAGAAGCAAATAGCTGTGTGAAAAATAAGGGCATCAGCCTTATTTTTCACACTATCCTCCATGTCGGAGCAAATTTATTTGCGTAGTCACGCGTCGAGAAATCAGGTTATCCTGTTTCTCGACTGCGATAGCTCGAATTGAGGCTACGACTCAATTCGTTGTATGAAAAAAGAGCTCTTTCAGAGTCTTTTTTCACACTATCCTCTAACATCCCTGTAAATCTTAATTACTTCATCTTTCTTCAGTACCTTTCCATATGCAACTACTTTGTTATCAATAACAAGGGCCGGTATAGACATTACCCCATAAGAAGCAATAATTGAAAAATCCGTAATCATCTCCACTTTTTCACTAATTCCCATTTCTTCAAGTGCTGCCTTTGTATTAGCTTCAAGCTCATGACATTTTGTGCATCCACCACCAAGGACTTTTATTCCTGCATTTACTTTTTCATTTTCTGCTCTTTCCATCTCTTCCGGCGTACAACCTGCTCCACAGCAGCATCCGCTTCCGCCCTTTGCATCTTCTTCCATTCTCTTACCAAAACCAAATAAAGCCATTTTTCAATCCTCCTAATAAATAATCTCTGTTTGAGTACTTTAATTTCTATTATACTTATTATTTCTATTATTTAGATACATGAATTATTTAAATTATCAATCCTTGAAAAAGATTAAACAGATAACCCACAACAATAATACCGACCGCACAAATTACAATAAAAACACCGAGAAGTCTTGGCTTAATTGCCTTTTTCAGCATAATCATGGACGGTAATGACAAGGTTGTAACACCCATCATAAATGCCAATACTGTCCCTAACTGTGCACCTTTTGCCAACAATGCTTCAGCAATCGGGATTGTTCCAAAAATATCCGCATACATTGGTATGCCGATAACCGTGGCCAGAACAACACCAAATGGATTGTCGCTGCCAAGTATTGATACCACAATACTTTCAGGAATCCAGTTGTGTATTGTTGCTCCAATTGCAACACCGGCAAGAATATATGGAAAAACTTTTTTGAAAGTCTCCGCAACCTGATCTTTTGCGTATATTAATCTTTCCCTATGTGTAAGAGACGGCGAATCAATATCAACAGCACTTGCTTTTCTAATAAATTCTTCCACCTGCTCTTCCATATGAAATTTCTCAATTAATGTTCCTCCGGCAACTGCAATAATTAATCCAAGTACTACATATATAACTGCCACCTTCACTCCAAATATACTCGTCAACAGCACCAGACTTCCAAGATCAACCATAGGAGATGAAATGAGAAATGAAAATGTAACTCCCAGTGGTAAACCTGCACTTGTAAATCCAATGAACAATGGAATGGATGAGCAGGAGCAGAATGGTGTAACTGTACCTAACAATGCCGCAATGCAATTAGCCCATATGCCATGAAATTTTCCCATAATCTTCTTGCTTCTTTCTGGAGGAAAAAAACTCTGGATATAAGAAATAATAAAAATCAATATACAGAGCAGAATCGTTATTTTTATCACATCATAAAGAAAAAATAAAGTGCTTCCACCAATTCTTCCATCTGTATCAACGCCGATTTCATTCAAAATGAATGAAATTAGCTGATTCAACCATTTCATTCCCAGAACCTGATTCGTCACAAAATCACTTATCATGAACAACACCCGCCCTTTTTATCAGAACACTCTGTACAAGTAAGTTCATCAATAAATGTTTTAAAATTAGTAAGTGTTTCACAGTTCAAAGAATAATGATGCCACTTTCCTTCCTTGCGGTCACTAACAAGACCGCAGTCAACTAGTATCTTCATATGATGAGATAATGTCGGCTGGGTAATATCAAATTTTTCCAACAGCTTACAACCGCATTTTTCTCCATCCGATAACATCTTAACAATTTCAAATCTATTGGAATCTCCCAGTGCTTTACATATTAAAGCAGCATCCATATAATTCATGCAATCACCTCACATAGATATTTGTTTATATCCATCTTTATTCATCATACATTGATAATCATCTATATATCACACACATAGATAATTGTCAATGTTTTTCTGTGGAATAACTCAAAAAATTTATGTTTTTTTGTGCTAACTATAGTATAATGTCATTGGAAGTTAAATTTACAAATCGAATATCAGGAGGACTGTTAATGATGGAGAGACCAGTTTTGAAGCCTGGGATAAGCAGTGAAACCTTTCGGCAATTTTATTATTTAAAAGAGGAATTAGTAGCATTTTGCAGGGAAAATGGCTTGCCTGTGTCTGGAGGGAAAATAGAGATAACTGACAGAATAGCTCACTTTCTTGATACGGGTGAAGTATTGAGGAACACGCCGTCACACAAATCAGCAGCCCCATTGGTAAATGATATTTGTGAGGATTCGGTCATTGAAGATAACTTTGTCTGTTCTGAAAAGCATAGAACATTTTTTAAAGAAAGGATCGGAAATAGTTTTTCATTTAATGTTGGATTTCAAAAATGGTTAAAAAGCAACAGCGGAAAGACTTATAAAGATGCAATTTCAGCTTACTATCAAATATTGGAAGATAAGAAAAAGGGAAAGTCAGACATAGATAAACAATTTGAATACAATACTTACATCCGAGACTTTTTTGCGGACAATCAAGGTAAAACACTAGAAGAGGCAATCAAGTGCTGGAAGTACAAAAAGCTGCTGCCAGGTCATAATCGATATGAACCATCGGATCTATTGGCATTGGACTTATAGCCTGGAATTTGACAGATATGATACGGGTTGATATCTCCTACTTAACCAAATACATTTTCATCAATGCATTAAGTGCCTGCGAAAAAGTCCCACCCGAAGCACATCCTATAGCAGATGCAATCTCACTTCTTGTATATCCGGCATTCCGGTTGCTCAATAACTTAATAATATGGAATACCACCGGTAACCATATAAGCCTGCGTAATATCATAGCGGAATAACTTTATTCCTTCTGAATCAAAATACTGTTCACATTCTCTCAATGTAAACGGTGATAATCCAGCGTGTCTAAATGTTATCAACCCTTTGAATGCCTCATCCACCAGGTATGTTTTTCCGACTCTTCTTCGTCCGTAAACTGCTACCTATTGTAATCGATTACTGTTGTAAATTCTTTTAAGCTCTTCTATTTCTTTTTTTCTTCCAACCATAATTGTATTATATAAATTTTATTTCCAGCCATCAATGGTGAAAAAACTTTTTCGTGGCTGATTATGTTTCGAATGTTTCAGCAGACGTAGGGAGATAAAAGTTCATAATCACATCCTTCATCTGCTCTATCAAAACCGGATTATTAATCACCGAACGCAATTCTTCCCTAATTCCCAACACTGCATCATCTCTTTTCACAAGCTGGTAATACAGATACATGCGTTTATCACGATCTCCAGTCAGTACATCTGTGGAGTATGTTTCCTCATAATTATTTGCTAGTATAACTCACCCTTAATAGCAGTATGTTTCACGCAGGATAAATTTTCAGACTGCAAGACGGAGGAAGAAGGCGTAGCGGTGGCTACGTCGACTGACGACAACGCCGCAGATGGAAATTTAGACAACAAGTGAAACATGCTGTTAATTAAGGTGAGTTATACTAGTACATAAAGGAGAATGAACATGAAGAAAAAAATAATACCAGTCCTTATGATACTGGTGTTATTATTAGGACTTACAGGCTGTGAAAAGAAGGAAGATAATCACAGAATTAAAATTACCATGTATCTGTGGGACAAGCCAATGACAAAGGAACTTACACCATGGTTGGAAAAAAGATTTCCAAATATCGATTTTACATTTGTGACGGGGTATAATACCATGGATTATTATACAGACCTGAATAAAAGGGGAAGTCTGCCTGACATTATTACCTGCAGAAGATTTTCATTAAATGATGCAGCACAATTGTCTGACTCTCTTCTGGATATGAGTGAGACGGATGTGGTTGGCAGTTACTATGACAGTTACATTGAGAATAACAGAGAGCCGGAAGGTGCCATACGCTGGCTTCCATTGTGTGCAGAGGTGGATGGTTATATTGCAAATGTAGAGTTGTTTGAAAAATATCAAATACCAATTCCAACTAATGAAGCAGAATTTGCCGATGTATGCATGCAATTTGAAAAATATGGAATCAGGGGATATACAAATGACTACCGTATGGATTATTCATGTATGGAAGCACTTCAGGGTTGTGCCATTCCGGAATTAATGTCACTTGATGGAATATTGTGGCGCACAGAGTATGAGAATGAAACGGACGAAACTCCTGTTTCTCTCGATGATAAGGTATGGCCTGTCGTATTTCAAAAATTTGAGAAGTATTTGAATGACACCCGTACAACACCGGAAGATGTTGACTTAAAATATGAAAATATGAGAGATGACCTGTTGGGAGAAAAAACTGCCATAGTTAGAGGAACGGCTGGAGATTGTATTGCAGCCAGAAAATTGGGGGTTAATGCTGTAATGTTACCATATTTTGGGGAAACATCAGAGAATAACTGGATATTAACATATCCTGCTTTTCAGGTGGCTGTTAACAAGTCCGTTGGTGAAGAGAAAAAAAAGATGGACGCAGTTACACAGGTGTTGGAGGCAATGCTCTCAGAGGAAGGGCAGAAACATGTGGCGGCGGGAAATGCAATGCTGAGCTATAATAAGAATGTGGATTTTCAGATGAATGAAGTATTTGGGAAGATGATGGACTGCATAGAAAGCAACAGAATGTATATGAGACTGGCTTCCACTGAAATGTTTTCTATTTCAAAGGATGTGGTTCAGAAGATGATAACAGGGGTATATGACGGGGCGGAAGCCTATAATGCATTTAATGACCAGCTAACCAAGAAAGAGGAATCAGAGCAAGAGGAATCGGAGCAAGAGGAATATATAACAACGCAGAAAACAGGATACCAATACGCTTTTGAAAAATATGGAAGCCCTGCAGCATCAGCAGTTGTAAATACTTTGCACAGGAAATGTGGTGGAGATATAGCAATTGGTTATTCGGGAGTTGTAACCGCTTCAGTTTTTGAGGGTGATTATGATAACAATCAGATTAAATGGTTATTGGATAATGGGGAGGAGATGTATGAAGGGGTGCTTAATGGTAAAGAGGTGAAAATGCTGATGGAATGGCTTGTAAATGTGAAAAAGGATGGAGCTAATCCCATCAGACATAAGAACCTCATTCCTGTTACAAGTGGAATGGAATATAAGATAAAGGACAATAAGGACGGGACTTATAAACTGAAAGGTATTTCCATCGAAGGAAAGCAAGTTGAGGATGACAAAGAGTATACAGTTTTAATTTTTGGTGATATTGAATTTATTGAAAGTTCCTCGTATTGTAATTGTCCAATGCCGGAAGAATTAAAAACAAAGATGGAACATAAAGAAACAAATGTCTACTATTTGTTAAGAACCGCATTAGAGGGAGGACAGCAGATGGCAGAACCCACAGAGTATGTAACAGTAAAGTGAGAGTAAGGTGACATTAAAAAATAAGCTTTTGAAAGGAAAGGTAAGAATATGAAGAGTAGGCTGAAAAATATATTAATTACAGTCATTCTGGTTATTGCAATTTCCATAGTATCCTTCCAATATTATTCTTTTGTATCCAAGATGATTTATAGGGAAAGTGTTTCTCATTTGTCGGAAATTTTCCAACAGTCTAATGGTTCACTGCAGGATTTTCTGGATAGAAACTGGATTGGACTACATTGCTGGGGAGATTATCTTGAGGATGTTTCAGACGAGAAGGAGATAGAAAAGTTTATTGAACATGCCAAAGAAGAAAACGGATTTACAGATTTTTATTTTGTCAGCAGGGAGGGAAATTATCATACCATTGAAGGCGAGTCAGGATATCTCAAATTGGAAAGCAATTTACCAAATCTGATACTTAATGGGCAGGATACTGTGGTTAATTCCGTAGTTCCCGGGCAGCCTCAGATTATGATTTTTCTCACACCATCCAACGGAACATATCAGGGTTTTTCATATGAGGCCATCGCAATCAGTTTTAATAATTCTGATATGGTCGGTTCTTTGGAAATTTCGGCATTTAATAATGCAGTCAAAAGCTACATGATTCACGCAGACGGAAGAGTGGTACTTGATAATTCCGAGGATGGAAAACAGGAAATTTATAATTTTCTTGCCATGCTGAGAAAAAAATCTGATTTAAGAGATCATGAAATTGAAGATTTTCAGGAGAATCTGAGACAGGGAGTATCCGGAGATGCCACATTGAATATTGGTGGTGAAAGATATTATATGATTTATGAACCGTCTGAGTTTGAGGACTGGGTTCTGGTGGGGCTCATACCCACAAGTGTGGTAAATTCCAGCATGAATAAACTGCAGTACATTACGATGTTTATTGTAGTGGGAATTATGATAGTCATAACACTGCTGGTTGTGAGTATGATTATCAGACAAAATAAGATGAAATTGAAGAAGAAAGATAAAGAAATTATTTATCGTGATGAGTTGTTTTCAAAATTGTCTACTCATGTTGAAGATGTTTTTTTAATGATTGATGCAAAAGACTTTCATGTGGATTATTTGAGTCCTAATATTGAAAAATTGATGGGAATAAAGGAAAGACAGGCCAGGCACAATGTTTATGAGCTTAATCGATTATTGAAGGATAAAGAGGAGACACCAATTCTTGAAAGGATTACGAATATGGTTCCGGGGCAGCAGGATGAGTGGAATAGGGAATACATTCATCAGAAAACAGGTGAAGACAGATGGTTTAATGTGGTTGTTCTCTGTAGCAACATTCAGGATGAAAAAAAATATATACTTGTGATGTCGGACCGAACAAAGGATAAAAAGATTAATCAGGCAATGGAGGATGCCATGAAGGCCGCAGAGAGTGCAAACAAGGCGAAGAGTACATTCTTAAGCAATATGTCCCACGATATCCGTACACCGATGAATGCGATAATTGGATTTACAATACTTGCAATATCAAATATTGGAAATGACGAGAAGATAAAGGATTATCTGGAAAAGATATTATCTTCAGGAAATCATCTGCTTTCACTGATTAATGATGTACTGGATATGAGTCATATAGAAAGTGGAAAACTTCATCTGGAAGAATCAGAAATAAATTTGTCAGATATTCTTCATGACGTAAAAAATATCGTCATTGGCCAGGTACATGCGAAGCAGCTTAAACTTCATATGGATACTATTGATGTGATGGATGAAAATGTATATTGTGACAAGATTAGACTAAATCAGGTTTTGCTGAATCTGTTGTCTAATGCTATCAAATTTACTGCTCAGGGAGGTACTGTGTCGGTACGTGTATCTCAGTTACAAAATGCACCAGAGGGAAAGGGTCACTATGAAATCCGGGTAAAGGATAACGGGATTGGAATGAGTAAAGAGTTTGCAGAACAAATTTTTAACCCTTTTGAACGTGAAAGAACATCTACAGTAAGTAAGATACAGGGTACGGGGCTTGGCATGCCAATTGCAAAAAATATTATTGATATGATGGGTGGAACCATTGAAGTCGTGACAGAGAAGGGAATAGGAACTGAATTTATTATTAATCTGGAGCTTCGTCTTGCTTCTAAAAACAAAAAAGACGAGAGGAGTGCAGCAGATAAGGAGGAGGAAGTGTTACCTAATTCTCTTCAAACAGAAAAATTATCTGAAAAGAGAATACTTCTTGTTGAGGATAACGAACTAAATCGTGAAATTGCGGTAGAAATATTAAAGGGATATGGTTTCGAAATTGATGTTGCAGAAAATGGGCAGGAGGCAGTTGAAAAAGTGTCAGAATCAAATCCTGGTGATTATAATCTGATACTTATGGACATTCAGATGCCGATAATGGATGGAATGGAGGCAACAAAACGCATACGTGTGCTGGATAATCAGAAGCAGTCTGATATTCCAATTATTGCTATGACTGCAAATGCTTTTGATGAGGACAAGAAGGCTGCATACGAAAGCGGAATGAATGGTTTTATATCGAAACCAATAATGCCAGAGGAAGTTATCAGGGAGATTGAAGCGTATTATGATAAATAATACAATTCTATTGTATGTTACTTGTATGTCAGGCAATATATGCTCAAAAATATATCGACATATGCTTAATTAGAAGTTATAATAGCAATAGTGATATTGTGATCGGTTGAGATGTATTCTAATAGTTTTATATTCATTCGGAGGTTTTATGGATAATAATCAAAATAATGTACAGCAAAATATGGAAAGTCTTGTTAATCCAAAAGACAATAATGCAAAATCTGAGAAGATTAAGAAAAAAAATAACAACAATAACAACAAATTTATTGATTTATTTGCCATGTTGTTTGTAGTGATATTGGTGGCAGACGTTTTTGTTATTATTAGTTTTAGGGATAAATATGGGATAGTTGCGGGATGTATCGCCGCCACATGTATAGTTACTTTTATTTTGGCTAGTAAGATATGCAAGGAAGTAAATGAGCATATTAATAATAAAAATCAGCAATTTGAAGATTTCATGAAGTCTCAAAAGGCGATTTATAAGGTTAATAAATCTGGATTTGAGAGTATAAATGAAAAGCTTGATTCTTTGTTGGAAAGTGTAAATTC
>JBNRML010000014.1:0-5692 GCA_050309585.1 Lachnospiraceae bacterium
GTGGTAGCAACAAATTCAGTAACTGTAGTAGTATCTAATCCGCAGTCATTAAGTGCAAACCTTAAGGTAAATGGTTCTACAGGAACACTTAATCTTACAAAAGGTGGAAGTGTGACATTGGTGCCAGATGTGTCAGGTGGGTCAGGAACATATACATATCAGTACTTAATGAAGACATCGGCTTCAGGCAGCTATATGACTCTTAAAAGTTACAGTTCTGCAACAAGCTATACAGGTCCGCTTACAAGCGCGGGAACAAAGATTTTTGTGGTAAATGTAAAAGACAGTGCAGGAACAGTTGTTTCAAGTAATACGGTGACAGTAGTTGTAAAGTAGTTATATATTTTAGAAATTCATAAATGGAAAATCGGTACAGGAATTATGGCCTGTGCCGATTTTTTTACATAATAAACAATAATTGAGAGTAAAAATTATCAATAATTTACAAATTGTTAATAATATATTAATGAATAATAGTCATTTTGTCTGTTTTGATAAAATAGATTTGTTAAATATGAAAAAAATATTACAAAATTGTAAATAAAAGTAGTTGATTTTTATTTAGATTATATATATACTTTATCTGTAGCAAAAATTTATTATTATAGAAAGGAAAGGTGTTTTTTTTATGAAGCTTAAGGGCAAAAAAAAGACTATTGCTAAAAAGACGCTGGCTACTGTTTTATCGGCAGCCATTATAGCATCAAACGGATATGGCCTTGATTTGTCGAAAAGAGTGGAGGCGCAGGCAGCTACTACAACTACGAGCTCAGGAGTCATTGTATTGTCAAATAAAGACAGAAATGAAATCTTTAATGGAACAAGAACAGACTTCAGAGACGAATCCATTTATTTTACAATGGTTACAAGATTTTACAATGGGGATGAAAGTAATGATGTACAGTGTTGGGATGGTACGCAGTATAACCTGAACGATCCGGCATGGAGAGGTGATTTTAAAGGGTTAATTGAGAAACTTGATTATATTAAGGCATTGGGATTCACAGCAATCTGGATTACACCGGTTGTGGAGAATATCAGTGGATATGATTATCATGGATATCATGCAAGCAACTTTAGTAAGGTTGATGAGAGATATGAGTCAGATGACTGTACATATCAGGATTTGATTGATGCATGTCATGACAAGGGAATGAAGATTATTCAGGACGTTGTTTTTAACCATACCGGTAACTTTGGAGAAGCTAATCTTTGTCCAATGTTTGAGAAAGTGGGAGATTTGAGCTCACCGGATTGTCTTCAGTTAGCACCCGGTACGGCACTTCCATCTAATTATAACGAATTGTTACCTGATGCACAGTATCAGGCACGCTTGGCACTTATGAAGAATACAGACGGTGTAAATCACGATGTTAATAACATATATCATCATTATGGAAACTTTAACTGGGATGACTGGACCTGCCAGGTAGCACAGATTGCCGGTGACTGTGTTGATTTAAATACAGAGAATCCATTAGTATATAATTACTTAGTAGATGCTTATTCAAATTACATTGATATGGGTGTTGACGGATTCCGTGTGGATACAGTAAGACATATCAGCCGTCTTACATTTAACAAAGTGTTTAATGAGGCATTTAAGGAAGCAGGAAGAAGAAATGGAAAAGACTTCTTCATGTTTGGTGAAGTATGTACGAGAGATACAAGTGGTGCATGGTACAGAAATAATCCTGCTATGTCGACTCCTTTCTATACATGGAAGGAAACAAAGGATTACCCATGGAGCGATACAGATTGGGAAATAAACTACGAATCAGCAATTCAGTGTTCATTAGACAATGCTGATAATGTAAGTGAACAGCCAACAAGTAAAAATGCATTCTTAAATGGAAATGAATATCATGAGACAGACTACAGTGAGTTCTCAGGACTTAGTGTAATAGACTTCCCAATGCACTGGTCATTCAAGAGTGCAGGACAGGCATTTGGAGTAGCTAAAAAAGATGATAAATACTATAACGATGCAACATGGAATGTAACATATGTAGATTCACATGACTATGCTCCAGATGGTGCACCGGAAAGTCAGAGATTCTCATTAGGACAGGATGTTTGGGCAGAAAACTTATCACTTATGTTTACATTCAGAGGAATTCCATGTATTTACTATGGTTCAGAAACAGAATTCCAGAAAGGTGCAGTAATTGATAAAGGACCAAATATTGCGTTGGCAGAATCAGGTCGTGCATATTATGGAGACAATCTTGAAGGTAATGTTATCGCAACAGGATTTGCTTCATATGGCAATGTAAGTGGTGCCATAAAGGATACATTAGAGTACCCTCTTTCACAGCATATCCAGAGACTTAACAGACTTCGTCAGGCTATACCAGCACTTAGAAAAGGACAGTATTCTACAGAAGGTGTATCAGGAAATCTTGCATTTAAGAGACGTTACACAGATGACACAACAGACAGTTTTGTATGTGTATCTATCTCAGGTGATTCTACATTCACAGGTGTGCCAAATGGTAAATATGTGGATGCAGTGACAGGTGACGTTAAGAATGTTACAAATGGAACACTTAGTGTATCTGTATCAGGAAAAGGTAACTTAAAAGCATATGTATTAGATACAACAAAGACACCGGCACCAGGCAGAGTTATTACAAATGGTACATACTTAACAGACGGTGGTGCAGCAAAGTTAATAGAACAGGACGAAGTTGAAATTATTGGTGCAGAAAGCGTTTCATTAAGTAAAACTTCTGTTACAATTCTTGAAGGAGAATCAGAAAAAGTTACAGCAACAGTTTTACCTGAAAATACAACATCAAAGACAGTTTCATGGACTTCTTCTGATACAAGTGTAGCTAAAGTAAGTGGTGGAAATATAACAGGTGTCGGAGTAGGAACTGCAATCATTACGGCAAAAACCACCAATGGAAAAACAGCAACATTAACAGTAACAGTAAAAGAAAATCCTAATATTGTTAAACCTACAGGAATCACATTAAGTGATAAGGAAGTAACAGTAAAAGAAAAGAACACGGTTACAGTAACAGCCAATGTGTTGCCTGCTAATGCTACAGATAAAAAAGTTATCTGGTCATCAAATGATGAAAGTGTGGCAACTGTAGCAGGAGGTGTTATAAAAGGCGTAAAAGAAGGTACAGCAATAATTACAGCCTCAACATCTAATGGCTATACAGCCTCAGTAACAGTAACAGTTGAAAAGAGGTTTGTTTCTTCTACTAAGATATTCTTTAAGAATACATCTGATTGGGCGAAGGTTTGTGCGTATGCATGGAAAGAAGGTACAACGACTACTAATAATGGTGCTTGGCCAGGGGAAGAAATGACATGTGTTGATGAAGCAAATAAGATTTATGTTATCGAACTTGACGCAGATGCCGGATTTGAGAAGATTATTTTCAATAATGGTGGTGCCGGAGTGCAGACAGGTGATTTGACCATTGAGGGATATGAAACACTCTATGACTATGGCACATCTAAATGGGAAGATTACATTCAGACAGAACAGGGAACCGTAAATGTAAAATATGTAGATGAAGATGGTACGGTTCTTATAAGCACATCAATAAGTGGTGATGTGGGAGCAAAGTATACAACATCTGCAAAGACAATTGACGGATATACATTAAAGACAACACCTGCTAATGCAAGTGGTACATACACTTCAGGTACAATAACAGTAACGTATGTATATGTGAAGAATAATGTGGAAACACCATTGGCTGGAACATTAAAGGTGAATGGTTCTACAGGAACAGTTAATCTCACAAAAGGTGACAGTGTAACACTTGTACCTACAGCAACAGGTGGAACAGCTCCGTATACATACCAGTATGTGATGAAAGTAGGAACAAGAAGTGTTGTTCTCAGTAATTACAGCACAAAAACAAGTTACACAGGTCCTCTTGAAAGTACAGGAACAAAAGTATTTACAGTAAATGTAAAAGACAGTACAGGAAAAGTTGTTTCAACAAATTCAGTTACAGTAGTGGTTTCATCAGGTGTAACAGCCTTAAGTGCATCGCTCAAGGTAAATGGACAGACAGGAACAATAAATCTCACAAAGGGTGGAAGTGTAACACTTACACCTTCGGCAACAGGTGGTAGCGGTTCTTATACATATCAGTACTTAATGAAGACATCAGCTTCAGGCAGCAGTATGACACTTAAGAACTACAGTGCGTCATCAAGCTACACAGGACCACTTACAAGCGTGGGAACAAAGATATTCACAGTAAATGTAAAAGACAGTACAGGAACAATCGTTGCAACAAACTCAGTGACAGTAGTTGTGTCTGGCACACAGGAATTAAGTGCATGTCTTAAGGTAAATGGACAGACAGGAACAATTAATCTCACAAAGGGTGACAGTGTTAAACTTGTTCCAACAGCAAAAGGTGGTTCAGGCTCATATACATACCAGTACTTAATGAAGACATCGGCTTCAGGCAGTAATATGACACTTAAGAACTATAGTTCAGCCACAAGTTATACAGGTCCGCTTATGAGTGTAGGTACAAAGATATTTACAGTAAATGTAAAAGACAGCACAGGAACAATCGTTGCAACAAACTCAGTGACAGTGGTTGTATCGAAACCACAGGAACTCAGTGCTACACTTAAGGTAAATGGACAGACAGGAACAATTAATCTCACAAAGGGTGACAGTGTTAAACTTGTTCCAACAGCAGTTGGTGGTTCAGACTCATATACATACCAGTACTTAATGAAGACTTCGGCAACAGGTTCGAATATGATACTTAAGAACTATAGTTCAGCCACAAGTTATACAGGTCCGCTTACGAGTGTAGGTACAAAGATATTTACGGTAAATGTAAAAGACAGCACAGGAACAATCGTTGCAACAAACACAGTAACGGTTATTGTAAAATAAGCAGAACGTAAAATATTAAAATAAAAGCTACAGGGTAAAAGCTGTAGCTTTTATTTTTTGTTCAAAATTACAAATTTTATTGAAAATAACAAAGAGATGTTGTATAATATTACTTAGAATTTTTGAGATTATTGGTGTTCGGGGGAAAGAAATTGAAAAAGAATACTACAAAATTAGAAGAGCTTGTCTCCTGTATAAATAATGAACATATATATATCCAGACCCATAACTTCCCGGATCCTGATGCCATTTCCAGTGCATATGGTCTTCAGCGGTTGTTAGAGGTAAAAGGAATAAAGAGTTCAATATGTTATCAGGGAAAAATTGATAAATTTAGTACAAAAAAAATGATAGATTCATTAAATATTGAGATTTTTGATATTAATGAGATTGAAATTAAAGAAAACGATGAGATTGTACTTGTTGATTCCCAGCTTGGAAATGTTAATGTACAGAAAACAGCAGGACAAATTGTGGCATGTATAGATCATCATCCATCCTTTAATTGTGTTAATTATGAATTTTCCGATATTCGTCCAAAGGTCGGTGCCTGTGCATCTCTTATTGCAGCATATTTCATGGTAAATGATGTTAAAATGACAAGGGATGTGGCAACTGCATTAATGTTTGGTATAAAGGTTGATACAGCAAATTTGTCAAGAGGAGTTTCTACTTGAGTTTCCGTAGTTTTATCCACAGAACTCCATTTTTATAGACACAGCTATAAACAACTTTCAAAAAATGCCCAAAATATAAGGAATCTTCTTTCATTTTGTAGTAAAATTAAGCTACCAAACA
>JBNRML010000015.1:0-4865 GCA_050309585.1 Lachnospiraceae bacterium
CTGATATTTTGGAATTTTGGTCGAGGACATTATATCATAAAAGGGAGGTAAATGCTCTTTTTGTTTGCAAACTCCCTAAAATAAAGGTTTTTAATAAAAAATAAGGTAGTAAACTTGACACTACCAAATATTTTAAGGGGGTTCTAATATGATAAATGGCGATATTGATAGATTTATAAGTGAATTATGGAGCGGTATGGAATTAATATTTGTATATAATGGAAAAAAATATTTCGCGCAAGGAATTACGGATGATGAAGGGAAATATGTTTTTGGAATACAGATGTGGGAACCAGAAGAAAAACTCCTCTGGGAAATAACTGATAAAAATGAACAGGAAAGTTATGAGGAATTTTTGAAACAACCACTGTTTGATGGTAAAACATTCTGGGAAATTGAGAAATATACAGAATGGGTTGATGAATAAGAAAAGTACTGCTTATTTAAAGATGAATCTAGATAGAACATTTAATGTGATACGTATTCATGATATGTATCACAGAAAGTTCGGTAGAACAAAAGCTATAAAAGCTACAAAAGCCATGAAAAAACATTTTGAAAAGTACTTGAAAGGAGTAACACTATGATAAACGGAAATATCACTGAATTTTTAGATAAGGTATATTATGGTGAGGAATTGTTTTTTGAGTATCAGGGAATTGATTATTTTCTTCAGGGATGGAATAAAGATGGAGAAGCGGTTATGGTTTTGGATATACTTAATCAAGCACCATTTAAAGAGTATATGTGAGAATGCTCAAAGGCTTCAATGAAAGAGTGCGCAGAAGAATTTTTAAATTCCAATATTTGGGATGGAAAGAATTTTATGCAAATACAAAGAGATGTCACCTGGAAAGAATAAAAACTCGCTTGGTGCTACCAACACCAAGCGAGTTTCTGAGGATACGAATACCCTCCAAACAAGTATAATCATTGTACACCTATAGGCGTAGATGAGTCAAGCTAATTTTTTGCTGATTTACAATTATAATATACAAATTTTTAGAATGCTATTCAATAATCAATTTTTATTGTAGTGATATTAAACCACAAGGACACAGCTTTAAACTATACAGACAATGATAGAGGTATATGTATTTGATAAGCTATTATTGGGAGAATAATTCTTCCGGTAATAGCTTATTTTTATGGAAAGAGGCATCAGGGAAATGAAGAAACCTATATATGAGATTCTAAGCAATGGCATTACCTTTAGAGACAGATGTGCCGGATGAAAAGCTTGCAACATACGCAGACAAGGAACTATATGTTGTTATTGGCTATGATGATGTATGTGGTTAATAGTTTCATAAATCACATTAAGGAATTAAACTGCAAAGACACAAGGAATGATACAAATGATTGACAATGTAAATCAAAACGATATAATATAATTATAATAGATGCATATAATATTAATATTGTATTTTGAGATGGAGGCGATTTTATGGCTACAGTACCTACACAAGTAAGAATAGATGAAAATTTAAAGAAACAGGCAAGTGAACTTTTCTCACAGTTAGGAATGGATATGTCCGGTGCAATGAATATATTCTTAAAACAGTGTGTATTAAGAGGCGGACTTCCTTTTAGTGTTGAACTGCCACAGTATAAGCCGGAAGTATTAGAGGCAATGGAAGAAGCAAAGAGAATCAGCAAAGATCCTAATACAAAGAGATACTCAAGCTTTTCAGAGGCTTTGGAGGATATTGATTAATGCAATATGAATTAATACTAACCGGGAAATTTAAGAAAAGTCTCAAGTTGGCAAAGAAACGAGGTTTGGATTTGAAACTTTTAGATAAAGTTATTACAATGCTGTAGAATGATATTCCTCTCGAAGAGAAATATCGTGACCATGAACTAAAAGGGAAATACCAGGGGTTAAGGGAATGTCACATTCAGCCGGATTGGTTATTGATTTATCTGAAGGAGAATGATGTTCTAACATTGACTTTAGTTGATACCGGAACACATGCAGATTTGTTTAATTTGTAATGAATAAAACAAAGGTGCTTCATAGTGGTTTGAGTGACGGGAAATAGAGTTTAATTCGCCAGAACTTGGCGAGTTTGAGTAGAGAACAAATGTTTGGAATCCTTTTATTTATCGGGATTCCGGGCATTTTTTATTTTAATTATTTATTTCAAAGTGGCAGCATCTGGAAGTGAACCCACATACCATATGAACAGACAAGATAAGAAAGGAAGTGGCTATTGATGGAGTTATCAAGTTTCATGGATGCAAGTGAGGTTAAGGAATTACTGGGTATTTCACAGAGCAAGGCATATCAGATTATTAGATTGTTGAATAATGAGTTAAGTGCAAAAGGATTTCTGATTGTAGCAGGTAAGGTCAGCCGTCAGTATTTCAATGAAAGATTTTATGGTGTTGCTAAAGAAGAAAGAGAGGATGACAATGCCAACTTATAAGGAAAAGGACAAACCACCCGTTGGACGGGTGGTTATGATTACACAATATGATTTACGAATCATATTATTTCTTCAGGACTTTCATAAAAACACACTATATCCTCATTTTCTTTAATAACTCCTTCTTCTGGTGTCATATCCAAAAAGTACTTAAACCCCGTATCCAACCAGATATTAAAGAATCTGCAGAAGCGATATTAGAGAGACTTGGAATACCAGTATCAGTATTTATTGATATGACCTATGGACAGGTTATTATGCATGATGGGGTTCCGTTTTTATTAGAGATACCACAAAAGATAGCGACCTAACAGATATGCTGAAAAGACATATCAAGGAACAACTTGAGACGAGACCATTTAGTACATTCGTGATTAGAAGAACTCACATATTGAGTATGTTATGGGCTGTCTTGGGAAGAATACTACCAAGGTTCGTAACATCAAGGGATATATGATGGCAGCGTTTTTTAATGTTGGGAGTACGATTGGGAGCTATTACAAGGCTGAGGTGAATTACGATACGCCAAAGT
Organism: Lachnospiraceae bacterium; assembly: GCA_050309585.1. GTDB lineage: Bacteria > Bacillota > Clostridia > Lachnospirales > Lachnospiraceae > Bovifimicola. The sequence continues at coordinate 2,965 of JBNRML010000015.1, forward strand.
TTGTTGGATATATAATCTCCCAAAATAAGGTGTAGTTTAGGAGATAAGTGATTTGCCAATGCTCGGACCAGCAGGAAAAAAATGGGGATTTGTAGGATAATCATCATAAAATTAATGGGGATTTGCGTGGGATTAAGGTTTACATGAATGGGGATTTGAGTTATACTTCTGGTAGAAAGGTGGAGTTATATATGGATAAACCAGTTTTTAAAAGAAAAATATATGATGAAATACTTGAGTGGAAAGAGAATAGAAGTGATAAATACGCTCTTTTGATAAAGGGGGCAAGACGAGTCGGAAAATCAACTATTGCAGAGAAATTTGCGAAAAAGGAGTTTAAATCATATATTCTAATTGATTTTGCTCATACCAGTAAGGCAATTATTGATTTATTTGATGATACGTATGACTTAGACTTTTTCTTTTTGCAATTACAGCAGTTAACGGGAACTAGATTGTATGAGAAGGAGTCTGTAATCATTTTTGATGAAGTTCAGTTGCTTCCAAAGGCTAGACAGGCAATTAAATATCTTGTTGCGGATGGAAGATATAAGTATATTGAAACGGGTTCTTTATTATCCATAAGAAAAAATACAAAGGATATTTTGATCCCTAGCGAAGAACACAAAATATCAATGTTCCCTATGGATTTTGAGGAGTTTTTGTGGGCAATAGGAGATGAGATATCAGCTGAAACAATTAAACATCTCTTAAAGAATAGAAAGTCTGCAGGGAATGCGATGCATAGAAACTTGATGCGTATATTTAGATTATACATGCTCATTGGTGGAATGCCACAAGCCATAGAAACATATATAGAGAAAAACAATTTGCAATTGGTTGATGAAGTTAAAAGAGAGATTGTAGATCTATATGAAGAAGATTTTGTGAAAATAGATGGAACTGGTCTTGCAGGTGACATTTATGATGCAATACCTGCTAATCTAAGTGGCAATGCATCAAGATACATTTTGTCGAGTGCAAGAGAGGGGATTCGTTCTGAGCAGGTTAGAGAATTGATTCCAGATATGCTCAGTTCGTATACTGTAAATATTGCATACCATGCTAATAATCCTAGCGTAGGAATGGCATTAGAAAAGGATGCAGGACGGTATAAATTGTTTACTTCTGATGTCGGTCTATTTATCACATTGGCATTTAAGGATAAAAACTACACGGAGAATATTATTTATAATAAGTTACTTTCGGATAAGTTGGATGCAAACTTAGGATATGTATATGAAAATGTAGTGGCGCAGATGCTAATAGCTAAAGGTGATAATTTGTTTTATTACACTATGGAAAGTGAAACATCAAATCATTTGTATGAGGTTGATTTTGTGACTTCAGTTGGAGATAAGATATGTCCACTCGAGGTTAAATCAGGCAACTATAGAACACATAAATCCCTTGATGTATTTTGCGACAAGTTTAGTAATCGTGTACGGGATAAATATGTTGTTCATACAAAGGATTACAAATGGGAAAACGGAATTCATTATATTCCAGTGTATATGGTGCCGTTTTTATAAAGGGATTAGCTGCAAATTTACCTTGCACAAACCATTGATTGTTAAAGGGGCAAGACAGATAGGGAAAATAATAAGAGACTGTTTTTATCAAGAAGAGCAATACAGTCATTTGGTGGATATGCGGATGCCCAGCTTAGAAGACTGCAGAATGCCCTGGAAAGAGATACTTTTGTGCAGAGCGAGAATAAAAATGATTATGAGCCATTTGTCAAATACTATCTTGGAATTATGCTGAAGGCATATAATGAGTTTGAAAGTAGAGTGGAACGTCTGAAACACCGTAATCTTTCAAAACCAGAAAGAATAAAAAATGTAATTGACCAAAAGGTGGGGAAAATTACGAAGAAAGAAATAATGGAGATTAATAAC
>JBNRML010000016.1:0-2920 GCA_050309585.1 Lachnospiraceae bacterium
TCTATTATGTATGCAAATAATGAAATAGGTACTATACAGCCAATAAAAAGAATAGGCGAAATTGCATTAAATAATAATATTTTATTTCATACTGACGCAGTTCAGGCTTACGGTCAAATTCCAATAGATGTAAAATCTGAGAATATAGGAATGCTAAGTGCTAGTGCTCACAAATTTAATGGACCTAAAGGAGTTGGTTTTTTATATGTTTCCGAGAATATCCAAAAATATCCATTGATATTTGGTGGAGGGCAGGAAAAAGGGGTACGTTCAGGAACTGAAAATTTACCGGGTATTGTTGGAATGATGACTGCTGCTGAAAATGCTTACAAAAATATAAATCAAAAAATAAAATATGAGACATATCTGAGAGATACACTAATTGATAATATTTTATCAAATATTGATGATAGTTTTCTGATAGGTGAACGATATTTACGGACACCAGGTAACGTCAATATATGTTTTAAAGGAATTAATTCCTCTGAACTAATTGCTATGTTAGATATTAGCGGAATATGCGTTTCTGGCGGTGCAGCATGCTCAAGTAATCATTCCGGAGTCTCACATGTGCTGAATGCCATTAATTTACCAAAAGAATATTTACATTCAGCTGTGAGATTTACATTATCCCATAATAACAGCATTGATGAGATAAATTATACCTGCCGGGTTTTAAAATATGTTATTGAGCAGTTGCGAAAAAATCAATAAAAGTCTGTCAATATTTCAAGCACACTCTTGAAGATTATCAGTTTTTATTTTATATTCGATAACAACAAGAAAGAAACGAGGAAAGACTTATGATGAAAAAATTAAAGAAAATTTCTGCTTTATTTGCAACTGTGTCAATGACACTTTTAACCACAATAAATGCATTTGCATTTGATACGCTTACCTTTGTTGGAAATCCCAATCTTTTTGGAAAACAGGATAATTCTGCAAATCAAAAAAATACCGGCTGGATACCAACTGCTGAAGACCAAATCATGGAACTGTCAGACAAATTGCCCGGTATATATGTTTATTCCTCAGAGTATGTGTTAAATGACGATTACAATAGTTTGAGTGATGAGGAAAAAGCTGAAAAAACACAATTTAAAATAATTGCGGATGGAAAAGTATCTAACTGGTATAACCAATTATCACTTGGTGAGAATTACAGTGTATGGGGAGATGACCGCACACAGTTTTGTACAACAAATTTGGATGAAGGAAAATTTAATGTATATGTAAATCCGGATAAAGGATATGTATGTGTATTACAATATGGAAGACCAGTAACATTAACAGTCAGATATAGAACAACTTCTTTTGATTCAACAAACTTTGTTAATCTTGATGCAAATGCCATAATGACAGAAGGATACTCTGATGTTTCATTTGACAAAAAAGATTAGGAAAACTTTGTTAGTGATTGTGTAAATGCTGAGAAAGTAAACAGTTCAAGCACTCAAAATAATAATAATGAAACAACAACTCAGAAAGAAACCCAGAAAGAAACCCAGAAAGAAACTCAGAAAGAAACCCAGAAAAATTCCGAAAAAAAAACTACAACTAAAAAAATGACACAAAAAAAGGAAACAATGGAATTAAATTCTAGTAAAATTCTTATCATAATTGCTGTCGTAGTTGCAGTTATTTCATTTGTGGTAATTGTGGTACTTATAGTATTATTAAATAAAAAAAGAAAATAAATAATCACTAACGTGACTGTATCATTTTAAAGAACAGTCACGTTTTCATTATTAATACACCTGGTGCATCGGTTTTTAATTATCATTGCATAATCCAATATATGAGAATTTACAATTTACAAATCCAGTATTATAATGTATAGTTGTAAATTAGCATTATGAAATGAGGTTTATTCCGACATGGATATAATAAATAATAAAAAGAAGAAAGTAGTAGTTGGAATGTCTGGAGGCGTTGACTCTTCAGTGGCAGCATATCTTTTAAAAGAACAGGGATATGATGTTATTGGAGTTACAATGCAAATATGGCAGGACGAACCTGATTATAATCCCTCTGAAGAAGGAGGATGCTGTGGCCTCAGCGCCGTTGATGATGCAAGACGTGTCGCAGGTATGCTTGATATTCCATATTATGTTATGAATTTCAGGCACGAATTCAATGAAAAGGTTATCAAATACTTTATTGAGGAATACCAGAGTGGCCGAACCCCAAATCCCTGCATTGCCTGCAATCGCTATGTGAAATGGGAGTCCCTGCTAAAGCGTTCCCTTGAAATAGGGGCTGATTATATTGCCACAGGGCATTATGCACGTATAGAGCAGCTTGAAAACGGAAGATATTCCATTAAAAATTCCGTTACGGCAGCAAAAGATCAAACCTATGCCCTATATAATCTCACTCAGGAGCATTTGTCAAAAACCCTGATGCCGGTTGGTGATTATACAAAAGATGAAATTCGAGGCATTGCCAAAAAAATTGGACTCAACGTTGCAAATAAACCGGACAGTATGGATATTTGCTTTGTACCTGATAATGATTATGCTGGTTTTATTAATCGTCATTCAGAGAAAAAAATCCTGCCGGGTAACTTTGTGGATACTAAGGGAAATGTAATAGGCAAACACCTTGGAATTACAAAATACACCGTCGGACAGCGAAAAGGCTTGAATCTTTCCATGGGACATCCTGTTTTTGTTACGGAAATACGACCTGATACCAATGAAGTTGTCATCGGTGAAAATTCAGATATCATGAAAAAAACAGTTATTGCCGGAAATGTAAACTTTATGTCTGAGGAAAAGGTTAATACGGAAAAAACATATGTGGCAAAAATAAGATATAATCACAAAGGAAGCCCTTGCCACGTTTGTTATGAAAATAAAGAGCTTATATGCATTTTCGATGAACCGGTAAGAGCATGCACCCCTGGTCAGGCATTAGT
>JBNRML010000017.1:0-12904 GCA_050309585.1 Lachnospiraceae bacterium
ATGGTACTCAGACACTTTACGGATATCCTGTTTCGACAGAAACATATGCTTTATTCTACAATAGAGCATTGATTAAGGATGAAGAAGTACCAAAGACAATGGAAGAACTTGTAGCTTACATGAAAGAATTCAAAAAGTCACATGAAAGTACAGTATACCCATTCCTTATGGATGCTGGTAATGCTTACTACTCAGTAATGTTTACATCTTCAGCTACAAATCACTTATATGGTCCTAACGGAAATGATGTTAAGAACACATATATGAACACAGAAGAAGCTGTAAATCAGTTAAAAGACTTCCAGGCTATCTCAGCAGAAGTTGGTTTAAAGGCTAAGGATATTGATTATAACTTCAATGATACACAGTTCGCTGCCGGAAAATTAGCTATGGATATTTGTGGTGCTTGGAAAATCAAAGCTTATGAAGAAGCTAACATTGATTTTGGTATCACATCAATTCCTTCATTGACAGGAACAGATACACCACCTGCATCATTCATGGGTGTTAGATGTATGTTCGTTTCTAAGTACTCTAAACATCCGGCAGAAGCCATTGCTTTTGCAGAGTTCTTGATGACACCACAGATTCAGGCTTTAAGATGTGAAGCTACATGCACAATCCCAGCCAGAAATGATGTATTGGATATCGTTAAATCACACAACACAGATGGTAAATATGACAAGCTCCTTGAGTATATGGAAGGTCTTCAGAAACAGATTGACTATGCTTACCCAATGCCAAATATGTCACAGTCAAGCTTGTTCTGGACACCATTCGGTACAGCATATGCTAACATCTGGAATAACCCAAGTATCGACATTAAGAAAGAGCTTGACGATGCTAACGCTACAGCAACAAAGAAATAAGATAATTGTTTAATCATGATGCCAGCTTTGGTTTTATGACCAAAGCTGACATGCATAATATGAAAGATAGGTGAGAGAATATGGGAACATCTATAAGTAAAGATGGTTCTGACAGAAAAAAGATATTAATCACATCTTGTGCGTTTATGGGATTAAGCCATATCTTATATCTTAAACAGTATGTTAAAGGTATTTTATTTATGTTGATGGAGATTCTTATGTTGAGATTTTCTCCAACACTTGTAAATATGGTTAACAGCTTAATTCACATTGGCAGAGCTAGTGAGAAAAACGTAACATTCAGAATGATTGATGGTATCATCGCGTTGGTTGTTATCGTTATCTGTGCATTGGCATACTATATTTCAGTAAAGAGTGCACTTTCAGATTATTGGGAATTTTGTCTTGATGGAAGAGCAAAGACAAATAAAGAAGCATTACAGGGCTTAGGTGGAAAAGCATTCCCACTTTTTGGTTTGGCTCCTGCATTCGTTTTGGTTATGTTCTTCGTTGTTATTCCACTTGCGTTCTCAATGTTAATTGCTTTTACAAACTGGAGAGGTGAAAACGAGCAGACAATGAACTGGATTGGTTTCCATAACTTTGGAGATATGTTCGGTGGAAATGCAGACTTTTCAAGTGCCTTTCTTGATGTTGCGGTTTGGACAATCGTATGGGGTGTTCTGGCAACATTTACATGTTATTTTGGTGGTATGGTATTAGCATCATTCTTATATGAAGCTAAGTTAAAGATTACTCCTGTATTCAGAGCTATTTTAATTTTACCATATGCTGTACCATCAATCCTTACTGTTTCAGTTTGGAGCCAGTTATTGGCAACAACAGGTATTATTAATAATACCTTGATAAAATTGGGAATTATGGGTAATGCGGTGTCGTGGTTAGACAGTCCGGATCACACAGCTCTCCTTACAAGGATAGTATGTATTCTTGTTAATATGTGGGTTGGTGTACCTTACTTCATGCTTCTTATCACTGGTCAGATGACAGCTATCTCGGCAGATGTATTTGAAGCTGCTACAATCGACGGGGCTAACAAGTTCCAGACATTCCGTTATATTACATTACCATTGGTATTATATCAGACCATTCCATTGGTAATTATGTCATTTACACATAACGTAAACAACTTCGGTGCTATTTACTTCTTAGCTAACGGTAAACCAATACTTGATCACTCCGTTAACTCGAATGCGTTTGGTACTGACTTGATGGTTACATGGTTATATCGATTGAGTATGGAACAAAATGACTACTGTCGTGGTGCTGTTCTTGCTATCTTGGTATTTGCGGTATTAGCTCCATTTGCTATATGGAACTTCAGACAGACAAAATCATTTAAGGAAGGAGAATTATAATGAATAGTAATACTAAAAAGAATTTATTTAAGGCACTCACTATAATTGTCCTCGTATTTTGCTCGTTAGTTGTAGTGTACCCTATTATTTATGTTGTCAGTGCAGCATTTTCAGAGAACTTGTACTTTGATGCTACAGAAGTAGTACCATTTGCAACCGGATTTAGTTTTTCACGATTTGAATATTTGCTTGCGGAAACGAACTTTGGTTATTGGATTGTTAATACATTAATTGTTGCTGTTTCCACATCACTCGTAACTGTTGTTACGTGTGCATTGGCAGCTTATGTATTTTCAAGATTTAAATTTGCTTTCAAAAAAGGTATGATGATGGCAATGCTTATTTTGCAGATTTTCCCTTCATTCCTTGGTATGAGAGCTATCTACGTTATCATTTTCAGAATTGGTGGATTAAATCAATTATGGGGCTTGGTACTTGTTTATGTTGCAGGTAACATTCCTTACAATACATGGCTTGTTAAGAGTTATCTTGATACAATTCCAAAGTCTCTTGATGAGGCTGCTCGAATTGACGGTGCTAACCACATTAAGATTTTCTTCAGAGTCATTTTACCAATGGCTAAGCCTATTATTATTTTCCTTGCTATTACAAGCTTCACAGGTCCTTGGATGGATTGGTTATTCCCAAGACTTGTATTACAGGAGGATGAAAAGCTTACATTAGGTACCGGTCTTGTTAAGTTCCTGAATGCTCAGTATCCAGGTGCTTCATTTACAACATTCGCGGCTGGTGCGTTATTGGTAGCAGTTCCATTTACAATTTTCTTCGTTGTTTCTCAGAAGACAATGACAACTGGCCTTGGTGCCGGAGCTGTAAAGGAATAATTTTTGAATTAAAACATAATATTCAAGAGTCTCTGCTTTTCAGTAGGGACTCTTTTTATTTATAAAATATTTTGTGTTATTTATTGAAGAAAAAAGTTAATTGTAATATAATGATTTGTGCATTATGCAGAAATATTTTTTCGGACAAAAGAAGTCTGGGGATGGAAGGTTACAGTGAATCAGAAAAAGAGTATAAAAAATGTAATTATGCACGGAAGTATACTGGCCATGGCGGGTATAATTGTAAGAGTTATAGGTTTGCTTTACAGAATACCAATGGTGAATATTATTGGAGCAGAAGCAAATGGTATATATAGTGCGGCATTTAACGTTTATAATATAATGCTTGTGTTGTCTTCATATGGTTTGCCGATGGCAGTGTCTAAATTGGTTTCAGGAAGAGTGGCACAAAAAAGGTACAAGGACGCAAAAAATATATTTTTGTCATCATTGGCAGTTTCTGTGTGCACAGGAGGAACGGCAGCATTAATATTATTTTTTGGTGCGGATATTATTGAAAAGAAATTTTACAGCGCATATTCTGGAATTGCACTACCTATAAAGGTATTGGCACCGACTATTTTTATTGTATCTATGTTAGGCGTGTTCAGAGGCTTTTATCAGGGACAGGGAACAATGATTCCAACAGCTGTATCCCAGCTTATTGAGCAGATAATCAATGCTGTTGTAAGTATTGCTGCGGGAGCAATTCTTGTTAAGGCATATAAGGATTCGAAAAATGTGGGTGGATATGGTGCAGCCGGTGGAACTATGGGCACGGCTTTTGGAGCACTGTCAGCACTATTGTTTTTACTATTTGTGTTTTTTGTGTATTGGCCATATTTTATGCGTAAGGTAAGACGTGATGTGGGCAGTGAGGACGAAGAATACAGAGATATATTTAAAATAATTATTTTGACAATGATACCAATAATCGTTGGTCAGACATTCTACCAGATAAGTGCCCTGATTGATGACATTATGTATGGAAAGATGATGACATCACTTGCAATGACATCATCTGAGATAAAGAAGAGCATAGGAAATTATAATTCAAGCTATGTAATACTTACAGGTGTTGTAATGGGGGTTGCCTCTGCCATGTCATCATCAATGCTTCCAAGTGTGGTTGCTTCCAAGGCAAAAGGGGAATATGACACAATCAGAGAAAAGATAAAAGCAACAATAAAGGTCAATATGATGATAGCGATTCCATCTTTTGTGGGACTTATTGTGCTTGGTGAACCGATTGTCAGATTATTGTTTGCAAAATATGACAGCCATCAGGGTGGGATGATGTTAAAAATCGGTGCTGTTGCGGTGATTTTCTACACAATATCCACGGTTACCAGTTCAGCACTTCAGGGAATTGATAAGATGAATGTGCCGGTTTATCATTCATGTATATCACTTGTGATTCATGTTATATTGGTATTTATGCTAATTAAATTTACAAATCTGGGTATATATGCTGTGGTTATAGGAAACGCAACATTTCCTATAATTATATTTGTTTTAAATCTTGTATCCTTAAATAAATATGTTGGATATCAGCAGGAATGTATGGAAACATTTGTCATTCCTCTTGTGTGTGCAGTGTTTATGGGAATTATGGTATTTTTAACATATAAGTTTGTTTACATGCTTAGTGGTATGAATATTATTGCACTTCTATTTGGAGGAGTAATGGCGGCAGTCACATATTTTGGCCCGCTGTTTGTTTGCAGAAAGAAAGGATTATATTAAGTAAATAAGTTTAATATAGAATGAAATACTAATCATAAAAAGGAGAAAGAATTATGAGCAAAATAATATTAACCGGAGACAGACCAACAGGAAAGCTGCATGTGGGACATTATGTAGGTTCTTTGAAAAGAAGAGTAGAATTACAGAACTCGGGAAAGTACGATGATATCTATATTATGATAGCTGATGCACAGGCATTAACAGATAATGCAGACAATCCTGAAAAAGTCAGACAGAATATAATGGAAGTTGCTTTGGATTATCTTGCCTGCGGTCTTGACCCTGAAAAATCAACATTATTTATTCAGTCCCAGATTCCAGAGCTTACGGAATTGTCATTTTATTATATGAATCTGGTTACAGTATCAAGATTACAGAGAAATCCTACTGTAAAATCAGAAATTCAGATGAGAAATTTTGAAGCAAGTATTCCAGTGGGATTTTTCACATATCCAATAAGTCAGGCTGCTGATATAACAGCATTTAAGGCTACAACAGTACCTGTTGGAGAGGATCAGCTTCCAATGCTTGAACAGACAAAGGAAATTGTCAGAAAGTTCAATTCGGTTTATGGAGAAACACTTGTTGAGCCTGAAATTCTATTGCCGGAAAATAAGGCATGTTTAAGGCTTCCGGGTATTGATGGAAAGGCTAAAATGAGTAAATCATTAGGAAACTGTATTTATCTTTCAGAAGAGTCATCAGATATTAAAAAGAAAGTAATGAGCATGTACACAGATCCGGATCATATTAAAATTGAAGACCCAGGAAAGATTGAGGGTAATACAGTATTCACATATCTTGATGCATTTAGTACAAAAGAGCATTTTGAGGAGTTTTTGCCTGATTACAGCTGCATTGAGGAACTCAAGGAGCATTATCAGAGAGGCGGACTGGGTGATGTCAAGGTTAAGAAATTCTTAAATAATGTAATGCAGTCTGAATTAGAACCAATCAGACTCAGAAGACAGGAATATCAGAAAAATATTTCATATGTATATGAAGTGCTTAAGAAGGGCAGTGAAAAGGCCGAAGAAGTTGCAGCCAAAACCCTCGATGATGTAAAAAAATCAATGAAAATTAATTATTTTGATACAAATGAATGGCTAAATGAGCAGATAAGCAAGTTTGGAAATTAGAAATATTAGGCGGATATGTATATTTTTGTGAAATACCAAATAAAATAGATAAAAAACAATTGGTATCTTATGAGATATAAAAGACTGTTTTTATTTGTTTTAACAACCATAATTGTATTCCTTAATATTAATGTTTATGGAGAAGAAACGTTAAGGGAAAATGAACTTAATGCCAGAGCAGCCGTGCTTATTGATGGTAATAATGGAAGGGTTTTGTATGGTAAAAATATATATGAAAAACTTCCAATGGCTAGCACGACAAAGATTATGACATGCCTGATTGCTTTGGAATACGGGAATTTGCAGGATACGGTTACTTTTTCAGAGTATGCAGCTTCAATGCCTAAGGTAAAGCTTGGGGTGGCGGCGGGAACAAAATTTATGCTTCAGGATATGTTATATTCCATGATGCTTGAATCTCACAATGATACTGCTGTAGCCATTGCAGAACATATAGCGGGAAATGTTCATGAGTTTTCAAAACTTATGAACCAGAGGGCACAGAAAATAGGTGCATTTGACACGAGATTTGTCACTCCAAATGGACTTGATGCGGATGAACATTATTCCACGGCATATGATATGGCAATTATTGCAGCTGAGGCAATGAAAAATGAAACATTTTGCCAGATTATTAAAACAAGGGAATATCAATTCAAGGATGTTGAACAAAAGAATAGCTACAATGTATATAATAAGGATTCGTTTCTTGAAATGATGGAAGGTGCAGTTGGAGTCAAAACCGGGTTTACAGGTAAAGCAGGATACTGCTTTGTTGGAGCAGTGAAAAAGAATGATAAATTTTTTGTATCCGTTGTTTTGGCATCCGGGTGGCCGCCTAATAAAAATTATAAGTGGAAAGATACTATTAGGCTCATGAAATATGGTGATTCCAACTATGAGAATAAATCCGTTTTTTCAGGTGACAGGGAATACAAAAAAATCAAGGTCAAAAAGGGTCAAAAAAAGTTTGTGTCTACATATATTGAAGGAAATAAAGAAATGCTTTTGTCTGATAGTGACAGGGTGGACTACAAATATGAGATAGACAAAAATGTGCTAACTGCACCTGTGGAAAAAGGAAAGGTTGTCGGTCGCATGTATTTGTACGTCAATGATGTCCTTATGGAATCATTTGAAATAAAAACGAAGAGCAATGTTAAGAAGGCAGATATAAAGTATTACTTGAAAAAGCATTTTGGAGGTTGGCTCTGAACAGTTACAAAATATAATAAAATGGCAAGGGGGCTATTATATGTCTACCTTGCTTTTTTGTGTTAATAAAATACATAAAAATACTTTACTTTTTCACCTGCGGGTATTATTATTATAATCGGCAGAGATTTGGAATTTCTCAAAATCAAAATTACTGCTTTGATGTTACAAAGCCCTTTTTTTAGGAATTTGTGCTTAATATATAAAATGGAGGTTAACTAAGATGAGTACTACATCAAACGTATCAGCAAGTAAAAGGATAGAAGCATTACTTGATGATAACAGCTTCGTTGAAATCGGTAGCCTTGTGAGAGCAAGAAATACAGATTTTAACCTTACAAAAAAAGAGACTCCTGCAGATGGTGTTATTACAGGACATGGATTAATCGATGGAGCTTTAGTGTATGTTTACAGTCAGGATGCCACAGTATTAGGTGGTTCTATTGGTGAAATGCACGCAAAGAAAATTTCAAAGATTTATGATATGGCAATGAAGATGGGTGCACCTGTAATCGGACTTATCGATTGTGCAGGTTTAAGACTTGAAGAGGCTACAGATGCACTTAATGCATTTGGAGAAATTTATATGAAACAGACACTTGCCTCTGGTGTTGTTCCACAGATTACAGCAATATTTGGAAATTGTGGTGGCGGTCTCGCGGTTCTTGCGGAAATGTCAGACTTTACATTTATGTCAGATAAGGGTCATTTATTTGTAAGTGCACCAAATGCGCTTGATGGAAATTATGCTGCCAAATGTGACACATCTTCAGCTGAATTCCAGTCAACACAGACTGAAAATGTTGATTTTGTAGGTGATGAAAATGAAGTAATCGCAAAGGTCAGAGAGCTTGTAAGCATTCTTCCAGCAAACAATGAAGTGGATGCGTGGGAGGATGAATGTGAAGATGATTTGAACAGATTATGTACAGGTATTGAAAACTGTGTGGACGATGTTCAGACATTAATTGAAATGGTAGCTGACAATGGTTCATTCATCGAAACAAAGAAAGACTTTGCAGCAGATGCCGTAATAGGATTCATTAAATTAAATGGAAATACAGTAGGTGTTGTGGCAAACAATACAGATATCATCTCTGTAAAGGGAGCTTATAAAATGGCAGATTTCATAAACTTCTGTGATGCCTTTAGTATTCCGGTTGTTTCATTCACAAATGTTACAGGTTTTGAGACAACAGTAAATGAAGAGAAAGAAATGGCTAAGGCAGCTTCAAAGCTTACATATGCTTTTGCAAACGCAACTGTACCAAAGGTAAATGTTGTTGTTAAAAATGCATTTGGAAGTGCGTATGTCATGATGAACAGCAAGGGAATCGGAGCTGATATAGTGTATGCATGGCCTACAGCAAAGATTGGTATGATGAATGCAGAGTCAGCAGCAAAGATTGTATTTGCTGCGGAGATTTCAAAGGCAGCGGGTGCTCCTGAGGTAATTGATGAAAAGACAAAAGAGTATGATGCATTACAGTTAAGTGTTGAATCAGCAGGCGCAAGAGGATATGTTGATGATATTATTGCACCGGAAGATACAAGAAAATATCTTATTGGTGCAATTGAGATGTTATTTTCTAAGAGAGAGGATCGTCCGGATAAAAAACATGGTACGGTCTAATACGAGGTGAAGGACATGAAAAAAATTAAAAGACTTTTGTTAATGTTATGTGTTCTTACTTGTGTATTTTCATTGACTGCATGTGGTGAGAAGAAAAATAATGAAAAGCCAACATTTGAATTTAATGAGGAAACTTATTTTGAACGCGCAAAGGAATACATTCAACCTTTGCTTGAAATGAAATCGGCTGATATAAAATACTATTCTTCAGAGGAATACAAGCAGAGTATGATTGACTACTACCAGGAAAATGGTGTTGGTTTTAATTATGAGGAATACGATTCATTTACAGAACAGCTTAACATGATTAAAGAAACAAAAAAAGAATGTGGAAATTTTGTTGATTTATATTATGACAAGAAGACAAAGGATGTACAGTATAAAGTAAGTAAAGATTACAAGAAAGAAATTCTTACATATACTTTTAATGCAAAATACGAGAAGAGAGACGTAAAGGCATCCGTTGTATTTGTTTTTGAAAACGGCAGTGATGCTGAAATAAAGATAAATTTAGAGCCAAAGTATACATTAGGTGAAACCATGAAGAAGGCTCTTACTAATACTTTGATAGGTATTAGCACAGTTATTCTTGTATTATTATTCTTAAGTATTCTTATTTCATTCTTTAAGTATATTAGCAAGTTCCAAAACTGGCTTGAAAATAGAAAGAATAAAAAGGATGGAATTGTTATTGATTCAACTGAAAATACATTAGATACAGTTGAAGAGGAAGAAGAGTTAGTTGATGACACTGAACTTGTGGCAGTTATCACAGCTGCTATTGCTGCATCAGAAACTGTAAGTGCAGAAGGTTTTGTGGTTCGTTCGATTAAACGTGCAAAGAGAAAATAAAAATTTTGTTTATTCAGGAAAGGAAGAAAGAAAATGAAAAATTATAGAATTACAGTAAATGGAAATGTATATGATGTAGAAGTTGAAGAATTAGGAGCAGGTGCAGTAAGTCAGGCACCAAAGGCAGCACCTAAAGCAGCACCAAAGGCAGCACCTAAAGCAGCACCAGCCGCATCAGGGGCAGAGGGCGCGGTAAAGGTTCCAGCACCAATGCCAGGTAAGATTCTCTCTGTTAAGGTATCTGTTGGACAGGCTGTTAAGAGAGGCGATACTATTATGGTATTAGAAGCAATGAAAATGGAAAATGATATTACAGCACCTCAGGATGGAACAATTGCAAGCATAAATGTTTCAGAGGGTGCAAGTGTTGAAGCAGGAAGTGTTTTGGTATCAATGAACTAAGAATTACATAATTTAATTTGAACAGGAGGCTTTACAATGGGATACGTTGTAGATACAGTTGAAAATCTATTGCATCAGACAGCTTTCTTTAGTCTTACATGGGGAAATTATGTAATGATTTTAGTGGCATTAGTCTTTTTATATCTTGCAATAGCAAAAGAGTACGAACCATTATTACTTGTTCCAATTGCATTTGGTATGCTTTTGGTAAATATGTATCCGGACATTATGCTGGCAATTGAAGAGTCAGAAAATGGCGTGGGTGGTTTGTTACATTATTTTTATTTATTGGATGAATGGAGTATTTTACCATCGCTTATTTTCTTGGGCGTTGGTGCGATGACAGATTTTGGTCCGCTTATCGCAAATCCAAAATGCTTCTTATTGGGGGCAGCAGCTCAGTTCGGTATTTATGTTGCCTATTTCCTTGCAATATTTATGGGATTCAGCAATAAAGCAGCAGCAGCCATTTCAATTATCGGTGGTGCAGATGGTCCTACATCAATCTTCCTTGCTGGTAAGCTTGGACAGACTGCACTTATGGGACCAATCGCAGTGGCAGCATATTCATATATGTCACTCGTGCCAATTATTCAGCCACCAATTATGAAACTCCTTACAACAGAGAAGGAAAGAAAAATTAAAATGGAACAGTTAAGACCTGTCTCAAAGTTAGAGAAAATATTGTTCCCTATCATTATAACAATTGTTGTTGTACTTATTTTACCAACAACAGCACCATTGGTAGGTATGCTTATGTTAGGTAACCTCTTCAGAGAATCAGGTGTAGTTAAACAGCTTACAGAAACAGCATCAAATGCACTTATGTACATTGTTGTTATCTTGCTTGGTACCAGTGTGGGTGCTACTACAAGTGCAGAGGCATTCCTTAATCTTGCTACAATTAAAATCGTTGTATTAGGACTTGTGGCTTTTGCCTTTGGTACGGCGGCAGGAGTACTTATTGGAAAGCTTATGTGTAAGGTTACAGGTGGAAAGATTAATCCTTTAATAGGTTCAGCAGGTGTATCTGCAGTTCCTATGGCAGCCCGTGTTTCGCAGAAGGTGGGCGCTGAGGAGGATCCGACAAATTTCCTGCTTATGCATGCTATGGGACCAAACGTTGCAGGTGTAATCGGTACTGCAGTTGCTGCGGGTACATTTATGGCGATTTTTGGAATTGCAGCGTAGAATTATTGATAAAAAACATGAAATTAACATATAATCATTAATATGTTGGAATGGAGGATAAAATGGCAGAACAGATAAAAAAGCCTATTAAGATAACAGAAACAGTGCTTCGAGATGCTCATCAGTCATTAATTGCAACAAGAATGACAACTGAACAGATGTTACCAATTGTTGATAAAATGGATAAGGTTGGATATCATTCAGTAGAGTGTTGGGGTGGAGCTACATTTGATGCTTCATTAAGATTCTTAAAAGAAGATCCATGGGAAAGACTTCGTAAGTTAAGAGACGGATTCAAAAACACAAAATTACAGATGTTATTCAGAGGACAGAACATTCTCGGATACAATCACTATGCAGATGATGTTGTTGAATACTTTGTTCAGAAATCAATCGCTAATGGTATTGATATTATTCGTATTTTTGACTGCTTTAATGACCTTGATAACTTAAAAACAGCTGTAAATGCTGCAAAGAAAGAAAAGGGTCATGCACAGATAGCATTGTCTTATACATTAGGAGATGCTTATACACTTGATTACTGGAAAGATATTGCAAAGAGAATTGAGGATATGGGTGCAAACTCTATCTGTATTAAGGATATGGCAGGTCTTTTATTACCATATAAGGCAACAGAACTTGTTTCAGCTTTAAAAGAAGCGACAGAGCTTCCTATCCAGCTTCATACACACTACACTTCCGGTGTGGCTTCAATGACATATTTGAAGGCAGTTGAAGCAGGGGTTGACGTAATCGATACAGCTATGTCACCATTCTCAATGGGTACAAGCCAGCCGGCAACTGAAGTTATGGTTGAGACGTTTAAAGGTACAGAATATGATACTGGCTTTGACCAGAATCTTCTTGCCGAAATCGCTGATTACTTCAGACCAATTCAGGAGGATGCACTCAAGACAGGATTACTTAATCCAAAGGTTATGGGTGTTAATATTAAAACATTATTATATCAGGTACCAGGTGGTATGTTGTCTAACCTTGTATCACAGCTTAAGGATGCTCATGCAGAAGATAAGTATTATGAAGTATTGGAGGAGATTCCAAAGGTAAGAAAAGACTTCGGTGAACCACCTCTTGTAACACCTTCATCACAGATTGTTGGTACACAGGCTGTATTAAACGTTCTTCAGGGTGAGAGATACAAGATGGTAACTAAAGAATCAAAGAAGATTTTGAGTGGTGAATTTGGTAAGACAGTTAAACCATTTGATAAAGCAGTTCAGAAAAAATGTATAGGGGATGCAAAACCTATCACATGCAGACCTGCAGATTTAATTGAACCACAGCTTGATAAATTCAGAAAAGAGGCAGCACAGTATATTCAGCAGGATGAAGACGTATTATCATACGCTTTATTCCCACAGGTTGCTACGGACTTCTTTAAATACAGAGAAGCACAGCAGACAAAGGTTGATCCTGAAACAGCTGACTCAAAAAACGGAACATATCCGGTATAGGCTGAAAATAATATGAGTGATTAGAGAAGTTGTGACTTAGCGAAGCATCTGCATCGTTAGGTCACAGTTTTTTTGTGAAATTACTTTGGAATAGGGATTTAGTATGAAAAATAAAATAATAGTTTTTTTAAAACAGGAAATAGTGTTAATCATAGCAG
>JBNRML010000018.1:0-14050 GCA_050309585.1 Lachnospiraceae bacterium
ATAAATAAAAAGCATATATATAATAATTGTAATTATGGGATTTTTTTTATTATTTTTCACCTTTACCTCCAGGTCAAAGCAAATTTATTTGCCAAAACACCTTATTAATTTATATGTTTTCGCTCCACAGAATATTCAATCCCTCAGAAATGGTATAGCTAATATATTTAATTGTTTCGTCCACGTCCTTTGGCGTGACATACATTTCAGCAATTCTCCGGTCCACAATCTCCTTAATCAATTGATATTTTTCATCCGGATTTAACGAGGAGAGTATCTTGGCCAAAGAAGAAAACTTATCCGAAAAGGAAAAAATGTCTATAAGATTTTCAAAGGTATCATTAACAATTGTTACCGCATCAACAACTGTAGGAATTCCTATTGCAATAACGGGAACCCCAACCGTTTCCTTTGTTATTCCCTTTCTGTGATTACCAACCCCTGAACCCGGATTAATTCCGGTATCCGATATCTGAATGGTGGTATTTAGCCTCATTGTGTTTCTCGCAGCCAATGAATCAATTACAATTATCACATCCGGCTTGATTTCTCTGACGACACCCCTGACAACCTCAGCCGATTCCATACCCGTCTGTGCCATAACTCCCGGTGTAAGACCACTTATCTCATAATCCCCCACCAGTTTAAGTAAACGCTCCGATTGGTACATTTCATTCATATTTCTTGTTATCAAAATATTGTCAATAACCCTTGGCCCAAGGGAATCTGGCGTTGCCTCGCGATTTCCCAGTCCTACATTCAATATTCTTAATTTTTCCTTTTTAGGAAGTAATTCCTTTATATATTTTGCCAGCAACAGAGATATTTCCCTGTGATATCCCTCGTCCTGCTCACATAGTTCTGAAGATTCTATGGTAATGTATGTTCCAGGCTGTTTCCCGTAAAATTCTCCTCTGTTTTCCTTGCCTATTTTTACCTTGGTAACCTTAACCCGCCCGTCATATTCATATTCCTCATCAACCTTCACATCCTTCATTACAACATTTTTTCCATCAATTTCTTCCTTGAGCTCTACCGCCAAATCTGTTCTTATTTTGAATTCCAAAGCATTCCCTCCAATCCTCAAATCACCTTACACAAATGCAGGCTTTCAATATTTTTATCACCAGATTTACCAACACATACATTACATATTTTATAGATTTTTTTTGAAATTATGTATTGACAATCCCTGCATTTTCTTATAAACTACTAAGGATGTTTGCATCTTGACATGTCCGCGTCTAAAAGGATGTGAACTGTAGACTTGACTCAAAACTCTCTCTACGAGTCATTCATAAAAACAGACTATTATCGGAGGTATAGACAGATGGCAAATATTAAATCTGCAAAGAAAAGAATTTTAGTTACAGAAACAAGAACAGCTAGAAATAAAGCAATCAGATCAAAGGTTAAGACAGCAGTTAAAAAAGTTAACGTTGCTATCGAAGCAAACGACAAAGAGGCAGCTCTTGTTGCATTAAAGAACGCAACAACAGAAATCGACAAAGCTTGTACAAAAGGTGTTTACCACAAGAACACAGCTTCAAGAAAAGTTTCTCGTTTAGCTGCAGCTGTTAACAAAATGGCTTAATATAATATAAAAAACCGGGTGCCACAATTGTGGCACCCTCATTTTTTGCAATAAAAAATATTTTGACTGTTAAAAGCCAGCCTCAAAGACTACTCCGAGTATTTTACTATTATAAGTTCCACTGCCATTTTATCATTCATATTTCCCATCTTAACCATTTCCTCGAGCTTAAGACAGTACTCCATGGCATTTTTCAATGTCCTGAGACTGAAATTTTTGCATTGCTTTGCAGTCTTTCCAATAATAAAAGCCTGCATACCCATTCTCTTTGCAATCTCAGCATTTGGTAATCCCTTTTCAAGCATCTCCTTTGTCTGATACATTATATTAAACTGTCTCGAGAGCATAAATAATATTTTCATTGGCGCTTCTCTGACCGCAATCAAATCATAATACAAATCTAATGCCTTCTTTTGATTTTTATTTCCTATGCAGTCAATCATTTCGAATATTTTACCGGTTATTTCACTAATACACACAGCATCAATATCCTTCTTTTCAATTATCTCTCTTCCAAGAGTATATGTGACTAATTTATCAAGCTCTTTTGAAATATTCTCCATATCATCTCCCAGCTTATCAAGGAGATAATTCATATTATCCTTGGTTATCTTTTTCTCTTCTCTTGTAAGTCGCCTTAATATCCAGTTGCTTAGCTCCGCCCTGCTTTGTCTGTCACACAGACAGACATATCCTTTAGCCGCAACCTGTTTATATAACTTATTACGCTTGTCAACCTCAGACTCCACAAACAGCAGTACTGTATCCTCCGGTATTATCGAAATGTACTCTGCCATTTCCTCATTTGCTGACTTAAACCACCCTGAATCCTCTATAAGAAGCACTCTGTATCTTGCCAGAAACGGAAGTGTTTCCGCCATTTCAATAATCTTTGAAGAAACACATTCATTGTCTGAATATCTTGTAAAGTTCATATTATCCCCTGGAGCCACGATGGCCTCCAAAAGATTTCTTTTTGTGGCAGAAACAAGATATTTTTCTTCACCATATATTAAATAAACTCTTTTTATTTCATCATTTTTAATGTCTTTAGCTATATTTTTCATGACTTCTCCATTCCGCGGACGATGTGTTGTATAATATATTATTTATACAAATTATATCATTGTACCACCTATATTATCAACTCAATTTGATACTGATTTGTCCGGAATCAGCCGTTATCCGGACCTTTGTTTTCACCTTTTTTAGAATTTCCAGGGTTTCGCTGTGCGGATGTCCATAGCTATTATCAATACCGCAGGAAATTATCCCTGCTTTTCCATGCACCTTTTCAAAAAACTCTATATTGGCTGAATTTTTCGAGCCATGGTGTGGAATTTTTAACACATCGCACTCTTCTACCCTACCCTCCTCTAAAAGTATTTTTTCTGTCTTCTCTCCTATATCTCCGGTAAATAATATCTTTTTATCATATATTTTTGCCCTAAACACAGTACACAAATCATTTTTATCCATAACATTATTTTCAGATGACAATGAATTTCCCTCAGGCCACAAAAATTTAAGCTCCATATTTTTGGACGCCTTGATGTTCATTCCTCTCTCTGCAAATAATACCCGGATTTTTTCTGTTTTTGCGAGCTTTATTATTTCTTCATCTATATCCTCCCTGTATGACCTGTCAATTCCCGGAAGCACCAGACATTTCACATAGTTCTCCCCGTTAACCTTATATTCCAAAAGCTCTTTTAGGGCACTAATGTGGTCAGCATCAGTGTGGCTGATTATTACATAATCAAGCTTTTTTACTCCATTATATTTCAAAAAAGGAAGAATTTTATATGTAAATATATCTTTCTCACTACTGCTTCCGCAGTCAGACAATATTCTTGTTTTTCCATCAGTTAAATAAATGCACTCTCCCTGTCCCACATCTAACATCTTAATCCAGGGTTTGTCATGTTCAGTGCCTGCAATAACAGATATCGGAGCTGTCAAAAACAGAACATATACTATGATTTCTGATTTTAGCACGCGTCCCCAAAATCCAATTTTAATTATTCCCCTAAACTGCTTAATATGCTCCCCGAATTTCCATATTAAAAACAATCCCATACTCAAAACAAAATAGTATAAAATCAGCCTTTTTATGCTGATATTACCTACTACCACAATGGAATTTGGCATTTTAAGCACAAGCTTACATATTTTCTCATAAAATCCTAATACAATTTCCCCAACCGATATTATTGCGGTTCCCAAATTAATACTAAAACTTCCAACCAAAAGTCCAAAAATACCACTGACCACAACAACGGTCATCATTGGAACCACAATGAGATTAAGTATAACCGTATAGGGATTCCACAAGTAATCGTTGAAAATCAAAAGCGGCCCCGTCATCATAGTAATTCCAACGGTGGTAAGCAACGCCTTCAACCATTTTTTCTTTGTGTCCAAAAACTTAAGTGTAATATTTACCACAACGCAAATACCCAAAATTGCCGCAAAGGACACCAGTACCCCAAAGTTAAAGATTGCAAATGGGGTTTCCAATAATAACAGAATAACGGCCACCGACATGGCTGACAGCATATCATAGGTTCTTTTAAGAATTAATCCCATAAAATTAATGCAAAGCATTATCACCCCTCTTTTGACAGAACTTCCCTCACCTGTTAATACGCCGTATCCCATTGCCAAAAAAACTGCTGACACTGCCGATATATTTATCCCCAGAAATCTTCTCAATATTTTGTAGCAACCCATTCCTATAAGTGAAATGTGAAGTCCTGAAATTGTTAACAGATGAGCAATGCCTGAAAGCCTGTAGTAATCCATCGTCTCCTTCTCAATTTTGCTCTTCTCTCCTATTAGAATTCCCTTGTATATCTCCCGATATTTTTTATGACATATTCTGCTTATTCTGTCACCGGCAAAACATTTTATGTCCCAAATCTTTCTGCGCAGCACATTACTTCCGTATACTTCAATGTATTTTTCGTCAGGATCTTTAATTTTCCCATATATTCCCATTGAGGCGTAATACTCTTTTTCATTAAATTCCCCATCGTTTCCCGGTGTACGAAATTCCTCTAAACATCCCAAGAGTCCCACTTCATTTCCGGGAATAAACCTTGTCTTTTTACGATAAAAGCCCTTGTCCTTATTAAGCGTCACAAAAAGCCTTACTCCTGTTATACCCTTTCCTTTTGCGTAAATTTTCCCCTTTTTAATTACACATTTCTGAATACTGCAGTTTTCCAAATAGCAATATACTGAATTTCTCTTGTCCTCCACTTTTTTAACATTTCCCTGCACATTTACGAAAACTGCCTCTTCCGCCATACCATTAATTACTTTTTGACAATGAACCTCCCTCCCGTATGCCCAATTGCCATAAATGCATAAAAAAATGCAAAGGCCTGCCAATAGTGCCCTGAGACATATTTTCATTCCTTTGCCAAGAAAAAAGACCATTATCGTCATAATGGTCAAAATCAGAACAAAAACTCCCCCATTATTTATCAGATATAATATTTCTCCAAGTATCAAGGCAAGTGCAAAACACACTGCCGGTCTTTTAATATTCTCCACTCTCCCTTATCTTATGGTAATGATACTGAGGTCAAATACCCCTGTTTATGACAACCTCGAATTATTCCTGTTTTACCAAATCAAGATTTCTCGTAAACGGATATTCCAAAGATATTGCGTCGAAAAGCTTAACGTCTGTATTTCCATTTACACTTATCTGAACCTTGTTTATATGGCTGAGCTCCGCCAGGGAATTGACAATGGAATAGATTTCCATATCCACGGAACAGCTTACTCTGGATTCCAAAAATGTATTATCAAAATTCACATAGCACACGCCGTCCTTTGTCATAACATTTAAAAGCTTTATATTTGAAGGCACGGTCCTTGAATATTTGCTGTCTGTAGGACCTTTGATTAATCTTTCAATTATCATCATTTCAAGAGAGGTGTCCTTCTCGTAAACACCTGTACACTCAACAGGAACAAGTTTGTCTCCCTTTTCATTACCAAAATAAATTATGGTACTTATATTTTGATAAGAATTTATGTTTGAATCACCATCATCCACAAAATCCTCAGACTTCATACTTCCAATTGTGGTATTTCCTTTTAAAACCACCGGCTGATTGTCAACAGTAAATGTGACAAACTCTATTCCGTCTAACTGTGTCAGGGTAAGAACTATTGCCGAGCGACACAATACCTCCGTGGCACTGCTCATATTCATATATCCGGGATCAAAATCTATGTTCAGGGTATTGTCATACAGGGTGTATTCATTTATCATAACACTTTGTGGCTTCGCCGAAATTACACCATCTCTTTTTTTATTCATTGCCTTCAGCACTTCACCCACCTGATTGATGAGCTCCGTTTCAACCGGCTTATATATTTTTTCAACCAATGCGTTATGTTTGGAGTTTGAATAGTAAAGATAAATTTCGCCTTCCTTCTTCTTTCTATCCTTAGAACTGCACCCTGATAAAACTGATGCCACCACTAATATTAAGCTTAATAATATAGTAATATTTTTCTTTAAAACACCCATTAGCTCTCTCCGTTCCAACCCGCCTGTCTGTCATCCGCAACATAATTAAGGGGTATTCTGACCGTAAAGGTTGTACCCTCTCCTTCCTTGCTGTATACCTTTATGGCACCATTGTGAAGCAAAATAATGTTTTTCGTAATGGCAAGTCCCAGTCCCGTACCACCTGTCTGTCTTGCTCTTGTTTTATCCACGCGATAGAATCTGTCAAAAATCATTTCCTGTGCTTCCTGAGGAATACCTATTCCCGAATCCGCAACCTTTATAAAGAAATATTTGTGGTCGGCATTCAGTGTTACCCTCACCCAGCCATCCATTACATTGTACTTGACAGCATTTTCTATCAGGTTCGTAACAGCACTGTTAATTTTCACCTCATCAACCTCAGCCACTATTGGTCTGAAGCTCTCTAATACCAGCTCAATATTATTTTTTGCTGCAATTGGTCTGAGTCTCTTAAGAATCAACTCAACCATCTCATTGATATTAACCTCTGACACAACCATATTTGATGTCTTTTTATCCAGTCTCACCAATGAAAGCAAATCTGTGATAATCTTATTTTCCCTGTCTATTTCAGTGACAATGTCTGCAAAGAATTCCTTATAAATCTCATTTGGAACATCCTCCTGCATCATGAGCGAATCCGCAAGAACCTTAATTGAAGTTATAGGTGTCTTTAACTCATGGGACACGTTTGAAACAAATTCCTGTCTGCTATCATCTATTTTCTTCATTCTGTCCATCATTCCGTTAAAGGCCTCAGCAAACTTCTCCGTCTCAGAATACCCCTTAATATCCAGTCTCTCTTCCATATAGCCCTCGTTTACCTTGTCAAAAACCATTTCCATTTCATTAAACGGTTTCACAACATGACTCGACCAGAATATGGTGAAAATAAGTAAAATAATAGCCACGATAAACTGTACCATATGAACTTTACCCTCAATTCTTTCAAGAGCAAATTGTACGTCATTCGTAGAAAAAGATACCTCCATTACTCCAATGTGTTCTTTGTTATCATTATTTATTACAAGAACAATCCTGATGGAATTACTCTCCTTATCATATTTTGATATATTCTTTCCTTTAAAACAATTTAGAACATTTTTTGATACCGTTGTCTTTCCCTCGTCCATTACATAGGTATCTTTTACTATCAGATAATCTCTGTTTATGAGCTTTATTCTTCCGTCATACATTGCCGAAAGCTGTGAAAGCTCCGCATCTATTGCCACCGAATCATGCAAGTCCAGATAGTTTTCCGATGCAATATGGTTTTTAAGTATGTTACACTGTCCCAATAATCTGTCCTGCTTCACTTTGACCATATTATCTTCAATAGGTATCATGACAATTTCACCAATGATAAGCACAGGAAGCATACCTACAATGTACTGCACAATAAATACGTGAAATTTAAGGCTCTTAATTTCATTCAAAATTCTTTTAAACAAAGATTTTATTTTGCTGGTTTTCTTACTATTTTCAGACATTTTTTCACACTAATCCTAATTCTCCGGCATCCCAACGCCACTAATCCTTAAAAAAGTATCCAACTCCCCATTTTGTAAACACATACTTAGGTTCACTTGGATTTGCCTCAATCTTTTCTCTAAGTCTTCTGATGTGAACATCCACAGTTCTTACATCACCTGGATACTCATATCCCCAAACCTCACTCAGAAGCTTTTCCCTGCTATAAACCTTGTTTGGATTTGTTGCCAGAATTTCAAGCAAATCAAACTCCTTTGCCGTGAGATTAATCTCTTTTCCTGCAATGGTCACGTTTCGACCTTCGATATCCAACACCATCTCGTCCTTGATGATTTTTTTGCTTTCAACAGGCTTTACCTTAGTACTTCTTCTGATAATGGCTTTAATTCTGGCTTTTACCTCAAGGATATTAAAAGGTTTAGTTATATAATCATCTGCTCCATACTCAAGCCCCAGGATTTTGTCTATGTCATCCCCTTTAGCCGTAAGCATAATAATGGGCATCGAACTGAACTCTCTTATTCTGCTGAGTACTTCAAATCCATCATAAACAGGAAGCATTACGTCAAGTAAAACCACATCATATTCTGTCTGCCTTGCAAGATTGACAGCTTCTTCTCCGTCGTATGCGCAGTCAACCACCATGCCATCCTGCTCAAGACTGAATTTAATTCCCTTTACAATTAATTTTTCATCGTCAACTACCAACACTCTGTTTCCCATTTCATTCACCCGATAATCTTTTCCACATGTCCAAAACCGGTCACATCAAAAGAATTCCTTTCTACTACTTATACAACAATTAGTTCCTTTATTTTTTCAAAGGCAGCTTCCTTAATTCCACTTATCTTCATAATGTCTGAAATATCACTAAATCCACCATTTTTTTCCCTGTAGTCCATAATGGCTTCTGCCTTTGATTCACCTATTCCCGGAAGAGACATCAGTTCCTCCTTCGTTGCAGTATTTAGGTTTACCCTGCCGTCTGAGTTCTCTTTCTCTTCCTCAGGCATCTGATAATTTTCCCAGAAATAGTCCTGGTTACTCATCTCAACTTCCTTTTTTGTAGGAATGTAAATCTGCATCTCATCCTTCACGGGTCTTGCAAGATTTACCACGTCAGTTGCAGCCTCCTCTGTATACCCCCCTGACAAATCCATCACTTCAAAAATCCTGCTGCCAGATTTAACTTCATAAACACCAGGATTTTTAACAGCACCACTTATCTGAATATAGACATTCTTTTCTTCAAAAGTCTCTTCAGTGGTATTTACAGTTTCCTCTGTATTTTCTTTATCGTCATAGTAAATCTCTCTTTTCCCCTTAGTTTCACCACATCCGGTTACAAAAAGAGCAAAAACACAAACAAGACCTGTAGCTGCAATTCTTATTATATTTTTTTTATTCATAATCAATCTCTCCATTCCGCAAATGCATTTTTAGAGAGACCTAAACATCTATTTCATTGTACCTAAAATAAAAATATTTTACAACTTTAATTTTTAAAAAGTGGCAAGAACTTCATCAAGAATTTCAATCATTTTGTCAACATCTTCTTTTGAAATAATAAGAGGCGGAACCATTCTAAGCACATTGCTTCCTGCACTTATTACCAAAAGTCCTTTTTCTATGCATTTGTTGACAACTTCGCCAACACTCACATTAAGTTCAAGCCCCTGCATAAGTCCAAGACCTCTGTGGGATACTGCAAAAGAATATTTTCCCACAATTCCATCAAGCTTTTCTTCAAGATATGCTGAAACCTCATTGACATTTTCAAGAACGTCAGATTTTTCAAACATTTCAAGCACTTTATTAACTGCTGCCATTGCAAGTGGGTTTCCACCGTAAGTAGTTCCATGATCTCCCGGCACTAACACTGCCGCCTTCTCATTTGTGAGAAACGCTCCCACAGGAACACCGCAGCCAAGTGCTTTTGCCACTGTCATAATATCAGGCTTAACACCATAATGTTCGTGGGCAAACATCTTACCCGTACGTCCCATACCACACTGGATTTCATCAAATATAAGAAGAATGTCATTTTCCTCACAGATTGCTTTTACACCCTTGATAAATTCCTCAGTTGCAGGATAAATTCCGCCTTCGCCCTGAACCGGTTCAAGAATAATTGCACAGGTTTTGTCTGTGACGAGATTTTTCACACTTTCCAGATTGTTGTATTCAGCAAACTTCACCCCACCTATCAATGGTTTGAATGCCTCCTGATATTTCGCATTTCCTGTGACAGAAAGTGCTCCCATACTTCTTCCGTGGAAGGAATGATTCATGGCAATTATTTCGTGGTCATTTCTTCCATCTTTGTTATACGCATATTTTCTGGCTGATTTAATTGCCCCCTCAATTGCCTCCGTACCACTGTTTGTAAAGAAAACCCTGTCAAGACCAGCTGCCTTTGTAAGTTTATTTGCGGCACTTGCAAGAGGCACATTATAATAAAGGTTTGATGTGTGAATAAGCTTATCAACCTGCTCTTTTATGGCATCATTATATTCTTTATTGTTGTACCCAAAGGCAAATACAGCTATTCCTGCTGCAAAATCCAGATATTTTTTTCCATCTGTGTCATAAAGATAAACGCCATCACCCTTCTCAAGCACAATCTGAAAACGATTGTATGTATGTAATAAAGCCTTTTCAGCTTCATCTATATAATTAGACACCTTAATCCTTCCTTTCCATATTTAAATTAATGTTTAGATTCAACCTCAAAACTTTGGGGTTAGTTTGCTTTTTCGTCATCGCTTAAAATAGCAGTTCCAATTCCCTCATTTGTAAATATTTCCAAAAGAATACAATGAGGAATTCTTCCATCAAGGATATGAACTCTTGAAACCCCATTTTCAACTGCATCTATGCAGTTATTTAATTTAGGTAACATTCCGCCGCCTACGATTCCATTTCCCATGAGTTCTTTTGCTTCTGATGTGTGGAGCCAGTGAATGAGCGTGCTCTTATCCTTTGGATCCTTGCAAACGCCATCAATATCTGTTAAGAAGGCAAGCTTTTCTGCCGATACTGCCTTTGCAATCGCACAGGCCGCATCATCTGCATTTATGTTATATGTATTGAACTCATCATCAAGTCCCACAGGACACACGATAGGAAGATAATCATCCTCAAGCAAATCGTACAATATTTTTGGATTAACCTCCGTCACATCACCGACAAATCCAATGTCCTCACCATTTGAATATTTCTTTTTACATTTGAGAAGATTTCCATCCTTGCCACTTATGCTAACGGCCTTAACGCCCAGCTCCTCAACCATGGTTACAAGAGACTTTCCAACCTTGCCCAAAACCATTTCGGCAATTTCCATTGTTTCCTCGTCAGTTACTCTCAGACCATTAATGAACTTTGGTTCCATTCCTGACTTTTCAACCCATTTACTGATTTCCTTTCCACCACCGTGAACAATGATTGGCTTAAATCCTACAAGTTTAAGAAGTGTCACATCCTGAATGACATTCTTTTTAATTTCTTCGTCAACCATGGCACTTCCGCCATACTTAACCACAATTATTTTTCTGTTGAATTTCTGAATATAAGGCAATGCCTCAATGAGCACTCCTGCTTTCTCTAAGTTTTTTTCAATTTCTTTTTCCATACTAATCCTCATTTCTGAGCTTTTACCTACTCTCCAACGTTTCCTGCCTTTTAGTAGGTATTTTTGCTCTCTTGTCCTGAATTTTTACCTACTTTTCCAGTATTTTCGGCTTTTTAGTAGGTATTTTTGCTCTTTTGTCCTGAATATTTACCTACTTTTTCGACATTCTCGGCTTTCTAGTAGGTATTCTCTTATGTGGGAATACTTTCAAATAGATTCATTTTGTGAGCCTTCTTTTTCTTCTTTTTGTATCTAATCCACAATTTTGGCTTATTCTACTTTTTTCACACCACTCTTCATTTCTGAGCGACTTTTCGCCAAATAATTTTTATGAACGGTAATCCGCATTTATCTTAACATAGTCATATGTAAGGTCACAGCCCCAGGCCGTAGCCTCACTATCTCCCTCATGCATATCAACAAAAATGGTGACTGCCTCAGCAGATAATATCTTTTTAGCCTCATCCTCATCAAAGACTACCGGTGTACCCTTGTCAAATACCTGCATTCTTCCTTCCTTACTTTCAAAGAAAAGCTCCACATCATTCTGGTCAAATTCCACTCCTGAGTAACCCATTGCACACAAAAATCTTCCGAAGTTTGCGTCGCAGCCATAAATTGCTGCCTTTGAGAGATTTGAAGCCACAATCGCCCTTGCCAAAACCTTTGCGTCAGCCTTACTCTTTGCATTTACCACCTTTGCCTCAAAAAGCTTTGTTGCTCCCTCTCCGTCAGCTGCCATCACCTTTGCAAGATGTTCACAGATAAAGAATAATGCCTCTTTAAATGCATCATAATCCTTTCCTTTTTTAACAATCTTGTCATTTTCCGCAAGACCATTTGCCATAACAAGAAGTGTGTCATTTGTTGAAGTGTCCCCATCAACCGTAATCATATTAAATGTATCGCTCACAACCTCACTTACAGCCTCCTGCATAAGTGATTTCTCAATATTTAAGTCTGTTGTCAAAAATGCAAGCATTGTACACATATTTGGATGAATCATACCTGAACCCTTACTCATTCCGCCAAGGGTAATCTTTTTTCCACCCGCTTCAAATGTAACTGCAATTTCCTTTTTAACGGTATCAGTTGTCATAATGGCCTTTGCCGCCCCTGTTCCTGCATCTTCGCTTCCCTCAAGGGTTTTGCTCATTTTCTCAACCCCTGTAACAAGCTTTTCGACTGGAAGCTGTGCCCCAATAACACCTGTTGAAGCAACTGCCACTGTATCAAATGGAACCGACAAATTCTCTTCCACAGCCTTTGCAGTGGCTTCGCAGGCATCAAAGCCTTCCTTTCCCGTACAGGCATTTGCTATTCCGGAATTGATAACCACTGCCTGCATCTTCTTTCCTGACTCCACAATCTTTTTATCCCACATAACACAGGCTGCCTTTACAACATTTGTGGTGAATGTTCCTGCACATTCAGCCGGAACCTCTGAATAAACCATTGCCATATCTGTTCTGTCTTTGTATTTAATATTTGCCTCACAGCTCGCCGCCTTAAAACCTTTTGCTGCACAGACACCGCCATTAATCATTTCCATATGTATTCCTTCTTTCTACTATATTTTTTGCTGAAACAATGTTTTTTCCTGGAACAATTTTCCTACGGAAACATTGCTTCCTATGGAAACATCGGAACCTGTAAAAGACCTTCTGTTTCCTCAAAACCAAACATAATGTTCATGTTTTGAACTGCCTGGCCTGCTGCTCCTTTAATAAGGTTATCCATGGCACCCATCATAATGATTCTGTTTGTTCTGTTATCAATTTTAAAGTTCACATCAACGTAATTGCTTCCCTCGACCCATCTGGTTTCCGGCGGCACATCTTTGTCAAGAACCCTGACAAACTTTTCATTGTCATAATACTTATCGTAAACAGCCTTAACTTCCTCGTATGTAACTTCTTTCTTAAGTGAAGCATATGCCGTGATTAAAATGCCCCTGTTCATAGGAACCAGATGTGGTGTAAAGTTAATCAATACCTCTTCTCCTGCTGCAAGGCTTAACTGGTCCTCAATTTCAGGAGTATGTCTATGTGTCGCAACACCGTATGCCTTAATATTTTCATTAACTTCACAGAAAAGGTTATTAACCTTTGCACCTCTTCCGGCACCTGACGTACCTGACTTGGCATCAACAATAATTGTAGCCGGGTCAATAATTCCCTCCTTTAATAAAGGATAAATACTGAGTGTGGTACATGTCGGATAGCATCCAGGATTTGCAATAAGTCTTGCATTTTTAACCATATCCCTGTTTATTTCGCAAAGACCGTAAACAGCCTCATCTATAAATTGCGGACTCTTGTGTTCAATTCCGTACCACTCTTCATATTTCCTGACATCTTTTATTCGGAAATCCGCACTCAAATCAATAATCTTTACCTTATTTAATATCTCTTCATTAACTAATGATGCACAAAGCCCCTGGGGTGTTGCCGTGAAAATAACGTCCACGCTTTCAGCCAGCTCTTCCATATTATCGTCCATGCATTTCGCATCAACTATCTGGAACATGTTCTGGAACACTTCATAATATTTTTTATCAATATAACTTCTTGAACCGTACCAGGCAATTTCCACTTCCCTGTGCTGCATCAATAATCTCACTATCTCTGCTCCTGCATAACCTGTGGAGCCAATAATTCCTGCTTTAATCATATCTTTCTCCAATCCTAATATTTATTTACCACATTTTTGAAAACAAATCAATTTAACCGTGGAATATTCTTTCTTTAAAAACGTTTATAATTATCCCTATTTAATG
>JBNRML010000019.1:0-10521 GCA_050309585.1 Lachnospiraceae bacterium
ACTTCAAAAACTGGCGTTTTTTCGGTGTGGCGTATCCGCCAAATATATTTTTACAGCCAAACGTTCACGAATGCAAGCATTCATCACGTTTAACTGTAAAAATATGCTTGGCTCTGAACAGTTACAAATATTGACAGTAAAAATGCTCAATGATAACATAAACGTAAAATATGTATTGGACAAATTATTAGTGAAAATTTGCATTTATTTTAATTAAAATAATAAGGAACTAAAGAAATCGAGCTATTTTGACGATGCATAACAGAGGTATATACTATGTCAGGAATCATTTGTTTGAATGAGGTGTGAACAACAGAATGGGTGAAATCAGAAAATATAAGTGTAAATGCGGATACGAGGAAGAATTATTTGTGGGCTCGGGGTTTAATGGCTGCAATATGGAGGAGGCCATGATACGATACCCGGATAACATGAAAAAGTTTTTGGAAGAAAAAAAGAAAGGGATGGCTACATTTTTCGAGTTGACTAATCTTCCGATGGCATGTAAAAATTGCGGTAAATTAGAAGTTGTGCCTGCTCTGGTGATTTACAAAAGTAATGAGACAACAGAGAAATATTACGATTCATTATGTGAAGAGTGTGGAGAGAAACTTAAGCCGGAGGAAGATGGTAAAATAAAATGTCCGGTGTGTGACAATGATATTGA
This sequence comes from Lachnospiraceae bacterium, assembly GCA_050309585.1. Taxonomy (GTDB): domain Bacteria; phylum Bacillota; class Clostridia; order Lachnospirales; family Lachnospiraceae; genus Bovifimicola. The sequence goes on from JBNRML010000019.1 coordinate 668, forward strand.
GTATGTGGAAGTAGGAAGTTGGGACTAGGCTTAAATGGATTGAGCTTATTGTTATGACATGGAGGTTGAAAATATGGTTGTACAGCATAATATGAGCGCGGATAATGCCTCGAGGCAGTATGGAATAGTAACTAGTGAAAAAAGCAAGAGTATGGAGAAGCTATCTTCCGGGTACAGAATTAATCGTGCAGCAGATGATGCTGCAGGGCTTACCATAAGTGAGAGTATGAGATATATGATAAGAGGACTTAACAAGGCATCTAAAAATGCCCAGGATGGTGTCTCATTTATTCAGGTTGCTGATGGGGCTTTGGGAGAGATGCACTCAGTCCTTGACCGTTGTAAGGAATTGACAACCCAGGCAGCTAACGATACAAATACTGATTCGGACAGAGCAGCAATACAGAGGGAATTGGATGAATTATGTAAGGAAATCGACAGAATTTCAACAGATACAAAGTTTAATACAATAGATGTATTTTCAAAGCAGGGCTTGAAGCCGGATAGTGCTGCAAATGTTGGAAATGCAGGAAATGCCAATGTAATAAAGATTGAGTGGTCCTTTGTTGGAAGTGATGGAAATACTGTGGCATTAGACGATGCCCAGGCAGTGGGAAGAGATAACAGTTATGCAAATTCAGATATGGCAAAGTTCGTGAAAAAGGCAGCAGAGGATGCTGTGGCAAGTTTGCAGAGTGCTTATCCCACAATGTTTGCAAATGGTTCATCTTCTTCGATAAAAGTCGGTTTGAATATAGCAAACATAGATGGAAAGGGAAATACCCTGGCATCAGCGGCACTTAGCATGCAGGGTTCATCAAATTATACATTGATGGGATATACATTAAATATTGACTCATCAGACTATCCGTTAAATTCCTTTTCAAGTATGTCTGCGGATAAAAAAGCCGACTTGGCAGCAACCATTGCCCACGAAATGACACATCTTGTTATGTACGATACAGTTACGAATGGTATGCTTTCAGGAAGGACAGGCAGTTTTCCTAAGTGGTTTGTGGAAGGTATGGCACAGACCTCAAGTGGTGATAATGGATGGGTTTCACAACAGATAGACCAAAATTCCAGTGATTCAGAAATAAAATCCTATATGGGAAAAATGTCGACCATGCCATATGGTGCGGGCTATCTTGCCACAATGTATTTAGGATATGCAGCACAGGATAATGGGACTGGCACAACTCCTGTATCAAGTGCCAACATTAAATCAGGACTTGATAAAATATTAGGTGACATAGCAGGCGGAAAGACATTAGACCAGGCTATAAAAGATAATACAAAGTTCACAGGCTTGTCAGATTTTCAGAATAAGTTTTCAGGAGCTGACACTAGTTCATTGAATTTTGTAAAGGGATTATTAGCTGCCAGAGGAAGTGGAGCTGGTTCTCTTTTGGCAACGAATTTGTCGGAAACAGAGGCATCTGCCTTTGCAGAAGGAAACCTTACCGGTACAAGTGGTAATTATACAATACAGACAGACAACTCAAAATATATGAACGCATTTGGTTCTGGATACACCTTTCCGCCTAAGGCTCAGGGTGCTGTTGATGATGGTGGCTCGTTAATTCTTCAGGTAGGAGCACTAGAGGGACAGGGTGTTAGTTTAAACAGATATGATGTAAGTGCCGATGCAATATTTGGCGGCGGGGCATTAGATGTGACAAATCATATATCTGCCGGAAACTCCATGACCTTAGTGGATTCAGCCATTGAAAAGGTATCAGGTGTGCGTACATATTATGGTGCAATACAGAATAGACTTGAACATACAATTATGAATTTAGACAATACATCAGAGAATACTCAGGCAGCGGAGTCAAGAATCAGGGATGTGGATATGGCAGAAGAAATGGTAAAAATGAGTAAGAGCAGCATTCTTGCCCAGGTGGGTGAGGCCATGATTGCCCAGACAAATCAGGTTAATCAGGGCGTTCTTTCATTACTGCAGTAATCAGAGGGAAATAGTAGAGCCCTCAGAAGTGAGGATTAACAATGACATTAAAGGATTTAAGACCAGGTGAAAGTGGATGTATTAAAATTGTGGGAGGAGAAGGAGCATTAAGGCAGCATTTTCTGGATATGGGGGTGATTCCCGGGGCTGTTGCAACAATTGTCAAATACGCTCCAATGGGGGATCCTGTTGAAATCAGAATTCATGGATATGAATTGACACTGAGACTGGATGACGCAGAAAAGATTGAAATAGAAAAGCTGGATGACAGCAGGGTTTTGGATGACGAAGACCCTGCTGTTGGTGTGAGAGAAAATAAAAAGAAATACAGAAAAGTGGTGGAGCATCCGGCTTTTGGGGAACCGGGAATCCATCACATAAAAGAAAATGAGAATCCTGTGCCGGAATGGGAGACACTTACATTTGCACTTTTAGGAAACCAGAATTGTGGTAAGACCACACTCTTTAACAGGCTCACTGGTTCAAATCAGCATGTGGGTAATTTTCCGGGAGTGACGGTAGACAGAAAGGATGGGGCGATAATAGGTCATTCTGATACTCTTGTCACAGATTTGCCCGGAATTTATTCTATGTCGCCTTATTCAAACGAGGAACTTGTTTCAAGAAATTTTGTTCTCAGAGATAAGCCGAAGGCAATCATAAACATTATTGATGCCACGAATATTGAAAGAAATCTTTATTTAACCATGCAATTAATAGAGATGGATGTACCAATGGTAATTGCAGTAAATATGATGGATGAACTTATGGGCAATGGCGGTTCAATTGATATAAACCGAATGGAAAAAATGCTTGGTGTTCCTGTTATTCCTATATCCGCTGCCAAAAATTTTGGAGTCGATGAGTTAATTAGTCATGCACTACACGTTGCCAGATATCAGGAAAGACCAATTGAACAGGATTTTTGTGACAGGGATGAAAATGGAGGAGCAGTTCACAGATGCCTTCACGGTGTGAGCCATCTGATAGAGGACCATGCAAAAACCGCTGGAATACCTTTGAGGTTTGCAGCTGCAAAGGTGATAGAAGGGGATAGTCACATAATTGAACAGCTTAACCTTGATAATAACGAAGTGGAAATGCTTGAGCACATTACTGTTCAGATGGAAGAAGAGAGAAAACTGGACAGAAGTGCAGCCATAGCTGATATGCGGTTTAGATATATTAAAAAAGTGTGCAAGGTTTGTGTAAATAAACCTAAGGAGAATAGGGAGAGAATACGAAGCAGCAAAATCGACAGTATTTTAACAGGAAAATTTACTGCAATTCCGTTATTTGTACTGATAATGATGCTTGTTTTTGTTTTGACATTCAATGTTTTTGGAGCCTGGCTTCAGGCAGGGTTCGGAGAAGTAATCGACTGGATAACGGGTTTGGTTGATGAAGTACTTACAAAAGGAAATGTAAATGAGGCACTTCACAATCTGGTGATTAGCGGGATATTTGAGGGAGTGGGAAGTGTGCTTAGCTTCCTTCCAATTGTCACATTAATGTTCTTCTTTTTATCCCTGTTAGAGGACAGTGGATATATTGCAAGAGTGGCGTTTTTTATGGATAAACTTTTGAGAAAAATCGGACTTTCAGGAAGAAGTATTGTTCCTTTACTGATTGGTTTTGGGTGTACTGTGCCGGCGGTTATGTCAACAAGGACGTTGCCAAGTGACAGGGACAGAAAGATGACAATACTGCTCACACCATTTATGAGCTGTACCGCAAAGCTGCCTGTGTATGCTTTTTTTGTACATACTTTCTTTCCTGGACACGGAGGTCTTATAATGGCGGGACTGTATTTTTTGGGAATTTTTCTCGGAATTTTGGCTGCATTCATTTACAGAAGTATTTTGTTTAAAGGGGAGGCAATACCATTTGTGATGGAATTGCCGAATTACCGTCTGCCAAGTATGAAGAGTACTTTACAGCTTATGTGGGAAAAGTCAAAGGATTTTTTGCAAAAGGCATTTTCAGTGATACTTGTTGCAACAATTGCTGTGTGGTTCCTGAAAAGCTATGATATGTTTTTCAATTTGGTTGATAATTCAGAAGACAGCATTATGGCTGTTATATCAGGAATTATTGCACCTTTATTTAAGCCATTGGGATTAAATGACTGGAGAATATGCACTTCTTTGATTAGTGGTTTTATGGCAAAAGAAAGCATGGTTTCCGTATTAGAGGTATTGTTTAGTGCAGAAGGGGGAGTTGGCGTTGTTTTATCTAAAGAAGCGGCAGGCTGTCTTTTAGTTTTCAGCCTTTTATATACTCCATGCATTGCGGCAATAGCTTCAATAAAGAGGGAATTAGGTTTCAGATGGGCGATGGGTGTTGTAATATGGCAATGTGTTTTTGCATGGATTGCAGCCTTTATCTTCAAGTGTATCATTTCAGCAAAAATTGTTGATGTGTTATTGACCATTGTTATTTTAATAATATTGTTTGTGGCTCTAAAGAAAAGTGTTTTTTATTTTAGAAGTGATAGAAAATGTGCAGGCTGTGGAGGCAGATGCAAGGGTTGTGGAAGAAAAAAATAGTGATTGGAGATTTGTAAAAATACTTTGTTTAAATTTACTTATTTGAATGTTAGGAGTTGTTGATAAAATGAATGAAAATGTGAAAATCAGAAGAGCTGAAGAAAAGGATATTAAGAGGATGATTGAGCTGTTATTGCAGGTGCTTAACATTCACGCTGAAATAAGACCGGATGTTTTTATTGCGGGTACAACAAAATATACAGAGAATGAACTTATGGAAATGATAAAGAATGATATTAATCCTATTTATGTCGCTGTAAATGAAGAAGATTGGTGTATGGGATATGCGTTTTGCCAACTGCGGGAACAGCCATTTTCAAATAATATGGTACCGTTCAAATCATTTTTTATTGATGACCTCTGTGTCGATGCTAATCTTCGGGGACAGCATATTGGCGAGAGTATATTTGAATATGTTAAGAAGGAAGCAAGGAGATTAGGCTGTTATGAGGTAACATTAAACGTGTGGTCCGGAAATACCCCGGCAGAAAAGTTCTATGAAAAAATGGGCATGAAGACAAAAGAGAGGCAGATGGAATTTATTTTGTAGATTTCGCTGATAGATTTAAGAACATATAATATTAGTATATATTATTAAAAAAGTGCTGTAGGTTTAAGGATTTATATCGTTAAACCTACAGCACTTTTCTATTTATATTGTTTACTAATCCTCTTCAAGAGAGTATTTCTTTTCTACAGACACATGCTCTGAGTAGCATGAGAATATTGAATCTGTATCTTTTGTCTCAGGCTTTTTAGTGAATATGCTTACGATAGGAACAATGATTAGTCCGCCTACCATTGCGATAACACCTGAATTAATTGAAGACTTGAAGATGTAACCAAGTACAGGACCAAATTTTGTCACATCCACTGCACACAATGTAATGAAAAGCTGAGCAACTGCAATTGCACATCCCCATACGAAGCAGACAGCAACTGAGATTTTGCTTATGCCCTTCCAGTAGAGACCATAAAGGAATGGAGCTAAGAATGCACCTGCTAATGCACCCCATGAAACACCCATCATCTGTGCTATAAATGTTACTTCTGGATGAGAATCCTTGATAACAGCGATTATTGCTGAAACAGCTATGAAGAATACAATGAATATCCTCATTGTAAATACCTGTTTCTTTTCATCCATATCTTTCTTAATTGTTGCCTTTATAACATCAAGTGTGAAGGTTGAACTTGACGTGAGGACCAGAGAAGAAAGAGTAGACATTGATGCAGATAAAACCAATACGATAACTACAGCAATTATTATTGCCGGAAGTGTTGATAACATAGATGGAATAATAGTATCAAATAATGGTTTTCCTGTTTCTTTATTATATGTAATTGCATTGCTGTAAAGTCTGCCGAAACCTCCAAGGAAGTAGCATCCACCGGCAACAATTATGGCAAATACTGTTGAGATAACTGTTCCCTTGTGAATATCCTTTTCACTCTTGATTGCGTAGAACTTACCAACCATCTGTGGCAATCCCCAGGTACCAAGGGAAGTAAGGATTACAACAAATAAAAGTGCAAGAGGGTCAGGCCCTAAGAACGAAGAGTAAGCTCCCTGCCATCCGGCATCACCAGTTATTTCTGATAATTTTCTTGTTGCGTGGAGAAGTCCTCCATTGTCGTGGAGTACTGCACCAATGACAGCACAGATTCCAAATAGCATTATTATACCCTGAATGAAGTCATTAATTGCGGTAGCCATATATCCACCAAAAATAACATAAAATCCGGTAAGAACTGCCATAACTAAAATAACAACCCAGTATGGAATATCAAATACAAGACCGAAAAGACTTGATAATCCATTGTAAAGAGAGGCTGTATAAGGAATGAGGAAAATAAACACTATGACTGAGGCAGCTACCTTAAGAGCGTTTGAATTAAATCTCTTTCCGAAAAAGTCAGGCATGGTTTTTGCATCTAAGTGCTGAGTCATGACCCTTGTCCTTCTTCCTAAAATATTCCAGGCAAGTAGTGAACCAATAAAGGCATTTCCAAGTCCGGCCCAGGTAGAAGCAAGACCAAAGTTCCAGCCAAACTGTCCGGCATAGCCTACGAAAATCACGGCTGAAAAATAAGAGGTACCGAAGGCAAAGGCAGTAAGCCATGGTCCTACGGAACGTCCGCCCAATACAAATCCATTAACATCAGTTGCATGTTTTCGGGAGTAAAATCCCACGCCAATCATAACTGCAAAAAATATTACCAGCATGATTATACACAATAATTCTTTCATTTCTTTTGTTCCTTTCAGATATTATTTATTGAAGTGCTACTTAATCTCTTTATTTGTTTAAAGTGTAACACTTTAAATGACTAAAGGAATTTTAGCATAACTTTGGTAATAAAGCAATTGAATATTTATTGAAATATAGCTGGTAGTAATTATTACGTTATTTATTCTTCCATTTATTAGTGTTCTGTGATAGAATAATTCTATTTAGACAGGGTAATATACACACAGAAATATAGAGGTAGTAAGTCATGTTTTCTCAAACTAAAAAATTTCAACCATTTGAAAAGAAAATTTATTTGTCATCGCCTACTATGCATGGGGAAGAACTGGAATATATGAAAGAGGCATATGAAACCAACTGGATGAGCACGGTTGGAAATAATATAAATAAATCTGAAAATATGATGGCTGAATTTGTTGGGGCTAAGTATGCAGTTGCATTGTCATCGGGAACGGCTGCTTTACATATGGCAATAAAGCTTGCCGGTGAAAGAATATATGGGAAATCAGAATTGGGAAAAGGAGCGTTGAATGGACAAAGAGTTTTTTGCTCGGATGTGACATTTGATGCTACAGTAAACCCTATTGTATACGAGGGAGGAATTCCGGTATTTATTGATTCAGAATATGAAACATGGAATATGGATCCCGTTGCATTAGAGAAAGCTTTTGAAATGTTTCCGGATGTAAAGTTGATTGTATTGGTGCATTTATATGGAACTCCGGCAAAATTTGAACAAATCAAGGAGATAGCTGATAAACACGGGGCAATCATAATAGAAGATGCGGCTGAAAGTCTGGGGGCAACATATAAAGGTGAACAGACGGGAAAAACCGGGAAATATTCAGAATATGGATGCATTAGTTTTAATGGAAATAAAATTATTACCGGAAGCTCGGGTGGAGCATTTTTAACTAATGAGGAATATGATGCTGACAAAGTAAGAAAATGGTCAACACAGTCTCGGGAAAATGCACCATGGTACCAGCATGAAGAACTGGGATATAATTACAGAATGAGTAATGTTATTGCAGGAGTTGTCAGAGGACAAATTCCTTTCATTAAAGAACATATTTCACAAAAAAAAGCAATTTATGAAAGATATAAAGAGGGATTTCGTGATTTGCCGGTCCAGATGAATCCCTTTGATGAAGTAAACAGTGGGCCTAATTTCTGGCTTAGCTGTATTGTTATTAATCCGTCTTCAATGTGCAGACAGATTAGGGAAGAAACAGAGGTGCATTATGTACCAGAATCGGGAAAGAGCTGCCCGACAGAGATTCTTGAAGCTATTTCTTTATTAAATGCTGAGGGCAGACCGATATGGAAGCCTATGCATATGCAGCCTATTTACAAAAAACATGATTTTATTTCCAAATCAGGCAGATATTCAGAGATAAATAATGAAATAGTATTGGACTCGGATGTTGGCGCAGATTTATTTAACAGAGGTTTGTGTTTACCCTCTGATAATAAAATGACAGAGGATGAGCAGTATAGAATAATTGATGTTGTCAAAGCTTGTTTTGATTAATAATAAAGGAGATACATAAAATGTATGCAAGGTTTTTCAAACGTTTTATAGATATTATTTTGAGTATTTGTGCAATCATTGTGGTATCTCCAATTATGCTGGTACTTAGTATTATTGGGACATTTTTTATGAGGGGAAATCCTTTTTTTTGCCAGGAAAGGCCAGGAAAAGATGAAAAAATTTTTAAGCTCATTAAGTTTAGGACTATGGATAACAGAAAAGACAAGTATGGAAAATTTCTGCCAGATGAAGTCAGATTAAATAGTTATGGAAAATTTCTTAGAAAAACGAGTCTTGATGAGATTCCAGAGCTAATTAATATTTTGAAAGGGGATATGGCTATTGTGGGACCTAGACCTCTTCTTGTGAGATATCTGGACAGGTATAATGAAGAACAACACCATAGACATGATGTCAGACCCGGACTTACGGGATATGCACAGGCTCATGGAAGAAATGCTATTTCATGGGAAGACAGATTTGCCATGGATGTATGGTATACAAAAAATGTTACATTTTCAGTCGATGTAAGGATTATTGTGGATACAATTTATACCATTATAAAAAGAGAAGGGATCAGTTCTGAAACTTCTGCAACCATGGAGGAATTTATGGGAACACCTGTTGGGGTAAAGTCTTGCTGGAATGGTCCGGAAAAAAGTAGAGTAAAGTGAGAAAAAGAATGAAAGATATATATATTATAGGAGCTGGTGGATTTGGGAGAGAAGTAGCTTGGGTAATTGAAAGAATAAATGAAATTAATCCAATATGGAATATTGCGGGATTTATAGACGATAATGAAGCTATTTGGAATGAGTATAGGGATGGTTACAAAGTTTTGGGCGGTTGTGAATACCTGAAATCAGTCGGGGAGACATATGCGGTATGTGCAGTCGGAACAGGGAGAATTCGAAAAATGATTGTACAAAAGCTTGCGGATAGCAAGGTGAAATTTCCTACAATAATAGATCCATCTGTTATTTTTTCAAATAATATTGAATTTGGCGAAGGAACCATAATATGTGCAGGTACAATTCTTACTGTGGATATTAAAGTTGGTAAGCATGTCATTATTAACCTGGATTGTACTATAGGTCATGATGCTGTTATTGAGGATTATGTAACGCTTTACCCGGGTGTGCATATTTCTGGAAATGTCTTATTGGGAGAAGCATCTGAAATTGGAACAGGAACACAGATAATTCAGGGAAAGAGTGTTGTACCTGATACGATAATTGGTGCGGGAGCTGTTGTTATCAAGGATTGTATTGAGAGTGGAACATATGTTGGATGTCCTGTCAAAAAGATAAAGTAACCAGGGAGTTGACGAAAAATGAACATCTTATTTCTAACATTGTTAGATTTTAATTCGATAGATGAGAGAAATATATACACTGATTTGTTAAGAGAATTTTTCAAAAATGGACATTCTATTTATGCAATTTCTCCGGTAGAGAAGAGAAAAAAACAAGATACAAGTTTATATGCAACTGATAAAGCTAATATCCTAAAATTAAAAATAGGAAATACTCAAAAAACAAATATTATAG
>JBNRML010000020.1:0-41807 GCA_050309585.1 Lachnospiraceae bacterium
ATTTAGAATATATGTGACTGTTAAGAGCAAAATATATTTATGAAAGAAAATAGATAGTTGGTGCTTTATTTATGTGTGAGAAATTTGAATTTAGAAGTATTTTAATTGACGAATGGTCTGAGGCAGCAGAGGTTGAAGCTATATGTTTTCCGCCTAATGAAGCTTGTTCGCCAAAACATATAAAGGAAAGGGTTGAAAAGGCCTCGGAAATGTTTTTGGTGGCAATTGACAAAGAGACAGGGAAGATGGCAGGTTTCTTAAATGGTCTTGCCACAGATGAGGAGAAATTCAGTGATGATTTTTTTCTATATGCAGATTTGTATAATGAAAATGGAAAGAATGTAATGCTTTTGGGACTTGATGTTTTACCAGAGTATAGAATGCAGGGACTTGGTAAAGGACTGGTGCAGGAATACATTAGAAGAGAACAGGGAAAGGGCAGGGAGAGACTTATACTTACCTGTCTTGAACCTAAGGTTGAGATGTATAAAAAAATGGGATTTACCGATCGTGGAATTTCCGGCTCTTCCTGGGGTGGGGAAGAATGGCATGAGATGAGTATAATAATTTAATCAGATAAAATTACGAAGGCTGTAACTATAACGATTAAAAACAAAAAATGTTATAGTTACAGCCTTGTTTTTTGAGGATTTCTACCCAATTTGAGAAAATCTATGAATTGGGTAGAGAAAACAAGCAGGAAATAAGCTGCGCGAAGACTTTTTTTGGGAAAACTTCTATCCAAATCAAAAAAATATGGACAATGGGTAGAGAAAAAATATAAAAAACAGGCAGGGATAAGAAAAATATAAAGAAATATGAAGAAAAAAATCTACCCAAATCAGAAGATTTTCAAGTTTGGGCAGAGAAAATGCCTCAGACACAGTTGAAAAGCAAAATAAACAACTGATTTTCTCTAGTCAAAGAGAAAGAATATTAGAATTGGGTAGAGAAGAAACAATTATGCGACATCCTTTTTGTATAAATGAAAAGTAATGGTAAATACTACTATAGTGATTGATTCATCATGCGAGCACTAATCATATTTTATTACCCGCATTTAACTGTAAAAATATGCTCGGCTCTTAACAGATATATTTTTTTGAAAGAAAATGAAAGAATTTGAAAGAAAGTGGTTGATTTGTATATTGCAATATGATATTATCTAATCAGAAACAGTCATAAACAATTAAAAACGGTCAAAAACACTCGACCGACACTTGAAGAAGATTCAAGAAACATGCAAGAAACATGCAAGAAACACGCAAGAAATACTTAAGAAACACTTAAGAAACACTTAAGAAACACTCAAATAAAAATATGTACTCTAGGAATCTTTTGTATATGAGTTTCTGAGATATGCGAAAAAAATTCCGAGAGTACATTAAGTATGGAGGTGGAAAAATGTTAACAGAAGAGAGATATTCAATAATATTGGAGCAGGTCAGAAACAACAAATCCGTCAAGTTGCCTGAATTATGTGAAATCCTTAGGGCATCAGAGTCTACTATACGTCGTGATTTGACAGCACTTGATGAAAAGGGTCTTATTAAAAAGGTACATGGTGGTGCTGTTTCGATTGAGGAAAAGAATTTGTCCATGATTGAACAGGATGTTGAAGCTAAGGGAAAGATGTATTCCGCAGAGAAAATTGCCATTGCAAGATATGCCGCATCGCTTATCGAGGAAGATGACTTTGTTTTTATTGATGCAGGAACAACAACAGAGAAGATGATAGATTTTTTGCCGGACAAAAACGTGACATTTGTTACAAATGCCTTTGTTCACGCAAAAAAAATTGCACAGAGAGGCTTTAAGGTTTATATTCCAGCCGGAGAGATTAAAAATACTACTGAGGCAATTGTTGGTGCAGAATGTATCAGGAGCTTGCAGAACTACAATTTTACTAAGTGTTTTATGGGAGCAAATGGCATTTCAATGTCAGGAGGAATTACAACTCCCGACAGAAATGAAGCCAGCATAAAAACTGTAGCTGTCAGCAATAGCAAGACGGTATATATTTTGGCAGATCATTCTAAGTTTGATCAGATTGCAGCAGTGACCTTTGCAGAGATTGAGCGTGTAAAAATTATCACAGATAAGCTTGAAGACAGAAAATATTTATCAAAAACAGTCATTAAGGAGGTTATGTAATATGGTATATACCGTTACTTTTAATCCTGCAATTGATTATGTGGTGAGAATGGATAAGGTATTATTGGGAAGTACGAACCGTTCAGACAGTGAAGAAATTTATTTTGGTGGAAAGGGAATAAATGTTTCAATTGTCCTTAAGGAACTTGGGGTTGAGTCAAAGGCACTTGGATTTACGGCCGGCTTTACTGGAGAGGCAATTGAAAAAGGCTTAATAGAAAAAGGCATAAATTCAGACTTTGTCAGACTTGAAAAAGGAAATTCCAGAATTAACATCAAGATTAAAGCGGATGAGGAGACGGAAATAAATGGACAGGGACCTGATATCAGCACCGCGGAAATAGATAAATTGTTTGAAAAACTTGATGGAATAAAAGATGGAGATTGCCTTGTTTTGGCAGGAAGTATTCCGGCCTCATTGCCAGCAGATATTTATGAAAAAATACTTGGGAAAATTGCTGACAAAAAGGTAAAAATTGTGGTGGATGCCACAAAGGAACTGCTTTTGAATGTATTAAAGTACAAGCCATTTTTAATTAAACCCAATAATTTCGAACTTGGAGAAATGTTTAATATCGAAATAAAATCTGAAGAAGAGATAGTGGAATACGCAAAAAAATTACAGGAAATGGGGGCAATAAACGTACTTGTTTCAAGGGCAGGAGATGGGGCAATACTTATTGATGAGACAGGAAAGGTGCACAAATGCGGTGTATGTAAAGGAGTAGTGAAAAACTCTGTTGGAGCCGGGGATTCCATGGTAGCAGGTTTTGTGGCCGGCTCAATGAAGGGTGATTACGAATATGCCCTTAAGCTTGGAACTGTGGCAGGTGGTGCAACGGCATTTTCAGATGGTCTTGCCACATATGCAGAAATACAGGACTTGATTGGAAAATTTATTGAAGGATGAGGTATACAAAAAAGAAAGGAGAAGGGTGATTTTTATGAGAATTGTAGACTTATTGAATAAGGACAGTATTTTACTTGGTGGACATCCAAAGTCAAAATCCGAAGCAATTGATATGCTCTGTGAACTTCAGTATGAAAGTGGAAATATTTCTGACAAAGAAGAGTATAAAAAGGGTATACTCGCACGTGAGGAAAAGGGCTCAACAGCAGTAGGTGAGGGAATTGCAATACCACATGCCAAGAGTGAGGCTGTCAAAGCACCATCCCTGGCAGCAATGACAGTTTTGGAAGGGGTTGATTATGAGGCACTTGATGATGAACCATCAAATCTTTTATTTATGATTGCGGCTCCTAATGACGGAGATGTTCACTTAGAAGTACTTTCAAGGCTGATGACAATTTTGATGGATGAGGATTTCAGGGATAGATTAATTCACGCAAAAAATAAGGCAGAGTTTCTAAGAATTATTGATGAAATGGAAACGGATAAGTTTCAGGATAATCAGGTACAGTCAGATAACTCAGAACGGGAGAATCGGTCAGACAAATCAGATAGCTCAGCTCAGGCAAAACAGACAGTAAAAGCTAATGGAAACTACAGAGTTTTAGCGGTCACAGCATGTCCTACAGGTATTGCCCATACATATATGGCAGCCGAGGCATTGGAAAAAGCAGGGAAGAAACTTGGAATATCAATAAAGGTTGAGACTAATGGCTCAGGAGGAGCTAAAAATATTCTCACAGATGAAGAAATTAAGAATTGTGACGGGATTATTGTAGCAGCTGACAAGAGTGTTGAAATGGCAAGATTTGATGGAAAAAAAGTAATTTCCACAAAGGTTTCAGATGGAATAAAGAAACCAGAGGAGCTCATTAACCGAATTGTTTCAGGAGATGCAAAAATTTATCACTATGAAGGAAAGGGAGAAAGTGATGCATCATCGAAGGACGATGGTGAAAGCTTTGGAAGAAAGCTTTATGAGCATCTTATGAATGGTGTCTCAAATATGCTGCCCTTTACAGTTGCAGGCGGTATATTCATAGCTTTGGCATTTTTAATTGACTCTCTTGGTGGAGCACCACAGGATGGAGATTTTGGAACGCATCTTGCGGCAGCGGCATGGTTTAAGACAATTGGTGGATATGCATTTAACTTTATGATTCCAATTCTTGCGGGTTACATTGGAAAGAGTATTGCTGACAGACCAGGACTTCTGGTAGGTATGGCCGGTGGTGCAATGGCAGTGTCTGGCGCGACCTTTACAAATCCGGGTGGAGCAGTTCCTTCAGGATTTTTGGGAGCATTGCTTGCAGGTTTTGCGGGAGGATTTTTGATGTTAATGCTTGAAAAAGCCTGTGATGTACTTCCTAAGGCATTAAATGGCATAAAGCCGGTTCTTATTTATCCACTTGGTGGTCTTTTAATGGTTGCACTTATGATGTGTGCAGTTAATCCTGTAATGGGAATTTTGAATGAGGGCTTATCTAATTTCCTCTCAAATATGGGAGATTCAAGTAAGATTTTACTTGGATGTGTATTAGGCGCAATGATGTCCATTGATATGGGTGGGCCATTTAATAAAGCTGCTTATGTTTTTGGAACAGCATCCATAGCATCAGGAAATTTTGATATTATGGCTGCAGTAATGATAGGTGGTATGGTTCCACCACTTTCAATAGCACTAGCTACGACATTTTTCAAAAATGAATTCAATGATGAAGAGAGAAAGAGTGGACCAGTTAACTACATTATGGGGCTCAGCTTTATCACTGAGGGTGCCATTCCATATGCAGCAGCAGACCCTGTGAGGGTAATACCATCATGTATGGTTGGGGCAGCCGTTGCCGGAGGACTTTCAATGGCATTTAACTGCACACTCAGGGCACCACACGGTGGAATCTTCGTATTTCCTGTAGTTGGAAATCCAGTATGGTATGTTGTGGCTTTGGTGGCAGGTTCTTTAGTAGGAATGTTTCTTCTTGGTATTTTGAAGAAAAATGTTAGGCAGTAAAGACTAAATGAAAGACTATATAACAGACAAAATGAAAGACTAAATGGAAGATTAGTTGGAAATATTACTTAGAAAAAAATGCGAATTATGCAATTATAAGGAGGAAAAGTTATGGTATCAAAAATTGTAAATGTAATTAATGAAGAGGGAATTCACATGCGTCCGGCAGGAATTATTGCAAAGACAGTGAAAAATTATCCGGACAGTGAAGTCATTATGAAGGCAAATGGCAAGGAAATTAAGGCAAAAGCAGTTATGCGGATTATGGCAGCCGGAATTAAAAAGGGTACAGAAGTTGAAATCGTTGTTACAGGCGGAGATGAACAGGCTTTACTTGATGAATTGACTGCGATGTTTGAGGATGGATTTGGTGAATAAATATTTACACAGGAGTGGTGATGAATATGATAAAGCTTAATGGAAAGGGTGTTTACGGGGCAGTTGCCCTGGGAAACATCTCAGTATTTAAGAGAAAAGAAGCTTCTGTAAAGAGAAGACACATTGATGATGTGGCTGCAGAAAAGGAAAGACTAAATGGTGCAAAGGAGCAGGCGATATCAGAGCTTAACGATATTTATGAAAAGGCACTTAAAGAGGTTGGAGAAGCAAATGCACAGATTTTCGAAATTCATATGATGATGATTGATGATGACGATTATAATGACTCAATAAACAGCATTATTGAAACCCAGTGCGTGAATGCCGAATATGCGGTTGCGGTTACTGCAGACAATTTTTCTGAGATGTTTGCGGCTATGGATGATGCATATATGCAGGCAAGGGCAGTAGACATAAAAGACATTTCAAACAGAATTATTAATTGCCTTTCCAATGAGAAAGAGGATAAAAAATCCTCTGATGAAAAGGTAATAATTTGTGCGGATGACCTGGCTCCAAGTGAGACGGTATTGCTTGACAAAGATAAGGTACTTGCCTTTGTTACAGCCTATGGTTCTTCAAATTCCCATACTGCAATTTTGGCGAGGAATATGAATATTCCTGCAATTGTCGGTGTTGGAGAGGCGCTTTTGAATAATATTGAAAATGGTGTTTTCGCGGCAGTTGATGGTAATACGGGGGAAATATTCATTAATCCTGACGAAGCTACAAAAGAGCGATTGCTGCAGAAAAAAAATTCCGATGAGGAAAAAAAGCGACTTTTACAGGAATTAAAGGGAAAAGAAAATGTAACTATTGACGGAAAGAAAATCAACATTTATGCAAACATAGGAAGTGTTGACAACATAGGTGCGGTTCTTGCAAATGATGCTGGTGGAATAGGGCTTTTCAGAAGTGAGTTTTTGTATCTTGAAAGCAACGATTATCCTACAGAGGAGCAGCAGTTTACAGCATATAAAAAGGTGCTGGAAAGTATGGCGGGAAAAAAAGTAATCATAAGAACTTTAGATATTGGAGCTGACAAGCAGGCCGATTACTTTAATATTGAAAAAGAAGAAAATCCGGCAATGGGATACCGCGCAATAAGAATTTGTCTCACCAGAACGGATATTTTTAAGACGCAGCTTAGGGCTTTATTCAGGGCATCGGCTTATGGAAATCTGGGAATAATGTTTCCAATGATAACCAGTGTGTCAGAGGTTGAGAAAATTCTTTCGATATGTGATGAAGTAAAAGAAGAACTCAGAGCTCAGGAGATTGAAATTTATGAAAAGGTTGAGCTTGGAATAATGATTGAGACTCCGGCAGCGGCCATTATTAGTGACAAACTGGCACCAATGGTTGACTTTTTCAGCGTAGGTACAAATGACCTTACTCAGTATACACTTGCCTGTGACAGACAGAATGCAATGGTAGAGGAATTTGTTGACACACATCATGAAGCAATATTGAGACTCATTGAGATGTCAGCAGAAAATGCACATAAAAACGGAGCCTGGATAGGTATCTGTGGAGAACTAGCCGCTGATACGGCATTGACAGAGAGATTTTTAAAAATGGGTATAGATGAATTGTCTGTTTCGCCGTCCTTTGTACTTAAGGTAAGGGAGGCTGTGAGAGCATGTGATTTATCAGGAGAAACTGTACAGTAAACAAAGAATTCCCGATAAAGAAACTTAAGAACACAGAAAAAAGTTCTATCAAAAGAGCTGGAAAATAAGCTTTTTGGTAGAACTTTTTCTTATTTCTTTATGTGTGAAAAATCACAGGTCATATTTATTCATAGTGATAATTCACGGTTTTATCATATTCGCCCCAGTGGGTGATTCTGTCAGCTTTTTTTTCGCAGTCAGGAAGTCCCTCAAGCTTTTCCTGCAAATCTGAAATAGAAGTTATGATGTAATCTGTTTCAGGACGCCTTATGTAATATTTCAAAGGGAAACCACTTTTATCATCTGTGGCAATTTCTTCTGTTGTGAAAAATTCATTAAAGGACGTGAAACGTTTACTGTGAAAATTAGCTTCATATTCCTTATACATATTTTGGTCTTCATATGCAAAGAAGAGATTGTCATCTTTATCACGCATTTCAATATAATTAAAAACCATACCATCCTCGATGCTTCTGTGACAGCATCCAAGATTACAAAAGTGAACTTTAAGTACAATTCCCTGACGATAGCTGACAATATTATCAATGTTAAATTCTGCCATAAATAATTACCTCCATTGTTTTATAAACTGTTTCAAGATTTAAAATTCTTGCTTAATTATAAACTTATTTTGAAGTATTTTCAATTGATAAATTTACTCTTGGAAGATTCCATTCGAAAAATGCAGCCAGAAGTCTGAGGACAACAATAGTGAAAAGTCCTGATATCGTTGCAATGGTATCGTGTCCAAGTTTCTGAATGACTAAAAAGCACAGGGCACCCACAATTGAGGCGGTTGCGTATATATGTTTCCTGAAAATAAATGGCATATTTCCGGCAAATATATCCCTCAGGATACCACCTCCAACTCCTGTTATTACACCCATAGAAAGCACAAGCATAAATCCGGCATCGGGTATATAATCTTTAACGGTCCTTATCCCATAAATGGTGAATGCACCCAGACCGAATGAATCTGACACTAATAGTATGTTATTCCATAATATGCTGTGCTTTATTGTTTTATGTCCTATTAAAATGCCGGCAACGATAAAGGATAAAATGGATACAATTATTGCAATTAAGGCATATGAAGGCTCTGTAAATGCTTTTGGAGGTAATTGTCCAATAAGAACATCCCTGATAATACCGCCTCCAACCGCGGTTATGAGGCCTAATACAATTACACCGAGTATGTCCATGTTTTTTTTCATTGCAACGACGGAACCTGAAATTGAAAATGAAATTGTGCCAAGGATTTCTATGAAAAACATAATTGAGTACATACTATTTATGCTCCTCAAGCCATTTTATTGCAGTGTAAGCATAAACTGCACTTCCCGGAACCAATGCATCTTCATCAAATTTTACCATTGGATGATGTCCCGGATATTTATATCCCTTCTCTGGCTGACCTGCTGCGAGGGCAAGCATAACAGAAGGAATCTTCTGGCTTATATATGCAAAATCTTCAGAGCCCGCAGATTTGGAAGAACCATTATTGTCGCTCATTGCATTGAGCTCTGCAACGGTAAAGGACCTTTCCGGACCAAGCAGTTCTTTTACATATTTTTCTACAGAAGAACAAACTTCTTTGTCATTGACCAAAGTAGGACAGCCGCTTCCAAAGGTGATTTTGGCACTGGCTCTGAAGGAGCATGCAATACCCTCAGATATTTCGGTAATTCTTTTTTTGATAAATTCTCTGGTTGTTTCGTCATATGTTCTTATACTTCCGCCCATTACCACTGAATCAGGGATAACATTTGATGCTGTGCCGGCATTCATCTTTCCAATGGTGAGTACGGCCGGTTCACTCATTGCCAGCTCCCTGGAATTTATTTCCTGAAGGGCAATGAGAATGTGGGCAGCAGCTGTCAGTGGGTCAATTCCTGCGTTTGGCATTGAACCGTGGCAGCCTTTTCCATTTACTGTGATTTCAAAATAGTCTGCAGCAGGAGCACTTACTCCGGGGGAGGATACAACTACAGTACCGGCAGGAAATGGCATTCCTGACATAACGTGAATCATAAGTGCGGCATCTACATATGGACTTGTCAGTAAACCTGCTTTAATCATGTCTGATGAGCCTTCGAATATCTCTTCAGCAGGCTGAAACATGAGTTTTACTGTTCCATAGATGTCATCTTCGTGTTTTTTTAGTATTCGGGCAGCACCCAGTAACATTGCAGTGTGCATGTCATGACCGCAGGCATGCATGCATCCATTTTGGGAAGGAAAATCCACATCAGCTTCTTCGGAAATTGGCAATCCATCCATATCACATCTGAGCATAAAGACTTTTCCAGGCTTTTTTCCACCGACAAGGCAGGTTAGTCCTGCTTTTCCACACTCTTCAGGTTCATATCCCATTGAGATTAATTCGTTTTTGACATATTGGAGGGTATCTTCTATGTCAAAGCCGGTGCCGGGATGTGTGTGAAGATATCGACGGTTGGAAATTATCGTGTCCTTGAGGCTTTTAGCCTCTTTAAAAATCATTTCTGAGTTCATTATTTCATACCTCCGGTATTAAAAATTTCAAAACTATACAACTTGTTTTTATTATATTTAATTTCATTGTTTTTTACAATCTTAAAGCCATAAATATGGGATAAAAAATATTGAAAAATATTATAAAAAATATATAATCATAATTATATAAAAGTAATTCAGGACGGGAGAATGCCATATGAATGATATGCAGTGGAAGGAAGAATTTAACGTAGGATGTGACTATGTTGATAAAGCACATAGGAAGCTTTTTAGTGTGCTGAGAAAGGTGGAAGATTTATTACAGGGCAATGATTATGAAAAGAATAAGTTCGCCTGTGTTGAAGCCGTGAAATTCCTGTATGACTACACAAAAACTCATTTTGCACAGGAAGAAGCATTTATGAGGGAAGTAGGGTATAAGGGTTACGAAATGCACAAGGAACTTCATGATAACCTTCGTGAGGTGACTATTCCAGCCTTAGATGAGGAGCTTCGGAAAAATGATTATTCTCCGGAGGCTGTGCAGCAGTTTGTCGGAGTATTCACGGGATGGCTTACAGGCCATATTCTTGTCGAGGACAGGGCAATAACGGGAAAAGTCATGAGTAAATGGAAAAGACCGGGAAATATGGATGCCTTAGATGCGCTGGATACAGAAATGAGACAATTTATCAAAGAAGTTTCAAGAATGGACGTAAATCTTATAAGCAAACATTTTGAAGGCGTATCCATAGAAAATGCATTTTATTATGAAATGAATTATGAATCCACAAGAATTGTTTTTGTGGCTCAGAATCATTTGATTCTAAAACTTGTGGAAGAAATGACGGGTGTAAGGCAAAATGGAATGGGAAAATCAGTTTTGCTCACATACATTCAATTTGTTCAAAGTCTTGCCAAAGCTGTTTTACTCATTGCAGCACCTAATGAGAAATTCAGGGTTATAAGCCACAAGGCAATCAATGGTAAGGAATTATTGGGATATTTCAAGGAAAAATATTCTGAATACAGTCTTCAGTGGAAAACGGATTCAGGATATCTTGCCTTATGTGTGATGAATGCTTAGTTTTTGTGTCTGGGCTCTATTGATAACAGCCTGTTTTTTGAAATCAGAAGAGGAAGAAACAGTAGTATTGCCTTACACACGTTATCCGCAATCATACAATACCAGACGTATTTTAGACCGAGATGCCAGATTTTGACACAGAAATATGTCATTAATATTCTGACACACCACATTGAAATGGTTTCAACAATGAAGGGATATTTTGTCTTTCCAAGTCCATAAAAAATCCCTTCCATTACAATCATAAGCCCGAAAAACGGTTCGGAAAACGCAACCAGCTTAAGCATTGCAGAACCAATGTCAACAACTGTTTTACTGTTTGTAAATATGCTCATCAGAGGTTTTGATACAAAAAAAAGTATAAAACCGTTAATTAACATCATAATCAGAGTAATGATGATGCTGACTTTGCAGACGGAAAACAGTTTTTTTTGATTTTTTTCACCATATGCATGTCCAGCCATTGCCGATGTGGCACTTCTGAGTCCATATCCCGGAATGTAAAATATTTCTTCGGCATTTACTGCAATGGAGTGGGCAGCAAAAATGGTTGTACCCATTCCGGATACCATTCCTGCAAAGAAAACGTATCCCAGGCAGGAGGCAATATTTGTACCCAAAAGGGGAAGAGATATTTCAAATAGTTTTTTTAATACATTTTTATCCGGTTTCATATTGCAGAAATTGAAATGTAATATGTCTTTTCTTCTGAAGGAGGTGAACATAAGAGTGCCACCTATTGTGTAGGAAATGGCGGAGGCAATTCCGGCACCTGTTACACCGAGGCTTAATCCGTATATGAAGAAAAAGTTTAACAGCATATTAATGAAATTTGTAAACAGGCTGATATACATTGGAGTTTTCGTGTCCTTTACAGCTCTGAGGGCAGAACCAAACAGGGTGCTAAAGCAGCGGAAGACCAATGGAACACTGATAATGGCAAAATAAATGCTGGCTGTTTTACAGATGTCTTTTTCCGCATTCATCCAAATTGGTATAAATGGACTAAGGACTATGGAAATTATGCTGAGAAAAAGTCCAACGGATATGGCAGCTAAAAATGTATGCTTACATATTTTTTTGATCTGCTTTTCATCATTTCTTCCAAAGGCCTGGGAAATCATGGCGAGAAATGCAATGCCAAGACCTGATGAAATGCTGTTTACAAGCCAGGTGATAGTAGTGGTAACACTGATTGCCGCAGTGGCTTTTTCACCCAGATGACCAACCATTGCAGTATCCACATACTGTAATAATGTTGACAACAATTGTTCAATTATAGTTGGAATTGCAAGAAAAATTAAGCTTTTTGCAATTGAATTTTTTTTGTTTTTAAACATATTTTTGACCTTTATTTCTTTTTTGCATAACTATTATAGCTTATGGTATAAATTTTTGAAAGCTGTATAATTAATTGTTTTTTGCATAGTATACCTAGTGTAAAAACAAAATATTCAAGTTGGGAGTGAAAAAATGATTTCAGAAATTAAAGATTTTTTTCAAAGGAATAGGGCATATATTTATTCTATTTTGATAGCACTGGGTGTTGGTGTATTGTCGGCACTTCTCACAAGAAAAAACATGAATTTGTTTGACAGCATTAAGAAGCCTATGTTCGTTCCGCCTTCAATGGTGTTTATGGTCGTGTGGACAATTTTATTTATTTTAATGGGAATAAGTGCAGCCAGAATATATATGTATATTGATACTAATGAGCGACAGGTCAGGGAGGCACTGACAACCTATGGGATTTCACTGGCATTTAATTTTATGTGGAGTATTATATTCTTTAATATGCAAACATTTTTATTTGCATTTTTCTGGTTGATTTCATTATGGATACTGATAATCATTACCATAATAGAGTACAGAAGAATTGATAAACTGGCGGCATGGCTCCAGATACCATATTTTTTGTGGGTTACATTTGCGGCGTATATAAATCTGGCAGTTTATCTGATAAACAGATAGCCTGTCTTGGTGTTTGAATACCTGCTATACGGTGAAAAACGGTTTGGCAGGTATTTTATGTAAAATTTTGTATACATAAAACTATTAATAAGGTATAATAAATGCAGAAATTCACACTATTGTAATTAGTAATATTTGTATATTATGATAAGAAATGTGATGGATAAAATGTAATTAATATGAATGGAGGATTTTATGAGAAAGACTAAAATTATTTGTACAATTGGTCCTGCTTGTGATAATGAGAAAACATTAACGGAAATGTGCAAGGCTGGAATGAATGTAGCCAGATTGAATTTTTCACACGGAACCCATGATGAGCATAAAGAGAAGATTGCATTAATTGAAAGGGTCAGGGAAAATCTGGATTTACCTATTGCAATTATGCTTGATACAAAGGGTCCTGAATACAGAATAAAAACCTTTGAAAATAAAAAGGTATTACTTAAAGAAGGAGATACATTTATTTTCACTACAGATGAAGTTGAGGGAAATGAACAGATTGTTTCCGTGAGCTATAAAAACCTTATAAATGAGCTCAGCATAGGTGACAGGATTCTTGTAAATAATGGTCTGTTAATTTTTGAGGTAAAAGAACTTAGGGGGAACAATGCTATTTGTAATATTCTGGTAGGCGGAGAAATGTCTGACAGAAAGAGTATGAATTTCCCAAATCATGTGATGAAGGGACCATTTTTAAGTGAGCAGGACAAAAAGGACTTGCTTTTTGGCATAGAGAATGGCGTGGATTTTGTGGCAGCATCCTTTGTATCCAACAAACAGGATATGGTGGATATGCGT
Source organism: Lachnospiraceae bacterium (assembly GCA_050309585.1). Taxonomy (GTDB): domain Bacteria; phylum Bacillota; class Clostridia; order Lachnospirales; family Lachnospiraceae; genus Bovifimicola. Next base: position 13,461 of record JBNRML010000020.1, read on the forward strand.
ACATTTTTAGATAAAAATGGTGGAAAGGATATCGACATCATTGCCAAAATCGAAAACAGATCAGGTGTTGATAATATTGACGAAATTTGTGAAATTGCTGACGGAATAATGGTTGCCCGAGGTGATTTGGGTGTTGAGATTCCATTTGTTGAAATTCCTACTGTTCAGAAATACCTCATTAAAAAATGCAGACTGTTGGGAAAGAGAGTCATCACCGCAACAGAGATGTTAGAGTCAATGATAAAGAATCCAAGACCGACAAGAGCAGAGATTTCTGACGTTGCCAATGCTGTTTATGATGGTTCTTCTGCAATAATGTTGTCAGGAGAATCCGCATCAGGAAAATATCCTGTTGAGGCAGTTAAGAATATGTCTGAAATAGCAGAATATACTGAAAAGAATATTGATTATATAGGCAGGTTCCAGACCACTGATTATCAAATCAAGAGTAATATTGATGCGGTGTCACATTCTACCTGTGCAATGGCCATTGATACAAATGCAAAAGGAATAGTAATAAGTTCACTTTCTGGAACTACAGTCAGAATGGTCAGTCGTTTCAGATGTCCTGTTGACATTATCGGAATGACCACGTCAAGGAAGGCATGGAGAAAGCTCAATCTCAGCTGGGGTGTAACACCTGTGTTAAGCGAGGAATTTAATTCTGTTGATGTCATGTTTTATCACGCAGTAAATCATGCAAAGAATGTCTTTAAATTGAAAAAGGGAGATAACGTGGTTCTCACAGGCGGACAGATCAGTGGTAAATCAGGTAATACAAATACAATACGTCTTGAAGTGATTAAATAGAGCTGCAAATTGAATAAAAAAAGTAAAACAACTCACAATATATATGTAATCTAAATAATAATTTATTTATTAAAGGAGGGCATATGATTGTGAGTTGTTTTGATATTGAGAAGGTTGTTGGAAGAGAAGTACTTGATTCAAGAGGAAATCCAACTGTAGAGGCAGAGGTTCATCTTCTCGACGGAACGGTGGGAAGAGGTATTGCACCAAGCGGTGCGTCAACAGGGGTTTTTGAGGCATTGGAATTAAGGGACAATGACAGTAAAAGGTATATGGGAAAAGGTGTTAAAAACGCAGTTGAAAACATTAACAGCACTATAAATTCTGTTTTGTCAGGAAAATGTGTGGATGATACTTATAATGTTGATAAGCTGCTCATTGAAAGTGATGGAACAAAGGACAAATCAAAGCTTGGGGCTAATGCGGTATTGGCGGTCTCAATAGCAGCAATAAATGCGTCATCAAATGCATTAGGTATTCCCTTATACAGATTTTTGGGTGGGGTTTCGGCAAACATAATGCCTGTGCCATTGATGAATATTTTAAATGGGGGTGCCCATGCTAAAAATTCCATAGATTATCAGGAGTTTATGATAGTGCCTGTTGGGGCATGCTGCTTTAAGGAGGCTCTTAGAATGGGAACTGAGGTATATCATTCCCTTAAAAAGGCACTAAATAACAGAGGGTTATCTACAGCCGTGGGGGATGAGGGTGGATTTGCACCGGATATTGGCAGCGTGGAGGAGGTAATGGACATTCTGGTTGAGGCGGTAAAAAATGCAGGGTACGAATGTGGGAAGGATATCTGTTTTGCCCTTGATGTGGCAGCCAGCGAGTGGAAACCTGGTGGGGAACTTGACCTTATGGCAGCGGAACGCAAAATCACAGGACAGTTTACTTATCATTTACCAAAATCGGGAAAGAATTATTCGTCAGATGAATTAGTGGATTTGTATAAGAATCTCATAACAAAATATCCGATTATTTCCATTGAGGACCCTCTGGATGAGGAAGACTGGGAAGGCTGGAAAAGGATTACAGATGAGCTTGGGGATAAGGTTCAGCTTGTAGGTGATGATTTGTTTGTGACAAATACCTCGCGACTTAAAAAGGGAATAGAAAAAGGCTGTGGTAATTCCATATTAATTAAGCTAAATCAGATAGGTTCTGTTTCAGAGACGCTTGAGGCAATTAAGATGGCAAAAATGTCAGGGTATACGGCCATTGCATCACACCGTTCAGGAGAGACAGAGGATACCACAATTGCAGATTTGGCTGTTGCCCTTAACTGTGGTCAGATTAAGACAGGAGCCCCTTGTCGAAGTGAGAGGGTGGCAAAGTATAACCGGCTTTTAAGGATTGAGGAAGAGCTTTCTGACAGTGCGGTGTATCCGGGGATGAGGGCATTTAAAATAAAATAAGGGATTCAAGGTTAGTGTACAAAATTTGTAAAATGTGTTACAATAATAAAAGTTTAAGATGTGTTGAGAATGACTTTTTGAATATTTTTTAGGCAGATGGCATATGCTGTCTGCCTTATTATGATAATGAGGTGTCTGGCTTGCAGGAAACAAAATACATAACAATTATTTCAAACAGAAAGAAAATTGTGCTGGGTGTTAATAAGATTCTTTATGTTATAATGGTAGGGAATAATGCTGAGATACATGTTTCAATGGGAAAGACATATGAAACACGAATGTCTCTCAGTGAAATTGAAAAAAGTCTGGGTGATGGATTTGTCAAGGTATATCGAGGATGCCTTGTATCTGCAATGGCAATACATGATATCACCGATATGATTAACCTTAGTAACGGTGAGAATTTGGAATATGCGATACGAAAGAAAAAAGAGATTATTGAACAGCTGCATTTAAAACAAAAAAGAATCATTGATAGTTTTAGTGGGAGAGGTATTCCGACAACTGAGATAGGAGGAATATAAAAAGTATTATAGTTGCTTTGATAATCTTCCCTTTGCCTTTACGGATATAGAACTGGTATTCGATGAGGAACGTCATGCAGTGGACTGGATATTTAGATATGGCAATCCCGCATTGGCAAAAATCGAAAAGCTTCCCCTTGAACAGCTGGTCGGAAGCTCTTTTAGAAGCCTGTTTAGTAATATGGATTCCAAGTGGCTTAGGTGTTATGAGCGGGCGGCACTTTATGGAGAGGTACTTGAGATGATGGACTACAGTCCTGAGATTGACACGTACCTGAAGGTGATTTGCTTCCCAACCTTCAGAGGGCATTGCGGATGTATTCTTTTTGATATCTCCGGGATTAAATTTACCAAAAACAGTAGTGATACCATGACAGCACTAATGAGGTGTTTTGGAGATATGCTGGAAGATGAATAAGTGGTTGGGTTATGTCGATTTGAGACACTTAAATGTCGATTCGAATAGTTAATTACTTGCTATTTGAATCAAAATTGAATATAATTAATACAATCTAAATGAATATATCCGTACCATTAAAGGGTATCTGTATATTAGCGAGGTGACTGACATGGGAGTGTATTTTAACCCGAAAAATGATAGCTTTAAAAAGGATAGAAATTATAAGATTTATGTAGATAAAACGGGGTTGTTGGAGTACTTGAATAAGGCACTGGGAACACCGGGGAATTGTATCGCCCTAAGTCATGCAAGAAGATTTGGCAAGTCTCATGCTGCCGGAATGATTGATGCCTATTATAGCCGTGGGTGTGACTCTTCACCACTTTTTGATGACACCAGAATTGCAGAAAGTGCCGATTACCGAAAGTATATGAATCAGTATAATGTGATTCATCTTGATATTTCTTCGGTTTGGGATTTTCATAAGGAGGATCTGATAGAGTCAATTCATCAGCGACTTTGCGATGATTTCAAAAAGGATTTTGCAGATACCTTAGATTATGATAAGGATTTGTATTTGTTAGTACAGGCGATTTATGATAAAACGGGGATTCCATTTGTAATAATCATAGATGAATGGGATTGTGTCATCCGGAATAGTGAGGATAAGGATTTGGTGCATCGATATTTGCATTTTCTTCATTCTCTGTTTAAATCTGAAGAATCAAAGGCATTTCTGGCGTTAGCATATATTACCGGTATTTTGCCGGTTAAGAAGATAAAGGATGAGTCGGCTTTGAATAATTTCAGGGAATATACGATGTTGAAATCAAGGCCAATTACTGAATACTATGGATTTACAGAGGAAGAAGTGAAGAGACTATGTGATAAGTATCATATGGATTTTGAAACTGAGAAGGCATGGTACAATGGATATTTGATAGACGGTATCCATATGTACAACCCAAATTCGGTTTCTCAATCCATGGAGAATCAGGATTTTGATTCCTACTGGAGAAATACGTCTTCATTTACTTCCGTCAATACGTTTATCACAATGAATTATGCAGGTCTAAAAGAAGATATAATGGAAATGCTTGCCGGTGGTATGGTAATGGTCGAAACGGGAGCATTCCAGAATGATTTATCAGAGATACACTCTAAAGATGATGCATTAACAGCACTCATTCATCTGGGATATCTGGCATACGATGCAGACAGAATGAGTGCATATATTCCTAATTACGAGGTTGCCAAGGCATTTCAGATGGCATTAAAGACAAGCGAGTGGAATGAAATATCAAAGATAATTTCAAGATGTGATGAATTGCTTATGGCAACTATTGATGGAAATGCAGAAAAAGTAGCAGAGATTATAGAACAGGCTCACGATACCTACACTTCTGTTCTGAAATACAACGATGAGAACGCATTAAGCTGTGTAATTACAATGGCATATTTCACTGCACCGGCATATTACAATATTATCCGTGAAATGCCTTCTGGTAAGGGATTTGCGGATTTCACATTTATTCCAAGGTCAAATGCCGGTTGGAGACCTGCTATGGTCGTGGAGCTAAAATATAACCAGTCTGCCGATACCGCTATCCGGCAGATTAAGGGGAAGAGATATCAGGGAGCATTATCAGGGTATTCCGATAAGGTTCTTCTGGTTGGGATTAATTATAATGCAGAAGGGAAGGATAAGAAGCATCATACCTGTGTTATTGAGGAGTGGAAGGGCTAAATGATAGAATAACTTAGTCTCTGATACGAAATGAATGATTGCTTCGTTTTATGAACCTTGGAACTGTGTTTTCAGGTAAGAAAGTAAGCGAATGCATGGGAGGTTTTATATGGCTAAAACAGTAGCAATTGGAATACAGAGTTTTGATAAGATAATAGAAGGAAATTATTTTTATATTGATAAGACATCTTTTATAAAGGAATGGTGGGAAAATGGAGATGATGTGACTCTCATTTCACGCCCGAGACGATTTGGAAAAACACTTAACATGAGTATGTTAGAACAGTTTTTCTCTGTGGATTATGCAGGCAGGGGAGATTTGTTTGAGGGGTTGTCCATCTGGGAGGAGGAGAAGTACAGGCAGTTGCAGGGAACTTATCCGGTGATTAGTCTGTCTTTTGCAAGGATAAAGGAAAAAAACTATACGTCAACTAAAGAAAAGATTTGTGAAATTATAACAAACTTGTATAACAAATATCATTTTCTAAGAGACAGTGAAGTATTAACAGACAAGGATAGGGAATACTTTGACAGAGTATCAATGGATATGAGAGAGACTGATGCAACATCAGCCATTTACAAATTGTCAGATTTTCTGTGCCGTTACTATGGAAAAAAGGTTATTATCCTTTTAGATGAGTATGACACTCCAATGCAGGAGGCTTATGTGAATGGGTTTTTGGATGAACTGGTTGCATTTACAAGGAGTTTATTTAACTCTACGTTCAAAACGAACCCTTATCTGGCGAGGGCTGTCATGACCGGAATCACAAGAGTAAGTAAAGAATCTATCTTCTCGGATTTGAATAACCTGGAGGTGGTTACGGCAACGTCGGATAAGTATGCCACATCCTTTGGGTTTACTGAGGAGGAAGTCTTTACGGCACTGGATGAATGTGGACTTGGAAAAGAGAAGGAAAAAGTTAAATTATGGTATGATGGATTTATATTTGGAAGTCATAAGGATATATATAATCCATGGTCAATCATTAACTTTGTTGATAAGGGAGAATACAGTACCTATTGGGCTAATACCAGTGCAAATGGTTTGGTTGGAAAGCTGATTCGAGAGGGAAATGCGGATATAAAGAGTACTTTTGAAGACCTTTTAGAAGGAAAAACAATAAGGTGTCCAATTGATGAACAGATTGTATATAACCAGTTGGATGACAATGAAGAGGCGATATTCAGCCTGCTTCTCGCTAGTGGATATTTGAAGGTGATAGAATACGAAAATATGGCGGATATTCCTGCTAACCGCAATCCGTTATATGAACTGGCAATTACAAATCATGAAGTAAGACGCATGTTCCTGCTTATGGTACGAAGCTGGTTTGACAGGGAAAAAAGAAACTATAATAAATTTATAAAGGCAATGCTTGCCGGTGACAAAAAGGCAATGAATGCTTATATGAATCGTATTGCATTACAGATATTCAGCTATTTTGACACAGGAAAAAGTCCCTCAGACGAGGCACCAGAGAGATTTTATCATGGTTTTGTGCTGGGGGTGATTGTAGATTTGACAGGAGAATACGTTGTAACCTCCAACAGGGAGAGTGGCTTTGGGCGGTATGATGTGGTAATTGAGCCAAATGATAAGAATAAGGATGCCATTATACTGGAGTTTAAGGTGCATGACGCAGAGGATGAGAAGTCACTTGAAGACACCGTTGCCTCCGCTCTCGCCCAGATTGAAGAGAAGGATTATGCTGCATCTCTCATCGCAAAAGGAATCCCGGCAGAGCATATCCGCAAGTACGGATTTGCCTTTGAGGGTAAGAAAGTGTTGATTGGTTGAGACGAACCTTGGGCGGCAAAGGTGGATTATGAAGGGATGCATGGATATTGATATTCAACGAACTATTGCATTTTATTGGAAAGTGATATAATATTCTAATTAATGTAATGGAGCACAGATGCATAGAGTTTGAATTTTTTGACAGTATAATATGTATTAAGTTACTAAAAACAGGAGGAATAAAAAATGAATATGCAAAAAGCAGTGATGGTTGGATGTGGTTTCGTAGGCTCAGCATCAGTATTTGCACTGATGCAAAGTGGCTTGTTTTCTGAAATTGCATTAATTGATGCAAATAAGGAAAAAGCAGAGGGAGAGGCTATGGATATTAGTCACGGAATACCTTTTGCAAGTCAGATGAGAATATATGCCGGCGATTATGATGATGTAAAGGACGCAGGAATTGTTATTGTTACTGCAGGTGCAAACCAGCAGCCGGGAGAGACAAGACTTGATTTGGTGAACAAAAATGTTGGAATATTCAAGAAAATCATACCTGAAATCTCAAGTCGGGGATTTGAGGGAATATTGTTGGTTGTGGCAAATCCTGTTGATATTCTGACAAAAGTTGCAATTAAATTATCTGGTTTTCCAGAGAACAGGGTTATTGGTTCTGGAACAGTTCTTGATACGGCAAGACTTAAATACAGATTGAGTGAACATTTAGGTGTTGACAGCAAGAGTATACATGCATTTATCATTGGAGAGCATGGAGACAGTGAAATCGCAGTATTCAGCAGTGCGAATGTTTCAGGTGTTCCACTCAGTCAGTTTTGTGAGTTGAGGGGACATTTTGAGCACAAAGAAGCTGAAAATGAAATTGCGGAAAAGGTCAAGAATAGTGCATATGATATCATTCAGAGAAAAAGAGCAACATACTTCGGGGTGGCTATGGCAGTTAAGAGAATTTGCGAAGTCATCGTGAGAAACGAAAAAGCAATTCTTCCAGTGTCGACATCAATGCATGGCGAATATGGAATAGAGGATGTTGTACTTTCAATGCCTTGTGTAGTGGGAAGTAATGGAATAGAGGTTCAGGTTCCTGTTGTTCTCAATGATGAGGAAAAAGAAAAATTACAGGAGTCAGCAAAAATACTAAAAGAAACCATAAGTACATTGGAAGTATAGACGTAACGGAAATAATAGTTGAGAAAAAATTGTAAAATTCGAGAGGGAAGAGTTTGGAAATTCTTCCCTTTTTTAAATGAAAAGTGACAAGGAGAAAATAAAATTGATATATATTGGAAATCATCTCTCGTCAACGGGAGGTTTTGAGACAATGGGAAAAAATGCACTTAAGCTGGGCGCAGATACATTTGCATTTTTCACAAGAAATCCACGAGGCGGAAAAGCAAAGGAAATAAGTAAAAGTGATGCAGACGAATTGATGGCATTGATGAAAGAAAATAATTTTGGCCCCCTGGTTGCACACGCACCATATACCATGAATCTGTGTTCAGACAAGGAAAATATCAGGGAGTTTGCACTTGATATGTTTAAAGATGATATGCAAAGAATGGAGTATCTTCCGGGAAATTATTACAATTTTCATCCGGGTTCTCATGTGGGACAGGGTGTCCTTAAGGGAACAGAATTCATTGTTACAGCATTAAATAAGGCAATGTTTCCGGGGATGAACACAATTGTGCTTTTAGAGACCATGGCTGGAAAGGGCAGTGAAGTAGGAGCGACATTTGAGGAGCTAAAGGGCGTAATTGATCAGGTTGAATTGAAGGATAAAATAGGAGTGTGTCTTGATACATGTCATGTTTGGGATGGCGGGTATGACATCGGAGAAAAACTTGATGAGGTATTAAAAGAGTTTGATGAAATAATTGGACTTGAAAGATTGCATGCAATTCATCTGAATGACAGCAAGAATACATTCAATGCACATAAGGACCGACATGAAAAACTGGGGCAGGGATTTATAGGGTATGATGTCCTCAAAAAAGTTATAACCCATCCACTTTTACAGGGAAAACCATTTATATTGGAAACGCCAAATGATGATGCAGGATATGCAGAAGAAATAAAATGGGTACGCAGCGTTATGGCAATCTAATGTATGGAAATAATAAGTATAGGAAAGCCAGAGAATTTATGATATAATTTATAACTATTCAGAGACTTGTGTGATTTTGTAATTGACATGGAGGTTTATGTAAAATGAAAAGAGTAAATAATGATTATATTGCCATTCCGGCATTATTAAAAATTGAAAAAGGAGCTTTATCAAAAATAGGTGATTATCTGAAAGAAGATGACTTGAAAAAGGTGGTTATTTTCTTTGGAAATGGTCTTATTGATATGTTTGGACAGACCGTTATGCAGTCATTAAGGGACAATGACATTGAAGTTTTGGAATACCAGGAGTTAGATACTGTAAAATTAGAGGATATTAATGAGCTCGCCTTCAGTCTTCCAAACAGAACACAGGCTGTAATTGGCATTGGTGGAGGAAAAGTAATTGATGCTGCTAAATACTGCAGCTTTTTGAGAAAGCTTCCATTTATCAGTATTCCGACCTCTGTATCAAGTGATGGTTTTTCAAGTGCAAGTGCATCATTGATAATAAATGGCAGAAGAAATTCTGTACCGGCTAAGATGGCATATGGGATAATTGTTGATATTGATGTAATTAAAAGTGCACCAGAGAGATTTTTGTATTCAGGAATTGGTGATATGGTGTCAAAGATTACCGCACTTTATGACTGGGTTTTTGAAAATAAAAAGGGATATTCTGATATAAATGACTGTGCAATGATGATTGCCAAAAAATCAGTAAACAGTTTTGTGAGAACACCATTTGAAACAATCAAAGATGACTTGTTCTTAAAGGAGCTTCTTGATTCACTGGCAATGAGTGGAATAGCCAACGAGATAGCAGGTAACAGTACGCCGACAAGTGGAAGTGAGCACCTTATATCCCATGCCCTTGATAAGAAGAGTGAAAATCCACAGCTTCATGGTGTACAGGTAGGTATTGCCACATATTTAATGAGTCTTGTTCAGGACCACAGATACCAGAGAATTAGAACAATATTTACAGACACAGGCTTCTTCGACTATGTTGAGACATTGAATCTTAATGTAAACGATTATATTGAGGCCATTGATTTGGCACCATCTATCAAGCCATTCAGACACACATATCTTCACGAAGAAGAGTACAGGGAAATGGCAAAGAGAATTCTAGTGGAAGATGAAATATTAAAGAGAATATTTCACATAGGATAAAGATATGGAATTAGAAAATATTAAGCCTGAAGATATTGAAAAAAGAAGCATGGAGATAATAGAGGCCGAGTTAGGGGACACACCTCACTTGTCTGATAAGGAAAAAATAATAGTTAAGCGTGTCATTCACACAACGGCTGATTTTGAATATCTGGAAAATATGAAATTTTCAAAGAATGCCGTGGAAGCGGCTTTTGAATGTATCAGAAATCATGGTGTTATTGTTACTGACACAAATATGGCAAAGACAGGAATTAATAAAACCGCACTCGGAAAACTGGGCTGCGACATAGAATGTTTTATGGCTGATGAGGAAGTGGCAAAAATATCCAGAGAAAGAGGAATAACAAGGGCGGTTGCTTCTGTGGAAAAGGCAGCTGATGTTTTTTCGGACAGAGATGTAATTTATGTTGTGGGAAATGCACCCACTGCCCTCATAAGGATTGCTGAGATGATTGAAAATAGAGAATTTGTGCCGAAACTTGTAATAGGAGTCCCTGTGGGATTTGTCAATGTAATTCAGTCTAAGGAAATGATAAAAAAGTGTGGTGTTCCATATATTGTCGCTGATGGAAGAAAGGGCGGAAGCACAGTGGCGGCAGCAATATGTAATGCAATTCTTTATCAGATTTATGACAGAGAATAAGCACATTATGAAAAACAGGAGGAACAACAACGGAAGCTATGGCAACTTTATATGGCGTGAGTGTGGGGCCGGGAGATTATGAGCTTCTCACATTAAAAGCAGTCAGGATAATAAATGAAGCGGATATTATTGCAGTTCCAAAAACCATGGGCGAAAATAATATGGCACTTGATATTGTCAAAAAGGCTGTGGATTTGTCCGAAAAAGACATAATATATATTGATTTCCCAATGAGTAAGGGAAATACAAAAGTATTTGACGATAATTACGATAAGATTGCAGGGGATTTGGAAATATATTTGAAAAATGATAAAAACATTGCATTTTTAAATATAGGAGACGTGTCGATTTTTTCATCCTTTTCATATGTTGGAGAGAGGGTAAAGAAAAATAATTATGATGTTCAGATGATTCCAGGTGTATCAAGCATTCAGGGAACAGCGGCAAAGCTTGGTATTCCCCTTGTTCAAAGAGATGAAAGCGTTCTTGTTGTTTCAGGAGAAAGTCAAAATTTTGATGAGCTTCTTTCATTAAATACAAACAAGGTAATTATGAAGGGAAGTAAAAAAATTAAGGACATAAAGAAAATTTGTGAAGGCAGTGAAATATATGCAGTTGAAAATCTGGGCCTTGCAAGTGAAAAGGTATATGATTCAAAGGAAGCATTAAATGATGGTGCAGGGTATTTCACAACCATCATTTGCAAATAAATCATATAGGTCATACATTGTCAGAGAGGAAATGGAAAATGCTTGATGCATATATTTATCAGGGAAACGAAAAACTGAGATGTGGATATACAACAGGTTCCTGTGCCGCAGGGGCGGCAAAGGCCGCGGCAATGATGTTACTTTCGAAATCTGTGGTTGATGAGGTTTATATTGGAACACCAAAGGGGATAGAGTTATGTCTTGAGCCTGTTGATATAATTATGTCAGAGGAATATGTATCATGCGGAATTATAAAAGACAGTGGTGATGACCCTGACATAACAAATGGAATTTGTGTGTATGCCAAGGTAAAAAAAATAGACGAAGGTGGAAAAGTATTGATAAAGGGCGGACAGGGTATTGGTGTTGTAACAAAAAAAGGTCTTGACCAGCCGGTGGGGGAAGCAGCAATAAATTCAGTGCCACGGAAAATAATAAGTGAATGTGTGTTGGAAGTCATGGAAGAGGCAGAATATAAAAATGGACTGGAAATCGAGATATCAATACCAGGTGGTGAGGAAATTGCCAGGAAAACCTTTAATCCAAGGCTTGGAATAGAGGGTGGTTTGTCAATAATTGGAACTACGGGCATTGTGGAGCCAATGAGTAACAGTGCGATTATTGATACTATCAGGATTGAAGAAAATGTGCTTAAGGAAAGTGGCAGAAAAAACATACTGATTACCTTGGGTAACTATGGAAAGACATTTTTAAGTAATGAATTTCCAGAGATTTTGGATAAAACAGTAACCTGCAGCAACTTTATTGGGGAAGCAGTGAATATTGCTGTCTCAATGAAATTTGAGAATGTACTTATTGTGGGACACATAGGAAAAATGGTAAAGTTGGGAGCAGGTATCATGAATACTCATTCATCAAATGCAGATGGCAGGATGGAGGTACTCATTACCTGTGGAGTTCTGGCAGGAATGAGAAGTGACATTTTAAGAGAGATTGATAAATGTGTTACAGTGGATGATGCACTTAAAAAAATGTCAGAGGATGAAAATTTTGAAGCCATGAAAAGTATCCTTATGAAGAGGATACAATATTATCTTGATGGCAGGGTAAAGGGTGAAATCAGAGTGGGTGCAATAGTGTTTTCAAATAAATATGGTATTATTGGAGCAACTGAAAATGCAGCAGAAATAAAGGATAAAATATTGGAGGAAATCAATGGTTAATTTTGTTGGTGCAGGTCCCGGAGCAGAGGATTTAATAACATTGAGAGGTGCAAGGCTGATAGAAAATGCAGATGTGATAATTTATGCCGGTTCTCTTGTAAATCCCGGGCTGTTAAAGATGGCAAAGGAAGGCTGTATTGTATATAACAGTGCAAAAATGCATCTGGAGGAAGTAATTGAAGTAATGGTCGAGGCAGAAAAAAAGGGTTTAAATACTGTCAGGCTTCACACGGGTGATCCATGTATTTATGGAGCAATCAGGGAGCAGATGGACATTTTGAAGGAAAATGATATTGAATTTGAGTATTGCCCCGGAGTCAGCTCTTTTTGTGGGGCTGCCGCAGCATTAAAGGCGGAATACACATTGCCGGATGTTTCACAGTCCATAATACTAACCCGTATGGAAGGGAGGACACCGGTTCCGGAAAAGGAAAAAATAAGATTATTAGCCAGCCATAATTCAACCATGGTTATTTTTTTGAGCACGGGAATGTTAAAAGAATTGTCACATGAACTGACAGAAGGTGGTTATGATGAGAGTACACCGGCGGCAATATGCTATAAGGCAACTTGGCCGGAGGAAAAGGTAATAAGATGTAAGGTTTCAGAACTGTATGAAAAGGCCAGGGAAAATAATATCACGAAAACAGCATTGATTGTGGTGGGAAATGTTCTTGGGGATGATTATGAGCTCTCAAAGCTTTATGATAAAACCTTTGAGACAGAATTTAGAAAAGCGGTGGAAAATTAATATATGAAAAAGGTATCGATGATTAGTTTTTCTAAAGCTGGAGAGGTTTTGGAAGGAGTAATTGAAGAAAAAATCAGGAGAGATTTTGATTGTCATAAATACATATTTGAAAAATACTATCGTGGGTATGGTATTTCAATCAGCAGTGGAAAAGACTGTATGAAAAAGCTTTTCATGGACGGCACCGATTATATTGTGTTTGTAGGTGCCTGCGGTATGGCTGTGAGGATGGCAGATGGACTTACCTGTGGAAAAGACCGCGACCCGGCAATCATAGTTGTGGATACGGAGGGAAAATTTGTCATTTCTTTATTGTCCGGTCACCTTGGAGGAGGAAATTCATTTACAAATTATCTGGCGGAGAAAATGGGGGCAGTTCCTGTCATTACCACGGCTACAGATGTGGCGAAAAGATTTTCTCCGGACAGCTTCGCAAAGGCCAACAATCTTGTGTTAACTGATTTGGAAAAATCCAAAAATGTGGCAGCGAAGGTTTTAAACGATGAAAAAATCAGATTTTATTCGGAGTATGAAATTGAAAACTTTTCTGATAAGTATGAATTTGTGGAGGATAAGAGACTGGCGGATATTGCAATATGTGGAGAGGCTGATAAAAATGCATTATTATTGTTGCCTAAAAATATAATTCTTGGAGTTGGCTGCAGAAAGGATATTGAAAGCAATATTTTTGAAAAAGAAATTTTAGAAGGACTAAAAGAAAATAAGATAGACATAAGACGGGTTAGGGAGCTTCGTTCCATAACACTAAAAAGTAGAGAAAAAGCCATAATGGATTTTTGTGATAAATATGATATTGAGTCAAGTTTTTTTGAGGCTGAAGAATTAAATAGTGTTGAGGGAGACTTTACAAAATCTGATTTTGTAAAAGGGATAACAGGAGTTGACAATGTGTGCGAGAGAAGTGCAGTTGTCAGAGGAGAAAAGCTTCTGGTTAAAAAGCAGGCAAAAAATGGTGTGACCTTGGCTGTTGCAGAATCGGAAGTGAGCATCGATATGATTAGGGAAATCAATCCTGTGAAGTAGAATTTTGACACAAAGTGAATAGAGAGTGTGAGAAGATGAATTTATATTTAGTGGGCTTTGGTCCGGGTCACGAAAAAGGTATGACAATTGAGGCCAGAGAGGCAATAGAAAACAGCGACGTGATTGTTGGATATACGGTTTATGTTGAGTTGATTAAAAAATTTTTTCCTGAAAAAAGATATGAATCAACGCCAATGAGAAGAGAGACGGAGAGGGTAGAGCTTGCATTGAGACTATCTGAATCCGGAGAAAATGTGGCAATCATATGTAGTGGTGACAGCGTTTTATACGGTATGGCGGGTCTAGCATATGAACTGGCGGTTAATTATAAAAACGTGGATATAAAAGTTATTCCGGGAGTAACAGCCGCCTTGTCGGGCTCCGCTGTTTTGGGGGCACCATTAACACATGATTTTTGTGTTATTAGTCTTTCTGATTTATTAACTCCCTGGGAACTTATTGAGAAAAGACTTGAGTGTGCGGCCATGGCAGATTTTGAAATTGCCATTTATAATCCGTCTTCAAAAAAGAGAAGCGATTATCTTAAAAAGGCCTGTGACGTTTTGTTGAAATACAGAGATGAAAATATAGTCTGTGGGTATGTGGAAAACATTGGGAGAGAAGGTCAGCAAAGTAATGTGCTGACATTAAAGGAACTAAAGGATACAGAAGTAAATATGTTTACAACAGTATTTGTGGGCAATAGTCAGACAAAGAATATTCATGGAATGATGGTCACTCCACGGGGCTACAAAATTTAACTTAAGTGAAATGAAGGAAAGAAAATGATATTTATTTTTGGAGGAACAACTGAAGGAAGAAAGCTGTGCGAGTTTGCCGCAGAAAATGGCATCGAGATTTTTGTGAGCGTTGTCAGTGAATATGGTGTGAAAATGCTTCCGGACTCTGAATATGTTAACGTACTGAATAAGAGGCTCGATGAGGAGGCCATGAAGGAAGTTTTTGAAGTATATGACGTATCTCTTGTCATTGATGCCACACATCCCTATGCCAAAGAGGTTTCTAGAAATATTGAAAAAGCCTGTGAAAGCTCAGGTATAAAAAGATGCAGGGTCATACGCGAAGAAAGCAGAAATACATATGGAAGAGAGTTTGACACCTTAGATGAAATAATATATTTTTTAAATGAAGCTGATAAAAGTAAAGATAATATTTTTGTTACTACGGGAAGCAAAGAGTTGAAAAATCTCACAAAAATAAATGACTATAACAGGCGTTGTGTGCTCAGGGTACTTGATGTACCAGAAATTGTTGAGGAATGTGTTTTGACCGGATTTGACAGGGAGAAAATCATAGCGGAGCGCGGACCTTTTGATTATCGGAAAAATTATGAGGCATTTGAAAAAGCGAAATGCAAATATCTCATTACAAAGGAAAGTGGAGAGACAGGAGGTTTTTCAGAAAAAATCAATGCAGCCAGGGATTTAAATATGGAAGTATTGATATTAAAAAGACCAAAAGAATCGGGCGTTTCATTAGATGAAATGAAGAAAATAATATCGGAATGGGAGGCAAAAAATGAGTAGCGAAAGAAATATTTATATAGTTGGCACTGGTGTGGATGGAAAAAACACACTGACTTTAGAAGCTAAAAATATTATTTCAGGTGCAAGTTTTTTTGCCGGTGCGAAGAGAGTGTTAGAGAGTGTTAAGGAGCTTATAAATGAGTGTGAAAATCCGATTGTACTAGAATCCTACCACGGAGATGAAATAGCGGAATGGATTTTAAATAACAGTGATATGACTTCTGATGCGGTGATTTTGATGTCTGGGGATGCCTGTTTTTTCAGTGGTGCCGCTAAAGTGTTGGAGGCATTTGAAAAAAGAAACATAAAAAATGTCAAGATAATAAATGGAATTTCTTCTGTTGTATATTTTGCAGGGAGAATAAATAAAACATGGCAGGATATGAATTTTGTGAGCCTTCATGGGGCTGATGCTAATATTGTCAGGGAGGTTGTGGAAAATGAAAAGACAATTTTCCTGCTTGGTGGAAAATACAGTGCAGGACAGGTTTGTGAAAGACTTGAGAAGTATGGAAAAGAAGATGTTGATATAATATTGGGCGAAAACCTTGGCCTTGAAAATGAATCAGTGAAAAAAGGAAGGATATCAGATTTTATTAATTATGAATCAGGTCCATTAGCATTACTTTATGTGGAAAATCCGGAATTTGAAAAAGAGAAGAGAATTGGTATTTCTGATACCGAGTTTATAAGAGGCAGTGTGCCAATGACAAAGGCTGAGGTAAGAGCGGTAGTAATGTCAAAACTTTCTGTTGGAAAAGATGACATCTGCTGGGATATGGGATGTGGAACAGGTTCAGTGAGTGTTGAAATGGCAATTCAGGCATTAAAGGGAAAAGTTTATTCCGTGGACAAAAATAAAGAGGCTGTGAAATTGACAAAAGCAAATGTGGTTAAATTTTCGTGTGATAATATAGAGGTTATTGAGTCTGATATCGAGAACAGCCTTGATTGTTTTCCAGCTCCTGACAAGGTATTTATTGGCGGCGGAAGTGAAAAAATCAGAGATATTGTAAAGTGTGCCAGAATGAAAAATGATAACTGTAAATTTGTTATAACGGCTGTATCTCTAGAGACGCTTGGTACAATAACTGAGGTTTTTGATGAACAGGGAATGGAAGCAGATTTTGTACAGGTAGCTGTCACAAAAGTAAATAAGATTGGAAGTCACAGAATGTTACAGGGAGAAAATCCGATTTTCATATGCAGCAGTAGATAGAGGTTGAACTTTTATGAGTCACAGTATTTACAATAACATAAACAATTGCAACGAAATTGCAGTAAAAAACAGAATAATGATAGCAGGGACAAACAGTGGCTGTGGAAAGACCACAGTTACCATTGGCATAGTAAAGGCATTGGCAGACAGGGGTTATGATGTGTCTTCTTTTAAGTGTGGTCCTGATTATATAGACCCAATGTTTCACAGAAATATCATAGGCGTAAATGCAAGAAATCTTGACAGCTTTTTTTGTGATGATAAGAAGATATGTGAACTTATTTTAGAATATGGCAGGGAAATGACCGTCATTGAAGGAGTTATGGGATTTTACGACGGAGTGGGTGAAAAGGGTTCATCAATGGAAGTCAGTGAGATTACAAAGACACCTGTTATATTAGTTGTTAACTGCCGGGGAATGAGCGATTCTATCGGTGCAGTGCTTCAGGGTTTTGTTGGATATAAGAAAAATAGAATATGTGGGGCTGTTTTTAACAGACTGCCGGAGAGTCTGGTGGATTCTGTGAAAAAGATGTGTGAGAAGCTTGATATAAAATATCTTGGAAGACTGCCTTACAAAAGGGAATTAGAAATTGATTCAAGGCATTTGGGGCTGGTAACGGCAGACGAGGTATGTGACTTAAAGGAAAAGGTTATGCTGCTCTCAAAGACCTGTGAAGAAAATATACTCTTGGATGAGATAATTGAAATATCGAAAAATGCAGGGAGATTAGTGAGCGAAAGTAGTGAAAGCAACGAATACAGTGAAAGCAGAGAAAACAGTGAAAACAATGAAAGCAGTGAATACAGCGAATACTCGAAAGAACCAGAAACGAAAATATCAGATGAGCCTGTGATTGCTGTTGCAAGGGACGAAGCCTTTTGCTTTTTATATCAGGATAATATTGATTATCTTGAGAAAAAGGGATGCATAATAAAATATTTTTCACCACTAAATGACCATGAAATTCCAAGAAATGCAAAAGGTCTTATTCTTCCGGGAGGATATCCGGAATTATATGCAGACAGGCTGTCAGAAAATAAGGAAATGTTAGAGAGTATAAAAAAAGCTGTTTTTTCAATACCTGTCATTGCGGAGTGCGGAGGATTTATGTACCTTCACGAAAAGCTTGTTAAGAAGGACGGGAGAGAATACCCTCTTGCGGGAGTGATAAAGGGCAGTGTATTTGAAAAGGAAAAGCTGGTAAGATTTGGATATGTGACCTTATCTCCAAAAAGCAAAAAGGTATTTGGCAAAGAATGTGATTCACTTACAGCCCACGAGTTTCATTATTGGGAGAGCTCGAATTGTGGACAGGATTTTGAGGCACAAAAAAAGAGCAATGGATTGAAATACTATACGGGTTTTGAAAATGAAAATTTGTATGCAGGTTTTCCACACATATATTTTTATGGAAATGAGAAATTTGCAGATAACTTTATAGACAGATGCAGAGGTAGCGTATGAGTGAAGAAATAATAAAAAATAAATTTATAGGCGAATATAAAGGCATTGACAGGGAGGCAACCAAAAGGGCAGAGTTGAGATGGAACAGCATTGCAAAACCCCTTCACAGCCTTGGCAGATTTGAAGATATGATAATAAAAATTGCTGGCATTACGGGAACTGAAAATGTTAATCTAGACAAAAAATGTGTAATAGTAATGTGTGGTGACAACGGTGTGGTTGAAGAGGGAGTTACCCAGTCTGATTCGGAGGTCACCACCATTGTTGCCAATGCAATGGCTTTGGGAGACGGAAATATAAATAGTCTCTGTAATTCCTTCGGAGCAGATGTCATAACTGTTGATATAGGAATGAAAACAGCAGGCAGTGAAGAAAAAATTATTGACTGTTGCGTTGCAAGAGGTACAAAGAACATAACGAAGGGAAAAGCCATGACTACAGAGGAATGTGAAAAGGCCATTTTCCACGGAATGAATCTTGTAAAGGAATGTAAGGAAAAAGGGTATAAAATCATTGCCACCGGAGAAATGGGCATCGGAAATACTACGACTTCTTCAGCTTTGGCAGCTATTATATTAAATAAAGAGGTGGAAGAGGTGACCGGCCGGGGGGCAGGTCTTTCAAAAGAGGGAATTGACAGGAAAATTAAAGCCATAAAAAGGGCAATTGAAATAAATAATCCACCTAAAATAGAAGAGGCAGAGAAAAATGTTGATTTGGGAATTGAGCTTCTCAGTAGTCTTGGTGGATTTGACATTGCAGGACTTACGGGTGTTTTTTTAGGAGGAGCAAAATACCATGTGCCCATCGTGATAGATGGTTTTATTTCGGCAATAGCTGCTGCAATGGCAAAGGTGATTTTTAAGGAAAGTGTGAATTACTGTATTCCTTCCCATATATCTGAGGAGCCGGCGGCAAGAGCAGTCATAAATTATCTGGGAGTGTCTCCAGTATTGGATGCTGGAATGTGTCTTGGAGAAGGAACAGGAGCAGTAATGATTTTCCCTCTTCTGGACGGTGTATTAAATCTTTATGATTCAAAGCATCTTTTTAATAATCTGGAAATCGAACCCTATGAAGAGCTGAGTTAGAAAACTATGAAGAATTGAGTTGGAATTGAGGTAAATATGCTTATATTGGTTACCGGTGGGAGCAAGTGTGGAAAGTCGCGCTTTGCAGAGAATCTTATAGAAAAGAATTATTTTGACAGGGATGTAAAAAAATACTATGTTGCCACTATGGAACCCTTTTCAAAGGATGCAGGGGAGATAATTAAAAGGCACAGGGACATGAGGTCTGGAAAAGACTTTGAAACAATTGAAAAATACAGAGATATTGATAAAATAAATGTGGATAAGTCATCGGTAATTTTGCTTGAATGTGTGGGAAATCTGTGTGCCAATGAGATGTTTTCAGGAGAATATAATGAAAATGTCTTTGAAAAGGTTAGCGGAGAAATTATCGCTCTTTCCATGAAATGTGAATTACTCATAGCTATCACAAATCAGGTGGGAGAAGATGGTATGGAATATTTAAGTGAAACGAAAAAATATATTGAAAACATGGGAAAAATAAACGAGAGACTTGCTTTTGAAGCGGAAATGGTGGTTGAAATGGTTTATGGAATACCACTCTATTTGAAAGGAAATAAAAACTAAAATGAAAAGTATTATAAATTCATTTGCATCTGCATTTTTGATGTATTCAAGGATTCCAATGCCCAGGGTTCAGTGGAAGGAAGAAAACAGAAGATATGCCCTTTGTTTTTTTCCACTGATTGGCGGTGTTATTGGTGGAATCATATATTTACTGAGTTTTATGTGCAGATATTTAGGGATGACAAATATTTTTTTTGCAGCCCTGGCGGTGGCGGTTCCGTTTTTTGTGACGGGAGGCATTCACTTTGATGGATTTATGGATGTTTGCGATGCCATGGCCTGTATGGGAGACAGGGGAAAAAAAATCAGTGTAATGAAGGATTCGAATATTGGGGCTTTTGCGGCACTTCATTTGGGAATCTACCTGCTTTTGCAGTTTGCCTGCCTTTACCAGATTGAAAGTGAGAAATTTATTTTAATGACAACAGGATGTTTTGTGGTGTCAAGAGCGTTTAGCGCTTTGGCGGCGGTGACCTTTAAGAGTGCAACCGGAAAGGGAAGCTTAACAAATTTTTCGGAACCGGCTCATAAAACTGCAACAATAATCACAGAACTTTTGTATTTGATTATTGTTTTTGCCGGTATGCTGTATGTGGATTTAAAAATTGGTGCAGGCTGTATTTTAGCTGCAATTATGAGCTTTGTATATTACAGGATTTTTTCTTATAAAAGTTTTGGAGGAATAACAGGGGATTTGGCAGGGTATTTCCTGCAATTGTGTGAGCTCTCACAGCTTGTTTTAATAGCAGTAATGTGTAAATTGGTATAGATTAATGGAGAACAACTATGAAATTATTTATTACAGGTGGCGCTTATCAGGGAAAAACGGATTATGCAAAGAATACGGATGTTTTTAAGGATGCCTATGTTGCAGACTTTGAAGCTTCTGATGTAAAAATCCTTCTTGATGAGTGTAACGATAAAGAGAAGATTATTTATAAGAATTGCCACAGGCTTATATGGTGGGCTGAAACGGAGAATATTGGTATTGATAGTATTTTTGGCAGGCTTACGGATGGAAAAAATGACTGGTGCATTATTATGAATGAAATCGGCAGCGGAATCGTTCCAATAGATAGAGCTGAGAGAGTTTACAGGGAAAATGCAGGAAGATTTGGCTGTCTGGTGGCAGAAAATGCAGATATGGTTGTCAGAGCTGTCTGCGGAATTGGTATGGTGATTAAAGGTTGAAAATTATTTTATTGAGACATGGAAAAACTGAGGGGAATACATTGAGGAGGTATATCGGGACTACAGATGAGTCACTGTGTTCCCAGGGAATAGAAGAATTGAAAAATAATCTTTTGGAAGGTATTTATAAATGGAGGACTGCTTCTAAAATATATTCGAGCCCCTACAGGAGATGCAAGGAAACAGCGGAAATTATTTTTGGAAACAGAGAGTTTTCTGTTAAAAATGATTTAAGAGAGTGTGATTTTGGAAGATTTGAAAATAAAAATCATAAGGAACTTAGTGGCGATAAGGAATACCAGGCATGGATTGACAGCAATGGCACAATGGCCTTTCCAGGTGGTGAGGATATTACTGAATTCAAGGATAGATGTGTCAGGGCATTTTTAGAGATTGTTGAAAAAGGGAGAGAAACAGATATAGAAACAGATACTGATAATTTAATTTGCCTGGTGGTTCATGGTGGAACCATTATGTCCATTATGGAAAAATTTGATAGAGAGCAAAGGAATTACTATGATTATGGGGTAAGTAATGGCCATGGATATGTGGTGGAGTTTGACGGGACAGGCATAAATATTTTGGAGAAATTTTGAAATGGTTTTACTAATAGGTTTTTTAATTGACTGCATATTGGGGGACCCTTACAGGCTCCCGCATCCAATCCGACTGATAGGTTCACTTATAAGACGATTGGATAAAATGCTGTATCGAAAAGAAGATAAGAATAATAAAAAGTTTGTTAAGGGCATGCTTTTGGTATTAATTACAAATGTTTTATCAGTGGCAGTGCCATTAGTGCTTTTGATATTTGCATATAAAATAAATTTGTTTGCAGGCACTATTTTAGACGGAATAATGTGCTATTATATGATTGCTCCAAAATGTCTGAAAAATGAGAGTATGAAGGTTTATAAAAAGCTTTCTGAAGGAGACATTCCTGGAGCAAGAAAGGCTGTGTCAATGATTGTTGGAAGGGACACAGAGACACTTGATGAAAAAGGAATAGTTAAGGCCACGGTGGAGACTATAGCAGAGAATACCTCAGACGGGGTGACAGCACCTATTATGTATATGACTTTTATGGGAGCCATTGGAGGTTTTTTTTACAAGTCTATAAATACCTGTGATTCAATGATTGGATATAAAAATGACAAATATCTGTATTTTGGAAGATTTGCCGCAATAGTTGATGATGTGGTGAATTACATTCCATCAAGAATAACTGCAATAAATATGATTTTTGCCGCCTGTGTCATGGGGATGGATGGAAGAAATGCCGCAAGAATTTGGAAAAGGGACAGAAGAAAACATGCAAGTCCTAATTCAGCACAGACAGAGGCAGTGTGTGCGGGAGCATTAAATGTAATGCTTGCGGGAGATGCATATTATTTTGGAAAACTGTGCAAAAAAGATACCATAGGGGATGAAATCAGGGAAATAGAGAAAAAAGATATTGTGAGGGCAAACAGATTAATGTATGGCACCACAATTATTACATTATTTGTTTCAATGATTTTGAGGAGTTTGGTTTTTTGCATATTGTTATAAAACACAGCTATTTGTGTCTGCGAAATGGAGAGGAACATGGATAAACACGGTGGAAATATATACGACAAAACAATTGGATATGATTTTTCTTCAAATATTAATCCTTTTGGAATACCTGATGAGGTAAAAAAAGATATTAGGGATAGTATTTATCTTTGTGAAAAATATCCTGATGACAAATGTATTGAATTGAAGAGGGAGATTGCTGAGTTTGAGAAATTGGAGCCTGAAAATATAATTTGTGGGAATGGTGCAATTGATATCATTTATAAGGCTGTAAATTTCTTAAAGCCGGAGAAAGCTTTGATAGCAACACCCTGCTTTTCAGAGTATGAGAAGGCTCTTAGGGAGTCAGGTTCAGAAGTGAGCCATTATGAAAGGAAATTATCGGAAGAAGGTTTTTTTATTGGAGAGGACTTTTTGGACAGGATGAGAGGCATGGATTTGATTATTCTGTGTCAGCCTAACAATCCAACAGGAGAAATCATTTCAGACAATCTGCTGGGGAAATTCATAAAAAAGGCAAGTGAGGAAAAAAGCTTTTTGATGATAGATGAGTGCTTTATGGATTTTGTGGAAGAAAAAGAAAAATATTCCTGCAAAAGATATATGAATGACAGTGTGCTGATTATAAAGGCATTTACAAAGATATTCGGGATGCCGGGAATAAGGCTTGGGTATGGCTTGAGTAAAAATGTTAAACTAATAAATACATTGGAGGAGTTTGGGCCTGCCTGGAGTGTTTCGTCCGCGGCAAATGTTGCGGGGGTCAGTATCCTTAAATATGTTAAGAATAATGAGAAGTATTTAAATGAACTCACTAGATACATCAACGAAGAAAAGATATATTTATCAGATGAGATAAGGAAAACTGGTATAGAAGTTTTTGATTCAGAAGCTAATTTTTTGCTTTTGTATTCTGAGAAAAATTTGTATGAGGAATTTCTTGAAAAACAAATTTTAATCAGGGATTGCAGTAATTTCAGAGGCCTGAAAAAAGGATTTTACAGAATTGCGGTAAGAACACACAGGGAGAATCAGGCACTTATCGCGGCAATTAGAAAGGTTGTTTTATAATGGCTAAAAACATAATGATTCAGGGAACAATGTCAAATGTGGGAAAAAGTATCATTGCAGCAGCATTGTGCAGGATATTTAAACAGGATGGATATAAGGTTGCGCCTTTTAAATCTCAGAATATGGCCCTAAATTCCTATGTGACAGGGGAAGGTCTGGAAATGGGACGGGCACAGGTGATGCAGGCTGAGGCAGCAGGCATTGAACCTCAGATTTCAATGAATCCAATACTTTTAAAACCAACTTCAGATGTGGGCTCACAGGTAATTGTGAATGGTGAAGTTGTTGGAAATATGAGGGCAATGGAGTATTTCAGTAAAAAAAAAGAATTTATTCCACAGATTTTAGAAGCATATAATAAGCTTGATGAGGAATATGACATTATTGTTATAGAGGGGGCAGGAAGTCCTGTTGAAATGAATCTTAAAAAGGACGACATAGTGAATATGGGTTTTGCAAAGCTTGTGAATTCACCTGTTTTACTTGTGGGAGATATTGACAGAGGAGGGGTGTTCGCACAATTAATAGGAACACTTGATTTACTTGAGGAAGATGAGAGAAAATTGGTCAAAGGCCTCGTGGTAAATAAATTCCGGGGAGACATTAATCTCTTTAATGATGGAATAAGGATACTTGAGGATAAGGGTGGAAAAAAGGTTTTGGGAGTTGTTCCTTATGTTGATGCGGATATTGAAGAGGAGGACAGCCTCACAGATAAATTTGATAACAGAGAGGCAAAGCTGATAGATATAGTTGTCATACATTTGCCCAAAATATCAAATTACACGGATTTTGATATTTTCAGCCAGTACAAAAATGTGTCAGTAAGATATGTGAAAAAGGCAGAAGACTTTGGAACACCTGATATGGTGATTATTCCCGGAACAAAAAATACAATTTCAGATTGTATGTGGTTAAGGAAATCAGGAATTGAAGATAAGGTCAGGAAATTTGCAGAAATGGGAAATCCGGTTTTTGGGATATGCGGAGGTTATCAGATTCTTGGAGAAATGATTGAGGATCCAAAAAACAGTGAAGGTGGAGGAAGAGTTCCCGGAATGGGACTTTTGCCGGTTCACACTGTATTTGAAGGTGAAAAGACAAGAAAGTGCATTAGGGCAGAATTTGAAAACATTTCAGGCATTTTTTCTGTATTGTCAGGAGAAGAAATTGAAGGTTATGAAATTCATATGGGCAGGAATGAAAAGAAGGTGGCTGATGAAAACAGATTGTTAATAACTGATGGGGAAGAAGGAGGATGTTATAAAGACAATATTTACGGAAGTTATATCCACGGTATTTTTGACAATGGAAAAATTTCAGAAAAGATTGTCAGGGTGCTTTATGAGAAAAAAGGATATCGATATGAGGAGTTTGAGGATGTTGCAATAGACAGAAGGAAGTACAAAGAAGAACAGTTTGATAAGCTTGCTGAAGAAGTGAGGAAAAGTATGGACATTGGTGCACTTTATGAAATCATATTTGGAAAAGACTTGTTACAGCAGTAAAAAAGATGTATGATATAAAACAGAATTGAGTGTCTTGTCACAGTTAGTAGTGACCTGGACAGATTTTAAGTTAGAAAGGAAAAATTTATGAAAGTATTAGTTACAGGAGTTGCAGGACAGTTAGGCTTTGACGTCATGAATGAATTGGCAAAGAGAAATTATGAAGCAGTGGGAAGTGATGTAGCCCCGGAATACAGTGGAATAATAACAGACGCAGGGGTTGAGAAGATGCCATATGTGTCTATGGACATAACAGATAAGGAAATTGTTGACAAAGTTATTTCAGAGGTTAATCCGGATGTGGTTATTCACTGTGCAGCCTGGACGGCAGTTGACATGGCTGAGGATGATGACAAGGTTGAGCTTGTGCGCAAGGTAAATGCCACCGGTACAAAAAACATTGCTGAAGTATGTAAAAAATTGGATGCAAAAATGGTATACATCAGTACAGATTATGTTTTTGACGGACAGGGCGAGAAGCCATGGGAGCCGGACTGCGAGGATTATAAGCCTATGAATGTTTATGGACAGACAAAATTAGAGGGTGAGCTTGCAGTAGCAGAAACTCTTGAAAAATATTTCATTGTTCGTATAGCGTGGGTGTTCGGTGTTAACGGAAAGAACTTCATTAAGACAATGATAAATGTTGGAAAGACTCATGACACGGTTAAGGTTGTAAACGACCAGATTGGAACACCAACTTACACATATGACCTTGCAAGACTTTTAGTTGATATGATTGAAACAGATAAGTATGGTTATTACCATGCCACTAATGAGGGTGGATATATTTCGTGGTATGACTTTACAGTTGAAATATATAAACAGGCAGGAATGAGTACAAATGTAATTCCTGTAACCACAGAGGAATATGGCTTATCAAAGGCTGCGAGACCATTTAACAGCAGACTTGACAAGAGTAAGCTTGTGGCAAATGGATTTGAGCCACTTCCAACATGGCAGGATGCATTAAGCAGATATTTAAAGGAAATTGACGCATAGGAATATAAGTGATAATTATGGATAAACTTGTTAAGAGTAGGGCGTATAAAACAAGGCTTGCACTGCTAATAATTTTTGATATTATGCTGGTGCAATTTGCCTCTTTTATGGCTTTATACATAAGATATGATTTTAAATTTCAGGATGTGGATACCAATTATCTTCACTCAATCCTCATATATTCCCCTATAAATACAATTCTTGTAATGCTTGTATTTTTTGTTTTCAGATTGTATACCAGCATATGGAAGTACGCAAGTGTTGATGAAATGCTTAATATATGTTTTGCGTGCCTATGCTGTTTTGTCCTGGAGATACTTGAAATGATTTTTGGAGGATATAATGTGCCAAGAAGTCATCCATTTATTTATACGGCGGTATTGTTGGCCGGAACAGTTGGAATACGATTTGGATACAGATTCTTGAGGTCTGTTAAACCAGACAATGGAGAGATGAAACATGGAACCAGCACAATGATAATTGGTGGTGGTCAGGCGGCTGCCATGCTCATTAAGGAAATAAGAACCTCAGAGTACGCAAGCTACTCTGTAAAGTGCATTATTGATGATGATTTTAGCAAACATGGAAGATTTGTTTCCGGCATAAAGGTTGTCGGAGGAAGAGATAAAATTCTTCAATATGTGGAAGAATTTAAGATTGAGATGATTATTATTGCCATTCCCTCTGCTGATAATGGGACGATAAAGGAATTGTTGGAAATCTGTAAAGAAACTAATTGTAGGCTTAAAAAGATTCCGGGTATATATCAGTTAGTAAATGGCAGTGTAAGTGTAAATGATATTAGAAATGTTGAAATTGAGGACCTGCTGGGAAGAGAACCAATAAAAACAGACTTGGACATAGTTATGGATTATGTGAAGAATAAGACTGTTTTGGTAACTGGGGGTGGAGGCTCAATAGGAAGCGAGCTTTGCAGACAGATTGCCATGTATGGACCAAAGGAACTCATAATTGTAGATATTTATGAAAATAATGCTTATGATATTCAGCAGGAGCTCATTGAAAAATATCCGGAACTAAATCTTAAGGTTCTTATTGCATCTGTTAGAAATGAGCACAGGATAAATCAGATTTTTGAGGAATGTAAGCCTGATATTGTGTATCACGCTGCGGCCCACAAACATGTGCCGCTCATGGAAAACAGTCCTAATGAATCCATAAAAAATAATGTGTTTGGTACATATAAAACAGCAGAGGCAGCTGCTAAGTCCGGAGTTTCAAAGTTTGTATTAATCTCAACGGATAAAGCAGTGAATCCCACAAATATTATGGGGGCTTCAAAGCGAATCTGTGAAATGATTATTCAGATGATGAACAATCGTTATAAAGATACAAATTTTGTTGCGGTAAGGTTTGGAAATGTTCTCGGAAGCAATGGAAGTGTAATTCCTCTTTTTAAAAGGCAGATTGAGGCGGGGGGACCAGTAACGGTAACAGACACAAATATCATCAGATATTTTATGACAATCCCAGAGGCAGTGTCTCTTGTTTTGCAGGCAGGAGCCTTTGCAAAGGGCGGTGAGATATTTGTTCTTGATATGGGTGAGCCGGTGAAAATTCTTGATCTGGCAAAGAATCTTATACGTTTGTCAGGCTATGGCGAGGGTGAGATAGAGATTAAATTTACAGGATTAAGGCCAGGAGAAAAACTCTACGAAGAACTGTTGATGAGCGAAGAGGGATTGCAGAATACAGAAAACAATCTTATTTACATTGGAAAACCAATTGAGTTCGACGAAGTTAAATTAGAAGAAAATTTGAAAATATTAAAAGAAAAATGCGAAAATGATTCTGAGGATATCAGGGTTTATGTGAAGAATATTGTTG
>JBNRML010000021.1:0-8180 GCA_050309585.1 Lachnospiraceae bacterium
GAAATGAGGATTAGTGTGAAAAATCACACTGAAGTGCTGATTTTTCACACAACGAATTGAGTCGGAGCCTCAATTCGAGCTATCGCAGTCGAGAAACAGGATAAACCTGATTTCTCGACGCGTGTCTTCGCAAATAAATTTGCTCCGACATGGAGATTAGTATGGCAAGAACAGTAGCGATAAGAATACAACAGTTTAATGAACTTATTGAAAAAAACTGTTTTTATGTGGATAAGACGGATTTTATACGTGAATGGTGGGAGAGTAAGGACAGCGTTACGCTGATTAACCGCCCACGCCGTTTTGGAAAGACACTTAACATGAGTATGGTGGAGCAGTTCTTTTCGCTAGATTATGCAGACAGGGGAGATTTGTTTGAGGGGTTTGAGATATGTAAGAATGAAGAGTATAGGAAGATACAGGGGACATACCCGGTGATTAGTCTGTCATTTGCTAATGTGAAAGAAAATAGCTTCCATAATGTAAGAAAAAAAATCTGTCAGATGATTGCTGAGTTGTATAATGAACATTCTTTTTTGATGGAAAGTAAGACTATGGATGAGGGAGACAAAGAGTTTTTTAGACGAGTTTCTGTAAATATGGATGATGTCGATGCAACAATGGCAATTCATTATATGTCAAAATTTTTGTATGAATATTACGGCAAAAAGGTCATCATCCTGTTAGACGAATATGATACTCCAATGCAGGAGGCTTATGTTGATGGATTCTGGGATGAGTTGGTGGCATTTACCAGAAGTTTGTTCAATTCAACCTTTAAGACTAATCCATGGCTTGAGCGCGGAATAATGACAGGAATCACGAGAGTAAGCAAGGATTCCATCTTTTCAGATCTGAATAATCTGGAAGTAGTAACAACTACTTCTGATAAATATGCCACATCCTTTGGTTTTACGGAGGAAGAGGTATTTGCGGCATTGGATGAATGTGGGTTAGGAGATCAAAAGAAGGCGGTAAAGAGATGGTATGACGGTTTCATATTCGGTAACCATAGGGAGATCTATAATCCATGGTCGATTTTAAACTTTCTGGATACGGGGGAAATCGCCACGTATTGGGCTAACACCAGTTCCAACAGCCTTGTGGGAAAACTGATTAGAGAGAGCGGCAAAAGTATAAAGATGGACTTTGAAGCAATGCTAAAGGGCGAAACCATTCGCTGTCCGATTGATGAGCAGATTGTGTATAACCAGTTAGGTAAAAACGAAAAAGGCATCTGGAGCCTTTTGCTTGCTTGTGGCTATCTAAAAGTGTTAAAAAAGGAAGAAAAGAAAGTGCCGGGAAAACCAGTGCTTTATGATTTGAAACTTACCAACGCAGAAGTAGAGGATATGTTCTACAATATGGTACATGGCTGGTTTGATGAAACATCAGAAACATACAATGATTTTGTAAATGCACTACTTTTGGGAGACAAAAAAGCTATGAATGTCTATATGAACCGTGTGGCATTACAAACCTTCAGCTACTTTGACACTGGAAAGAATCCGTCTTATGATGAACCGGAACGGTTTTACCATGGCTTTGTATTGGGACTGATTGTAGATTTGGCACAAGAGTATGTCATAACCTCAAACCGGGAAAGTGGTTTTGGTCGGTATGATGTGGTCATTGAGCCAAAAGATATGGAAAAGGATGCATTTATCCTGGAGTTCAAGGTGCATGATGCGGAGGATGAGGAGACACTTAAGGACACAGTACAGTCAGCTCTTGCCCAGATAGAGGAGAAGCAGTATGCGGCTCAGCTAATCTTACGGGGGATTCCGGAAGAACACATTCACAGCTACGGTTTTGCATTTGAAGGAAAGAAAGTGTTGATAGGATAAAGAAGCTGCTCAGATATCCTGGTACAGTCGCAGCAGTTAATGCAGCGGTAAATGCTTTAAACAGAGAGTTGTTAGCAAGTCATATTAGAGGATGCGTTGCTAGAGACATCAGGGATGGTAAGGAGGATGTAATAGACGAATTGGTAATAACTCTGCAGAAATTAATGAAATAAGAGGAGGCAAGAAATTGAGAAAATATATAGTAATGGGGATGAGCTGTGCTGCTTGTGTGGCAAGAGTGGAAAAGGCAGTATCAGGCGTTGAGGGGGTGACTTCCTGTTCGGTTAGTCTTTTAACCAATTCAATGGGAGTAGAGGGGACCGCCGATAATGAAGAAATAATAGATGCGGTCAGAAAAGCAGGATATGATGCAGAAATTAATATAGATGACAGAAATAATAATAAAAATAATGATAAAAATGTACAATCATTACCAGAGGAAGAATTATTAAAGGACAGGGATACGCCTTTTTTAAAGAAGCGCTTGATTATATCGGCTATTTTTTTGCTTGTGCTGATGTATGTTTCAATGGGACATATGATGTGGGGATGGCCTTTACCATCCTTTTTCAATAACAATCATGTGGCAATGGGGATTTTGCAGCTATTATTGACATTTGTTATCATGGTAATCAATCAACATTTCTTTATAAGTGGTTTTAAGAGCCTGTGGCATTTTGCACCGAATATGGATTCACTGGTTGCATTAGGGGCAACAGCAGCTTTTGGTTATAGCACATTTGCAATCTTTGCCATGACAGATGCACAGGCTAAAGGAGATATTGATGCGGTAATGACATATATGCATGAAATCTATTTTGAATCTGCAGCCATGATACTCACGCTGATAACACTGGGAAAAATGCTTGAGGCACGTTCAAAAGGAAAGACAACAGATGCGCTGAAAGGGCTTATGAGGCTGGCACCAAAAACTGCAACCGTTGTCAGGGATAACAGGGAAATAACTGTTCCTGTTGCCCAGGTTGTAAAGGGAGATGTATTTGTTGTGCGTCCGGGAGAAAACATTCCTGTGGATGGTAATGTTATAGAGGGAAATAGTGCGGTAAATGAGTCAACATTGACAGGTGAGAGTATTCCGGCAGATAAAGCCGAGGGAAGCACAGTTTCGGCAGGGACAATGAATCAGTCGGGATTTCTAAGGTGCGTGGCAACAAGAGTTGGAGAGGACACCACACTTTCGCAGATTATCCGATTGGTAAGTGATGCAGCAACTACTAAAGCACCTATCGCGAAGGTTGCTGACAAAGTTGCAGGGGTATTTGTGCCAACAGTTATTTTAATTAGTATCATTACTGTGGCAGGGTGGCTTATGACAGGACAGACCATTGGTTTTGCACTTGCAAGAGGAATATCGGTATTAGTTATTAGTTGTCCGTGTGCTCTTGGACTTGCAACTCCTGTCGCCATAATGGTAGGAAATGGAATTGGGGCGAAAAATGGTATTTTATTCAAGACAGCGGTTTCTTTGGAAAAAACAGGAAAGGCCCAGATAGTTGCATTGGATAAAACAGGAACAATCACAAATGGTGAACCAAGTGTTACGGATATTGTTCCAATAAATGCCAAAGATGAAAAAGAGCTTTTGGCTGCCGCATATGCCTTGGAGATAAAAAGCGAGCATCCCTTGGCAAGGGCAATAGTAAGAAAAGCCGAAGAAGAAGGAATGAAAGTCTCTAATGTGGTGCAATTCAAAATCTTGCCGGGAAATGGTCTGACAGGAATTATGAATGGTGAGGTTCTTCTTGGTGGCAGTTATAAATATGTCAGTGAGTATGCAAAAATATCCGATGAGGAAAGAAAACGTGCTGACAAGCTTTCGGAAGAAGGTAAAACACCGATATATTTTATTAAAAATGATAAGCTATTGGGTATTATCGCTGTTGCTGATATAATAAAAGAGGACAGTCCTGCGGCAATAAGAGAAATGCATAAGATGGGTATGAAGGTGGTCATGCTGACAGGCGATAATGCCTTAACGGCGGAAAAAATTGGAGCAAAAGCCGGAGTTGATGAAGTAATTGCAGGCGTGCTTCCAGGGGAAAAAGAAGAAGTTATTCAAAAATTAAAGCAAAAAGGAAATGTGATAATGGTTGGTGACGGTATCAATGACGCACCGGCACTAACAAGTGCTGACATCGGAATTGCGATAGGAGCAGGAGCAGACATTGCAATTGATGCAGCAGATGTGGTGCTTATGAAAAGTCGTCTGTCAGATGTTCCAACTGCAATTCGACTTAGCCGTGCAACCCTTCGAAATATTCATGAGAATCTGTTTTGGGCATTCATATATAATACTATTGGTATTCCATTGGCAGCAGGTGTATTCATAAACATATTAGGTTGGAAATTGAATCCTATGTTCGCTGCGGCTGCAATGAGTATGTCAAGCTTTTGTGTTATCACAAATGCATTGAGGCTGAATTTATTTAATATTAATAATGTAGAAAAGAACAAAAAAAGTACAAAGGAGACTGGAATAATGGAGAAGACATTAAAAATTGAAGGTATGATGTGTGAGCATTGTGAAATGCACGTAAAAAAAGCACTTGAAACGCTTGATGGAGTGAATAATGCTGTGGTTAGCCATAAGAGTGGAAGTGCTATTGTGGAATTAAGTGTAAATGTTCCAGACGATATTTTAAAACAGGCTGTCATCGAACAAGGATATAAGGTAACAGAGGTTTTTTGATATTTTGTTCACAAAAAATACACAAAAAACATTAGCACTCACTATTGACAAGTGCTAACAAAAGGACTATAACATAACCAGAACAAAGAAAAGAAACATTTTTAAATGCTTCCAAACATTCCAGGTTCAAAGTTTCATGTTAACAAGGCAGTTAGAGTTTAGTTGAAGAAAGGAAGGATGACTTATGATGACACCTAGTTTATTTAATGAAAACTTTGATTTATTTGATCGCTTTTATCAGGATCCATGGTTTGAATTCAATGACCATGAATTTGAAAACTTGGAAAAAAAGTTGTATGGTCACAGAGCTAAAAATATTATGAATACAGATATTAAAGAATCTGATTCAGCATATGAAATGGCCATTGATCTCCCAGGTTTTAAGAAGGAAGAGATTAACATTGCACTTGAGAACGGTTATCTGACTATAAGTGCAGCAAAAGGTTTTGAGAAAGATGAAGCAGAAAATGAAGAGGAAAAAAAGAAAGGCAGATACATCAGACAGGAAAGATACAGTGGTTCATGTCAGAGAAGCTTTTTTGTGGGAGATGAACTTAAAGTAGAAGATATTAAAGCCAATTTCAAACATGGAATATTGAGCATTAATATACCGAAAAAAGAACAAAAAGCAGTCGCAGATAATAAATATGTTGCAATTGAAGGGTAATTTGAAAGGCAATTTTAAAGGTAAGCATAAGAAAAAGAAATAAGAATGCTGAACGAAAAGTCATAATAGGAAAACCCGTTTTAGAATATATTCTATTCTAAGGCGGGTTTTTTGTTTAGGGATGCTGTATACCTTGGGCAACTGCAATGGGGGGATTTAATGCTTTTATTTGTTGGATTAAATACAATATATCATATTTTTCCCATTTTATGATATAATTCTTGAGTAATAAGAGAAGTCGCTCAGACATGGAGGATTAACGTGAAATTAAAAAATATTTTGATAGTTGTAAAAGATATAGAAAAGGCAAAAGAATATTATCATAATTTGTTCGGATTAGATGTTTTACTTGATAATGATGGGAATATGATTTTTACAGAGGGGCTTGTTCTGCAGGAAGAAAAGTATTTTAGAGAATTTATAAATAAAGATATAGGACATAAAAATAATTCCTGCGAGTTATATTTTGAGGAATATGATATAGAAAAGTTTGTTGAAAAGCTTTTGAAACTATATCCCGAAACGGAGTTTGTAAATACATTAATGACGCATAGCTGGGGACAGAAGGTGGTAAGATTTTATGATTTGGACGGAAATTTAATTGAGGTGGGGACTCCCGAAGATAAATGGAGAAAACAGGAAATTATTACAGAGAGATTAATTTTGCGTCCGTGGCAGGAAGATGATGCTGAAAGTTTATATGAGTATGCTAAAAATCCATCTGTAGGGCCGGTAGCGGGCTGGCCTGTACATACAAGTGTAGAAAATAGTCGGGAGATAATAAAAAATATCTTGTCAGATAATGAAACTTATGCGGTATGCTTAAGAGAAGACAATCGAGCGATAGGAAGTATCGGATTAATTCCGCCTGCACAGTCATTAACCACAAATAACGAAAATGAAATAGAAGTGGGCTACTGGATAGGAGAGCCATTTTGGGGAAGTGGGTATATTCCAGAGGCAATAAGAGCGTTGCAGAGACATGCATTTTTGGATTTAGGATATGATGCAATGTGGTGTGGTTATTATGACGGAAATGTAAAATCGAAACGCTGTCAGGAGAAATGTGGATTTGCTTATCATCATACTGAGGAAAATAAGCCTTGCGAGTTGATGGGTGATGTGAGAACGGAACATTTTACTTATTTGACGAGAGAGGAATGGGAACACAATGTGAAAAATGAGGATATTGTGTTAAGGTAGATAAGAGTAGCTAGGGGTAGTGGTTTGTGTTATACTTACTTTGTGAAAATATATTGCTAAGAGAGGTGTTAATCAATGTTATTTGTTTGTTATCCAAAATGTTCAACCTGCCAGAAGGCTAAAAAGTGGCTGGAAAATAATAAAATAAAATACACTGAGCGTCATATTGTGGAGGATAATCCTTCTTATGATGAATTGAAGGAGTGGTATTCTAAGAGTGGCTTGCCACTTAAGAAGTTCTTTAATACCAGTGGACTTCTATACAAGGAAATGCAGCTTAAGGACAAGCTGAAAAAAATGAGTGAAGAAGAACAGTTAAAACTGCTTTCTACTAATGGGATGTTAGTTAAGCGCCCAATCCTTGTGGACGGTGACGATGTGCTTGTTGGATTCAGGGAAACAGAGTGGGAGGAGAAATTGTAGAGGTTGACGTGAAAAAGACAGATAATAATATTTTATAAGAACGATTACTGTGATATAATTGTCAGATGGATTGTCGAAAATACATATAAGAAAAGAGAGGTAATAGTATGTTTATTTCAGAAAGCATTAAGTACATCGGGGTGGATGATAAGGATATTGATTTGTTTGAGAGTCAGTATGTTGTGGAAAATGGAATGGCTTACAATTCTTATCTTATCATTGATGATAAGGTTGCATTGATGGACGGAGTTGACGCAAGGGGTCTTGATAAATGGAGTCAGAATTTAGCTGAAGCCCTTGGAGATAAGGAATTGGATTACATAGTGGTTCAGCATATGGAGCCGGACCATTCGGGCTCATTAACTTATGCAATTGAAAAATATCCAAATGCAAAGATTGTTGGAAATGCGAAAACATTCACATATATGAGTCAGTTTTTTGATGTGGATATTGAAGACAAAAAGATTGAAGTTAAGGAGGGAGATACAATCTCTCTTGGAAAACATGAGCTTAAATTTATTATGGCACCAATGACCCATTGGCCGGAGGTTATGGTCACATATGAAACAACGGAGAAAGTGTTGTTCTCAGCAGATGCTTTCGGGAAATTTGGTACACTTGACACTGATGAAGACTGGGCATGTGAAGCAAGGAGATACTACTTTAACATCGTAGGAAAATATGGTGCGGCGGTGCAGACGCTTTTGAAAAAGGCATCAGCTCTTGATATTCAGAAAATACTTCCTCTTCACGGACCAATATTGCAGGAAAATCTCGGCTATCACATTGATTTATATGATAAATGGTCAAGCTACACTCCTGAAAATAAGGGTGTTTTTGTGGCATATGCTTCTATCCACGGAAATACAAAGGCAGCTGCTGAATTATTAGCTGAAAAAATCAGAAACCTTGGTGAAGAAAAAGTTGTTGTTTCAGACCTGTCAAGAGAGGATATTGCTGAATGTGTTGAGGATGCCTTCAGATATGACAGAATGGTTTTATGTGCAGCTACATATGACGGAAATGCTTTTGTTCCAATGGAGGATTTCCTTCATCATCTCCAGATTAAAGGATACCAGAACAGAAAGGTTGGACTTCTTGAAAATGGAACCTGGGCACCAATGGCTGCAAAGGCGATGAGAGGTTATCTTGAGTCTATGAAGAATATAGAAATCTTTGAAAATGTAGTATCAATTAAGTCAAAATACAGGGCTGAGGATGAGGAAAAGTTTGATATGTTGGCAAAGGAAGTTTTTGAGGCTTAATAATAAAATAATACGTTTTTGTGTTGAGAATAGTTACGAATATTAGAATATTTAGAATATATGTG
>JBNRML010000022.1:0-3067 GCA_050309585.1 Lachnospiraceae bacterium
GATAAATCTGCATAAATGGAGAAGTGTGATATATGAAAACAATAGAAGAAATAGAAGAAATAATTGAAGAGATAAATAAATTTTATATTGGTATTTGTCAGGGCAAAGGTGAGTATGTTAATAATGAATTGGCGACGGCATTACCGAAAATAACAAAATATATGACAGAGCTTGTGCAGGTTGTCATTAAGATTAAGGAATATGGCGTTGATATTCCGGTTGAGGTTTTGACACAGCAAATGTCAAATTTGCTGGATGGGTATGAACATATGGATTATATGCAGATAGCGGATACACTTCATTACGAAATTACTGATTCTATGAGATTGTATATAGAGATTATTGAGGAATTGAAGAAAAACAATATAGAATTATAGAACAATAGATATATGTGTATCTAGAAGTGGAGGTAAGTGTGAAAGAAATTGTGGCTGTTATTCCGGCAAGAGCAGGTTCTAAGGGAATACCTAATAAAAATATACGAATAATAAATGGTCGTCCAATGGTTTGGTACGCAATACATAATGCGAAAGAGTCTGAATATATAACAAAAGTAATAGTGAGTACTGACTCAGAAGAGGTTGCACTTATAGCAAAACATATGGGTGTTTTTGTACATATGCGCGATGAGGGATTATGTAAGGATGATGTCACACTTGATGAAGTTATCTATGATGCCATAAAAGAAGAAGAGTATGATTATGTTGTGACCATGCAGCCTACATCGCCGACGTTAAAAACTGAAACATTAGATAATGCCATAAAATACGCCATTGAAGAGAAGAAGGATACAGTTATTTCTGTTATCAACGCACCTCACTTGAGTTGGAGAGAATACTACGGGAAAAAGGTTCCTAATTACAAAGAAAGACTGAACAGACAGTATCTTCCGGCTAATTATTTGGAAACAGGTGCATTTGTAATATCTGATAAGAAGATTGTTAAACAGACTTCCAGAATAGGTGGTCAGATTGATGTATTTGAGATATCAGAAGAGGAAGCTGTTGATGTGGATAATTTCAATGACCTGATGATTGTTGAGAAACTTTTGAGCAAGAAGAAAATTGCCATATATGTAAATGGAAATAATCAGAGAGGAATTGGTCACATATACAGGGCATTGGAAATTGCGGATGAGTTTTACACAAAGCCGGACATTTTTTATGATATAAATCAGACAGAGAGGGAGGTTTTTGGGAAAACAACCCATAATCTTGTACCGGTTAATGGATTGATTGAATTGTTTGAAATCATAAAAAGAGAACAATATGACATTTTTATTAATGACATTTTGTCCACAACTGTAGATTACATGGCGTCTTTGAGGCAGGTTTTACCTGATTGCAGAATAGTAAATTTTGAAGATGATGGTGAAGGTGCTGCAAAGGCAGATGTAGTTATCAATGCTTTATATTCGGAAAGTAATTTGCCAAATACAAAGGTTGGTGAAAAGTATTACATATCTTCAAAATTATTTATGTTCTATGATTATATAGAAATAAAAGATAAGGTTAAAAATGTATTGATAACATTTGGCGGTGCAGACCCAATGAACTATTCAGAACGTCTTTTAGAGATTATTTCTAAAGAGAAATATAATGACATAAAGTTTAATGTCATTTTGGGAATAGCAAAGGCAAATGCCAATGAATTAATGGCATTTGCCAAAGATAATATTTCGATTTTGCACGATGTGAAAAATATGCCAGAGATTATGAGCCAGAGTGATATAGCCATCACATCAAGGGGAAGAACCGGTTATGAGCTGGCTTGTCTTGGAGTACCGACAATTGCAATGGCACAAAATGAAAGAGAAGCCAGACACCGATTTGTTGACAGGGAAAATGGATTCTGTTATTTAGGTATTAACCCTGGAGACTATGAAATTGAAACCACGTTGGATTTGTACATTAATATGCCAAAGACTGAGAGAGAAAGGTTGCAGGGTTTAATGAAAAAGCACGATTTAAGAAGTGGAAGAAACACAGTTGTTAATTTGATTGAGAATGGAGATTAATATTATGAATAAACCTTTTTTGATTGCAGAGGTGGGAGTTAATTTTTATGATACAGCCAAAGTAATGAATATTACTCCTTTGGAGGCTGCAAAATTGTATATTGATAAGGCTAAATGGGCAGGAGTGGATGCAGTAAAGTTCCAGTCGTATAAAGCAAATACTATTGTATCAAAAAATTCGCCGGCATATTGGGACATAACAAAGGAACCAACGCCTACACAATATGAATTATTCAAGAAGTTTGATTCATTTGGAGAAAATGAATATATGGAATTGTGTGAATACTGTAAAACAGTAGGGATAAAGTTTATGTCCACACCATTTGATTTTGAATCTGCAGATTACCTTGATAAAATGGTTGATATATTTAAAATTTCATCCTCTGACTTGTCAAATTTGCCTTTTCTCAGGCATATAGCCAAAAAAGGAAAACCAGTGTTTTTGTCAGTTGGCGCTTCTTATCTAAGTGAAGTGGAGGAGGCCGTCAGAGTTATAAAGGATGCCGGGTGCAAGGAAATATGTTTGTTGCACTGTGTTCTTTCGTATCCGTGTAAGAATGAAGATGCAAATTTAAATATGATAAAAGGACTTAAAAGAGTATTTCCGGATGTAAAAATAGGATATAGCGACCATACTTTACCTGATGAAAATATGACGGTACTTACTACTGCGTATCTTTATGGGGCAGAGGTTATAGAAAAACATTTTACTTTAGATAAGACTTTGCCGGGAAATGATCATTACCATGCGGGAAACCCGGAAGACTTCAAAAAGGCAGTTGGCATCTTTGAGTTAATCGGAAAAATTTCTGGTGGAGAAGAAAAGACGGTGCTTGAATGTGAATTGGTGCCACGAAGAGAGGCAAGACGTTCCATTGTCTTGAAGAAAGCTGTCAAATGTGGTGAAGTGATTAATGAGGATTGTGTTATCACAAAAAGACCGGGAACCGGAATAGAACCTAAATACCTGGATGTTGTGTTGGGAAGAAAAGCTAAAATGGATTTGGAAGAGGATACAATACTTACTTGGGATATGGTATAACATCATTC